>JAHBWH010000090.1 GCA_019637115.1 Myxococcales bacterium | reverse complement strand
AAACGCCTCCACCTCCGCGTTCGCCCGCAGCGTCTCCCGCGCGCCGCTCGGGTAGAACGTCCCGACCTCGAGCAGCTCCCCACGCATCAGGTCCACGACCGCCGAGGTGCTCTGCAAGAGATCCGGCAGCGCCATCGTGATGCGCGCGTCGCGCTCGAAGCCCGTCGCGCTCGACCCCGACGCGCCCGGCTTCCACACGACGCGCGCGCCCGCGACGACGTATTGCGTCTCGGTGCCGAGCCCGAGTGACGCGACGTACGTGCCGCTCACCCGGTCGGTCGTGAGCCCGCGGCGCTCGAAGTCGCCGGGCATCACGTAGAGCGCGACCCGCTCGACGCCGCCGGTAGCTTCGCCCCCCGAGCCCGCGGTCTGCTGGTCGACCGTCTCCTTGAGCGTGCGGATGTTGCCCGCGTCGTAGCGGTAGCGCTGGCGGACCTGGAGCGCCCAGTCACCGCTGCCCGCGCGGTCGTAGCGCCGCGCCTCCGCGAGCCGGTTGAGCTCGTCCCAGCGGTACTCGTAGTGCTGCTCGACGTCGCAGCGGCAGCGGCTGACCAGATGCGCCGCCCGCGTCTCCACGTCGCTCTGGGCCGCGTCGTCGTAGCACGACGTCACCGCGCTCACGTCGTGGCACTGCCCGCGCACCGTGACCGCGGTCGCGTTGCCGCTCTCGCCGTAGCGCACCCGCACGAAGCCCCCGCGGTCGATGTCCACGTCCGGGCTCGGCGCCGACGTCGGTAGGTTCGAGGCGAGGTAGAGCGCGGTCGGACGCAGCTCGCCCCCGTTCGTCTGGCCCTCCGTGAAGCCGTTGCGGATGTTGGCGCCGAGCGAGCGCTCGTAGAACGCCCCCGCGTCGTCCGTCCACTCCGTCTGGTTCGCGAGCCAGTCGTAGCGGTAGCTCAGGTTGATGACGCGCCCCTCGGGCAGCTCCCCGACGCGCGGCGCTGGCGTGCGGCGCATCGGGTCGACCGAGCGGTGCGCTGCCTGCGTCTCGCGCCAGTCGGTCGCGGGGTGTCCGGTCGTCGTCCACGTGTTCGCGCCCGACATCGGCCGGTACGCGAAGTCGACGCTCGTGACTCGGTAGAGCGCGTCGTGCTCAATCTGCATCCGCCGCGGACGCTGAGCCTCTGGATGCTGGTCGCGATACATCGAGGCCAGGTCGTCGCTGACCGTCGCCAGGTTGTTCGCCGCATCCCACCCATAGCGAAGATCCATGATGTGGGCGGAGGTGCCGGGGTTGTGGATCCATTGCAGCCGAGTCGGACGTCGCCGCACATCGTAGGCATCGGTCCGCCGAACGCCGATACTCGAGGCCCCGAAGTACGTGTTGATCGCCGCGCCGAACGCGTCGTAGCTGACGTTCCGCAGGATCTGCTGCGTGTACGGGGCGCCGTCGTTGATCGTGACCCAGGCGCTGACCGGCAGCCCGCGCGTGTTGTAGTTCAGCGTCCCGGACACCGCGGGCGCGCTGCCCGTCCCGCCGAAGAGCGCCCAGTCCGGATCCGTCGGCCACGTCTTGCCGACGGGCCGATCAATGCGGTCGTAGGTCGACGTCGACACGTACGTGTGCGCCTCGTCGTAGAGGCGCGTGCCGCCGCTCGCGGGGTGGTCGTCCTCGTACGGAGCGGGCGCGTCGCCCGTCCGCACGAAGGGCGCGTCGCCCGCCGCCGGCACGATGGCCATCTGACGCGCAGACCACACGGCGCGCCCGCGCGTGTCGTACGCGACGAGCGAGCGCTGGCCGCGGTCGCTCCCGCCGACGAGCCGCCCGCGGTCGAGCGAGCTCGGCCGGCTGCCGAAGGTGCTCGCCCACGCCGGCAGCGCGTCGAAGTAGTAGCGCACGTCGACCTCGCGCGTGCCCGCCGCGGTGTCGAGCCCGAGCCCGATGGCCTCGCTCGGCAGGGTCTCGTCGGGGTCGTCGCCCGCCCTCTGCGCCTCGGCGCAGCCGACGTAGTCTTCGGCGAGCAGGCGCCCCGCGCGGTCGTAGTAGAAGTTCTGCCCGCACCCGCGCGGGTCGCGCATCGCGACCAGGTCGCCGACGCGGTTGTAGAGGTACCGCCAGCGGCGCGTCTCTTCCCCGCCGCTGCGACCATCGCTGTCCGGATCCGTCCCCCCGATGCGTCGGCCGAGCGTGTCGTAGACGAAGCTCCGCGTGAGCGCGCGCCCCGCGGTCGGCGTCGCGCCGGGCGCCGGGGTCGACGTCTCCGCGCGCGTGACGCTGAGCACCGCGCCGTCCGCACGGTAGCTCGAGTAGAGGCGCTCAAAGCTGTCGTCGAGCGTGTCCGGATCGCGCTGATGGAGGACCTGATCGATCGGCCGCCCGTGCCCGTCGACGCGCGTGCGCGTGTAGGTCCCGAGGAAGGTCGCGATGTCATTCCAGCCGGTGTGGCCACCGCCGACCGCGCCGAGGTCGAGCGCGTCGGCCGCCACCGTCTCGAGCGCGAGGTGGAAGACCCGGGTCTCGCTCTGGTCCCGCTCGACGCCGCGGATCTCTTGACCAAAGGCGTCATAGAAGACGCGGACCGCGGGGCTCGAGGGGACGCCCACCGCCGCCGCGGGGGTGGGCTCGCCGGTCAGCGTGTAGACGGGGTCGTACGCCAGGTAGGGCGTCCCGCGCCGTGAGAGCTCGGCGATTCCGCTCTTCACCCAGAGCCGGTCGGAGCCCCCCACCTCGGTCCGCACGAGCGACGCCCGCTCCCGCCCGAGCCCGTCGACGTAGCTCCGGGTCATGAGGGAGTTGTTCGGGACGGTCGAGCACCGGTACTGCCAGTGCGAGCGCGCCTCGACGTAGCTGACCGGCAGCCCGCCGGGCACGAGGTGATACTCGAAGGTCTGTGTCGGCGAGCCCTCGGGGCAGAAGCTGTTCTGCGCCACGTCGCCCGAGTGCCGCGGCGGCACCACCGCGCTCAGCCGCCCGAGCCCGTCGTAGCGCACCGACGTCGACTGTCCGTTCGGATCCGTCGCGCTGAGCAGCGCGCCAAAGCCACGGTCCCAGACCGCGCTCGTGCTCATCATGCAGAGCACGCCCGGCTCGCAGAAGCCCGCCGACGTGTCCCCCTGCACCGCGATGGCCTCCGCCTCGGGGAGCTGCGCGTACTCGTCGTCGTAGCGGATCTCGGCGTAGCGCCAGCACGCGCCCGCGCTCGCGGCCTCGAGGTCGGCGCCCGCGCAGCTCGCGAGCGCGTTGCCCCAGCCGTCGTAAGTGGTCGACGCCTCGAGCACCTGCCCCGACGCGCCGCCGAACGCCGCGTTCGTCTCGCCGTAGGCCGCCCCGAGCGTATACGCCTGCGCGCCGTCGGCGTCGCCGCCGAACGCGTACGCGGGGCCGCCGTACTCCGCGAGCTGCGCGCTCCAGGTGAGGTCGCCCGTCACCTCGTCGAAGCGCGACGCCGTCCACCCGAAGCGCGTCCCGCCGCTCGCCGCCCCCGTCGCCCACTCGCCCTCGGTGCGCCAGAGCCACCCGCGTCCGTCGCCGAGCAGCGTGGGCCGCACGTGCGCCGTGATCGCCTCGTCCACCCCCGGCCGCCCGTGCGCGGTCTGCTCGCGGACGTGGCCGAGGTTGTCGACGCTCTCGGTCGTGCTGCGTAGGTGCGCGTGCCCAGCGGCGCGCACGGTGATCGTCGTGCTCTCGCTGCCGACCTCGCTCACGACGCCACCCGCGGAGACCTCCTGGTGCACCACGCTCGGCAAGCTGAGCTCACCTGCGGGTCCTGCGAGCGACGTGGCGAGCGGCGCGCCCGGCACCCCCGCGGTGTCGTAGCGAAGCTCGTCGGCCTGGCTGACGTACGCATACCAGAGGCCGCGCCCGTCGAGGCCCACGCCGAGTCGCCGCAGCGCGATCGTCGCGTGCGCGCTCGACTGGAAGAGGCCGTCGGGCGCGAAGACCTCGGTCAGCCACTGCCGCCCCTTGAGCGCCTCGTAGGGGTTGTCGGCGAGGCGGTCGGTCGCGATCGACTGCGGGCGTCGGCCCTGGTGGAAGTACGTGCGGGTGTACGCCGTCGGGTGGTGCGCGTCGCCCTCGGCGACGGCGTCGGCCGCGCCGAAGCCCCGAAACTCCTGCTCGATGCCCTCGTAGTAGCCGTCGTGGTAGGCGAAGCGCGTGGTGGTCACGTTCGCGGCGCGGCCGAGCCGGTCGAAGTGGTCGCTCGTGCTGACGCTGCGCACCACCGTGCTGACGACGGGGCTGCCGCCGCTGCGGTATGCGCACTCGCCGCTCAGGTCGCGCAAGAGGCCGTCGCAGTCGCCGTCGGCGCGGCTCCACGTGAACGTCTCGTCGGCGCCGGCGTTACCGCCGCCGCCGCCGCCGCTCGCGGCCTGCGCGAGGTCGAGCGTGTAGTCGACGGCCGACGTCGAGTAGGTCAGCGTCGTCGTCGCGCCGAGGCCGTTCTCCACCCGCGTCAAGAGGCGCGGCCGCTGGCCCCCCATGAAGTCGAGGTACTCCCAGCGTCGGCTCGACGCATAGACCAGGTCCGTCGTCGCCGTGCCGTCGATGTCCGTCAGCCGGATGCGCGGCGCGAAGTCCGGCGCGAAGGGCGCCGGCACGATCACCCGATCGGTGAAGCCCTCTCCCGCGCGGTTGAAGTACACGTCGACCTCGCGGAAGCGCACCTGCACGACGTCCGGCGCGCCGTCGCCGTTCACGTCCGCGAGGAAGACGTTCGACAGCTCCGGGTTGAGCTCGCGCGGCGGGTTGTCCATCACCCGCTGGCGCCCCGCGCCCTGCCCGCGCCCGCACTCCGCCGGGCCGTCGCCGAAGACCGGCGCCCCGGTCGCCGTCGTCCCGCGCCCCGGCCACCACACGACGCGCCCGCGGCGGATCTTGACGAGGTCCGTCAGCCCGTCGCCGTTCATGTCCGCGAGGCGCAGCTCGGGGTCCGCGAAGTCGAGCGGCAGCCCGTCGTGCAGGAGGCACGTCTCGTGCGGCGCGGTCGAGAGCGCGTAGCCGTCGCCCACGCGGCGCGCTTGGCCGAAGCGCCCCTCGCCGCCTTCGAGCCAGCCGAGGTTCAGCCACGTCTGCATCACCGTGCCCGTCGTGCGCACGACGTCGATGAGGTGGTCGCCGTTGACGTCGAAGACCTGGTAGTGCGTGCCGTCGCGCACGAAGTCGACGCGCGGATCGGTCCCGCGCTCGAGCGCGACCTCGGCGTAGGTGAAGCGCCAGCCTTGGTCGGCCGGTGACGCGCTCTGCCCGGTGGCCGCGTCGCTCGCGCGCGTCGGCGTGAAGAAGCCGTAGCGATCGAGGCGCGGCATGTGCAGCAGGTCGCTGCGCCCGTCACCGTCGACGTCCATCGGCACGATGTTCGCGTTGCCGAGGTTCAGCGTGCCCGAGAGGTCGCCGCGCATCGGCATCGCGATGGCTTCGCTGAACACCCCCGCCCGCCCCGCCGGCCGCGCGCTCGGCCCCGTGAAGCCGTTGAAGAACACGCCCACCGCTGGCCGCCCGTCCGCTGTCCGGTAGCGCGCAGGGTCGGTCACGATCAGATCCGGCAGGCCGTCGCTGTTGACGTCGAAGAGGTCCGCGCGCGCCGCGTCGACGCTCACCTCGGGCGGCCCCTCGACCGCGCGCACCGTGGAGTCGACCCCGCCGAAGCCGGGGATCGGCCCCGCGGGCGGCTCGGTGTAGCCGAAGCTCATCGGCGGCAGGAGCTGGCCGCGGCGCCGATCGAGCGCGTCGCCGAGCGCCGCGGACTCCGTCACGTGCGTGAAGGTCTCGTGCGCGAAGGTGCCTGCGCCCTGGCTCGTGGCCGGCCGGCCTTCGACCTGCACCGACGCGAGCAGCGAGTGGAACGAGCGCGCGCTCGGCACGTACGCGAGGTGGTAGCGGCGCACCAGCGCCCGGCCCTCGGCCTCGGCCGCCGTCATGGTCACGCGGCGCAGCCGATACGCCGTCTCGACCCGCCAGCCGCTCGCATAACGCGAGGTGACGTCGCCGCGCAGCTCGTAGTCGAAGTGGACGCGCGCGCCGTAGGCGTCGAGCGGCGCGCTGCACGCGCGCTGCGCCGCGGGGCTCCCGCCCGCGCAGCTCGCGGGGCTGAGGTAGTAGACGTCCTGGACGTAGACCTCGCCGCCGTGGCGGAGGTAGCGGTAGTAGACCGTCGACCCGTGCGCGTCGCTCATGCGCGTCAGGTGCCAGCCGTAGACGCGGCCTCCGCCGCTCGGCAGCTCGCTCTGCAGCGCGACGTTCGCGTCGAGGTCGCTTGGCCCCTCGCCGCTCGGCAAGAGGCCGAAGTCGAAGCGCGTGCCGTCCTTGCCTTGCACCACCCAGCGGCGCGCGTCGGGGCTGCGGAAGAAGCGCAAGAAGCCGCCCTCGACGCGCGCCCGGTACTGCTGCCAGCCGCTCACCTCGCTGGGCACGCCCGAGACGTTCGGGTAGAGCCCCCCCGAACCATCCACCGCGGCCATCGCCGCCGTGTCGACCGGCGCGAGCTCTTGGCCGCCGTTGTAGAAGAAGCGGTCCTCGTCGGGCGTCCACGCCGGGCCGTCCACGTAGCGCGGCAACCCGCGGTCCGACTGCCGCACGATGAAGGGCGTGGAGAGCGACCACCCGATGCCCACGGCGCCGTTGCCGTTCGTGCTCGCGTACGAGAGCCCGAGGCTCGGCTGCACCCCCGCCCGCCCCGCCGGCAGCGCGAGCGGCACGCTGAACGTCGCCGTCCCACTCGAGAGCACGGGCGCGAACGACTCGCCCATCCCCTCGATGGAACCCTCCGCGCTCGGGAGACTGATGCGCGTCGGCTCCACCGCGCTCTTCGCCTCGCCCGTCGGCAGCGACGTCGGCGAGACGTTCTCGGGCAGCTCTGTCTCCGTCGCCTCGGGGCCCTCCCCGTCGCTCGTCAGCACGTCCCGCAGCGACTCTCGATCACGCGCGCCGAGCTGCGCGCGCACCTCCTCGCTCACGGGGTAGCGGAGGTCGTCGGGCAGCGCGTCGCGGAGCTCCTCGCGCAAACGCGGGGCGTCGCTCGACTCGTATGCGCCGTCCGGATCTTGTGCGCGCGCCGCGAGCGGCGTCCCGACCGTGAGGACGGTGAGCGACGCGAGGAAGGTGCAGAGCGCGCGTGTGGCGAAGGTCGCGCGCCGTGGACGGCGGTGTTGGGCGGGGCGCGGAACGTCCGGGGCCGTGGCCGAGACCGGGGCCGTGGCCGAGGCCGTGCCGGAGACCGGGGCCGTGTCCGAGACCGGGGCGGTGCCCGAGACCGGGGCCGTGGCCGAGACCGGGTCCGAAGACGTGGCGCGGGAGGCGGGGAGCGGGAGCATGATTCGTGCGTCCGAGGCGTCGGTGAGAAGCGAAGGAAGAGTCGGGGCGAGGGGCCTGAACGAGCAGCGCGTGACGGCCGCGGCGCGCGCTCGTCAGGGCGAGGGCAGCAAGAAGATCGAGAGCGGGCCGCCCCACTCGTCGTGGCGCCACGCGAGCCAAGTGCCGCGCGGCGACGCCGCGATCGCGTATTCGTGCAGCGCGATCGAGAGCGCTTCGTTCAGCGTCATCGCGGCGTCCGGATCCACCGGCGCCGTCGGCACGACCGTGGGCTGGAGGTAGCCCGATCCCATTCGGAAACGAAACGCGGCCACGGCGGGCGGGAGCACGTCCACGGCAGGATCGAAGGGCCGCGGCATCGGCACGACGCTCGTGTGATCGACCGCCGTCCCCTCCGCGTCCGTGCCACCGAGGATCACCGCCTCGCGGAACCCGCTCACCGGGCCGAGGTCGAGCGCACGTAGCCGCACACCGCGCGCGCCGGGCGCCGGCCCGTGGTAGCTGACGAGGAAGCGCGGATGGGTCGGGTCCGCGAGGGCCTCGGAGGCCAGGGGGCGGACGGAAGCCGGAGATACGTAGGGCGTGTAGCCCACGCCGATCGCTGCGCCGCCCCCGTCGAGCGGCGCGCCCCCCTGGAAACGTCGCGCGCGGATGGTCGGCGAGAGGAGCCCGTCTTGCCACACCACCACCCAATGGGGCGACGCCATGTCCGCTGGCTCTCCGGACGACGCGGCCATCGCGGCGCGCACGACCTGCGCGTCGCCGACGCGGACCTCGTCGCCGAGCGGCGCGCCGGTCGGGCCGAAGCGCCGAACGTAGACGGCCTCGGTCGACGTCTCCACGCGCCGCCACGTCGCGACGAAGCCCGTCCCGAGCGTGGCGACGTGCACGTCCTGGTCGAGCCCGTGAGTGCTCACCACGCGCGCGGGGCCGACCTCGCCGGCCGCGCTGACGAGCCGGAAGCGGAGGCCGCTGGTCTCGGTCACGCCCGCCAAATAGCCGACGACCCAGCCGCCGCCCGCGAGCCCCGCCACCGTCGTGAAAGAGCGTGGGTCCGCGAGCTCGAAGATCTCACCCAGAGGCGCGCCCTCGGCCGAGAAGCGCATGCCGAACGCCCGACCGAGGTCGCTCGTCCGGCGTCGGAACGTGAGCAGCACGCGCCCCTGTCCGTCGACGGCCATCGACGTCGGGCGCATCCCGAGCTCGGCTCGGTAGTCGATCTCCGGATCTTCGTCGAGCTCGAAGACGGTCGGCTCACAAGCGCTCGAGCAGAGGTCGCCGTCGAGCAGGTTGCCGTCGTCGCACGCTTCGCGCGGCGGCGCGTCCGGATCGTCGGGCGTCGGCCCGGGCTCGACGTAGCCGTCCCCGCAGCCGCGCGCGACGCACGCGCCCGAGAGACAGACGCCGGTCGGGTGCCCATGCGCCCACTCGCCGCACGCGGCGCCGTCGGCGAGAGGGGACTCGACGCAGGCCCCGTCGACGCACGCGGCCTCGTGGCAGGGGGACGCGACGCAGGCGTCGCAGAGCGGCTCGCCCGCGTCGTGGCCACCATCGAGATCCGCATCGTGAGCCGCGTCGGGGGTCTCGAAGCCCGCATCGCTCGCATCGCTCGCATCGCTCGCATCGCTCGCATCTAGGGCCCCAGCATCTACGCCCCCGTCGCGCGTGAGCTCGACGCCGGTGTCCGCCCCTCCGTCCGCGATCCCCGCGTCGGCGATGCCGACGTCGGGTGGCACCTCGGGCGCCCCGCCACCGCAGCCGATCTGCATGATCGTCCACGCAGCCAACACGCCCATGGCGCGGAGGCGAGTGCCCCCAACCCGAAGCTCATCCTGGGTTGCCGTGGATGATCGGGGTGGAGGTCGTTTGCCGCGCAGGCGTTGGACAGGCCAAAGCCCATTCGAGGAGGTCGGCGAGCGAGATCCGCGCCCTTGGCCCCGGATACCCGGAGCGAAGGTCGGGTTGGGGGCAGTAGCGCTGGCTTGCGTGCCCACCCTCACTCCTGCCGCGTCCAGAACCGGTACTGCAGCAGCACCTGCACGTCCTGCAGGCGCTCCCACACGATCTCCGGGCGACCGTGGATGCGCACCGTGTAGGTGCCCATCAGCGGGCGGCCCCAGAGCTCGGCGCGCTCGTACCCGGAGAGGAGACTCCGGTCTGCGCCCGAGATCGGGTTCGTGAGCACCCGCTCCGCCGCCAACGCGCGCCCAGCGACGATCACCCCCGGCTCCATCTCGACCCGGTGCAGATCTCGCTCGTAGCTCTCGAGCAGCACCGAGCCCTCCTGCCGCAGGTCGTAGCGGAGGTTGCCGTTCGACCAGCACTCGGTCGGCCGCGAGGAGCGCCGGCAATCGACGAGCCCACCACCCACGAGGTTGAGCGCGACGCGCTCGTGCCGGTGGTTGAACCCCTCGGTCGCCAAGCGGTCGGCGAGGTAGTCCCCCCAGAAGCGCGGCACCGAGAAGCGCACCTCGGCGTAGGCGACACCGCCCGCCTGTGCGCACGGCGCGGCCTCCTGCGGCGCGACCTCCATCGAGTCGTCGTTGCAGACGTAGGCGAGGAGCTCATGGAAGGAGCGCCTGTTCTCCGCCCGGACGGGCCCTTCATCCGCGAGCGCCGCCAGGCTCAGCACCTGCACGTCGCTCGCGTCGCGGAAGCGGCGCGCGAAGGGGTAGCCTCGGACGAAGTCCGAGAGACGCTCGACGTAGTCGACGATGGCCTCCCCGGCCGTCGACGCGTGCCCCGTCGCTGGCGCCCCCGCGCGGCCATCCGCGGAGCTCGCGGTGTCGACCGTGAACACGTCGTTGGCCCAGAGCGTCGGCGCCTCGGTGAAGGGCTCCGCGCGCGTCAGCGAAGGAAGATCGACGGCCAGGCGGAGCTCGACGGCCCGCCGCGCGACGAAGGCGTATTGCTGCGCGCGGTAGAGCTGCCGGCGCGCCCGCCGCGCCTGCGCGGTCTGGAGCGCCCGCCACTCGGGCATGTCCGAGAGTGAGTTCGTCGCGATGAGCCGCTCTTGAATGTCGCGGCGCGCGCGGGCGATCCGCGCCCGCGTCGCGAGCTGGTCGAGCCGCGAGTTGCCGAGCGCGAGCCGCCCGCTCGTGCGACGCACCTCGTCGGTGATGCCGCGCAGGTTCTCCATCGCGAGGAGCGCCCCAGAGAGGGTCGACTCGATCGTCGCCCGCGCGAGCTCTTCGTTGCCGCCGCATTTGTCGAGTTCGACGAGGCCGGACGCGGCGGCCGCGCTCGAAGCAACGGACGCGACCACGACGATGGCGACGATGACGGCCGATGCCGCACCGAAGGTCACGATCGTCGAGACGACCGACGCCGCGATGGTCCCGATGACCGCGAGGATGCGGCCCGCCTTGCACCAACGCTCCCGCGCCTGGCTGGGCATCAGGTCGTCGATTTGTCTCGCGCCGCGACGGATCTCGGCGAGCGCGATCTGGTACTGCGACTCGAAGCCTTCGAGGGCGGAGTGGAGGTCCATCATCCCTTGGAACGCCGCCACGAGGGGCTCGCGGACTTCGCCACGCAGGGTCGGGAACTGCCCGGACCCGCCCACGGCGAGCTCTTCGATGACCCGCTCGGGGACCTCGTGCATGCGAGCGTCCATCGCCGAGTGGAGCAGCGCGTGACGCAGGCAGCCGAGCGCGCCCGAGAACGAACGCTCGACGAAGTCGTCGTAGTCGCGCTTGTCGATGCCCTCGAAGCTCGCGCCTCCGAGCACCGTCGCGATCACGTGGTCGCAACGTCTATCCACGAACCCCAACGCGTCACGCACCCGCACCAGTGGCTGCCCGCTTGCGCCGTCGATGCCCACGAAGAATGGGATCTCGTCCGCTGCGGGTGCGCGAATGAGCGGTCGGCCGTCGACGTACACTTCGCCGAGCCGGACGTCCCGCGCCCGCGGCACCTCGCAGCCACGCTCGGAGCCGCACGTGGTGAGCAGCGTTTCCTGCTCGGCCAAGCGGGCCTCTTCGAGGAGCGCGATGTCCGCGCGGCCGTCACGCAGCGCCTCGAGCTCGGCCCGCCGGGCTTGATCGAGCGAGGTGCGCGCCGTCTCCGCTGCGCGCGCCGCGTTGGCGAGGTAGTGCTGGTAGGAGCGCTCGTACGCGTCCCCCGTGCTCGTAAGCTCGCTCTCGAGGGGCGGGACGAGGTCGTAAGGCAGGCCGATCGACGCGACCGCCGGGCGCACCGGATTGAGGGGCTGCTTGGCGACTGCGTTCGCGAAGAGCTCGGCGTAGCGACCGCCGAGCGCATGAACGGAGCCCCGGCGAAGCGGTTGGATGACGTCGACCAGAATATGCTCGATCGTTGAGCTCCCCCTGCGATCATCGGCCATCTCTCCGTCATCATCGCTCCGACCGGAATGTCGCCAGAAGACGTAGCCCGTCGCGTTCGCTGTGCTCGCCGCCGACGGGATCGCGAAGGTGTGCGCGGTCGTCACGAGGTAGCGCCGCTGACGGACCCCGAGAACGGCCTCTACGCTCGGTCGGCCCGCTGGCGGGGCGGAGAGGTCGCGTTGGAGCACGGCGTACCCGGGGAGCGACTCCGGATCGCTCGGGCAACTCGGATCGGTCCCAAGCCGCAAGCACTCCGCGGCGAAGGCTCCGCGGACGATCACGGGCTCGAGCGCGTCCGCGTCGAAGAGCGCGTCGCCGGGGGGGTGGTAGAGCGTCCAACGTCCCGGCGCCTGCCCATCGATCCGGTCGAGCCAGCGTCCGCTCACGCTGGCTGGACTCGCACAGAAGTAGCCGGCACCTGGAGACGGCCGCGCGCCGCTCGGCCGCGCTGGCGTGGCGCAGGTGATCTCTTGATAGCGCGTGTACTCGGTCCAGTGGGAGCCGACGAAGGCGTCCACCAACGAGGTGACGGCGTCGACGGACGCGGCCTCCTCTCGGCTCGAGACGTCGAAGAGCCAGGTCGACGCGGCGCGTCGCAGGTGCACGCGGACGAGGTGAAGCGCGAGCGCGGCGCCGACGTCGCGCGTCCGGGACACGTCGAGCCCATAGACGTTGGAGAAGCCCACCTCGGCGCCGCTCGCGGAGGGCGGGAGCACGACCCCCAAGGGATCCGCGGCGATCGCGGCCGTCGGGCCGCCGACGTTCTGCAGTGCGAACGCGAGCCGCTCGTCCGCCGCCGGGAAGACGTCGAAGCGCGAGAAACCCAGCAGGGGCGCGCTTCCCGGCACCTGCTCGACGACCTCGTAGCGGACGTCCTGGGTCGCGAGGATCCCCTTCGCGAGACGGTGCGCGGCTCGTACGTCATCGACGCCGAGCCCGTGACGCCGACGGAGCGGCGAGTCGAGCGGCGGGAGCGGGCGCGTCGCGTACGAGAGCAGCTCGGACTCGCTCATCGGCGCGAAGTTGCGGAGATCCGCGCCGGGCAAGGAGGGCATGGGCCCGTCTCCCACGAGGAGCTCGTCCGGCACGCGGGTGAGCGCGTAGGGCCCCGTCTGCTCCGCCGCCGCCATTCGATGATCGAGCAGGTTGAAGAGCGCCCGGAAGCGCCGGTCCGCGTCGGGCCCCGTCATCTGCAGCCTGGTGAAGTCGACCCGACCGGTCGTCTGACGGGACGCGCCGAAAGGAACGCGATGCGCGACGAGCAGCCCGAGCGTCTCCGCCGCGCGTCCGTTGCCATCCGTCTCGGAGGCGTACGCGCCGTCCCAGTCGTTGCGCATGCGCCGCGTCCCGAACGTGGAGTCCGACCGCCCATACGCGACGACGCCCTCCGCCCTCCCCATCAGCCGCTGCGCGGCCTCGAAGCGATACCCCTCGGGCCCCCAGATCGCGTCCGAGAGCGCCTCCGGGCTCGTGAAGCGCGCCGGCGAGAGCGCGTCGCCCGCCCGAGCCGCGCTCTCGACGAGCGTCTCGTGGATCTCACCGAGCGAAGACACCGACTCGGCGACCGTCCGCAGGACGTGGTCGGCGTACGAGGTGCTCCGAAGCCGGTTACACTCGGGCTCAAGGTGCGCGTAGCCGCCGCGTGCTGCGGGGTCGAGCGAGCACATATCTCCAACGAACCCCAACGCGAAGCTGGCCTCGACAGCGCTGCTCTGAAAACGCCGCCCGGCCTCATCGAGCAGCGCGTCGCGCACGGCGCGCGACCGAGGGCTCGTGGCCAGCGACTCCGCCTCGAGGCGAAGCTCCTGACCGAGGCAGTGGTTCACATCTGCCCGACAGAACCCTTCCGCAAACTCGCCATATGCGGGTCCGCTCTCCGCGGCGAGGTTGATCAAGCGTGGCGGGCGCTGACCGGCTCCGGAGATGGGCGCGGCGCATCCATTGGCCCCGCGGTCCACCGCTCTCGCCACCGGCCGCCGCACCACCGAATCACAGCTATTTGCCGCCGCGAATCGTGTCGAAAACTCCTGAATCAACGGGTCAGAGTCTGCGGCTCCGGCGTTCGCTCCGAATCGCCTCGCCCCCGCAACCATGAGCCGCGACTGGCACATGCATGCCGCACGGTCGAAAGCGGCATCGAAGTCATCGCGCTCGATGCCAACCAGCTCGCTCTCAGCCCCGTCCGCGTGAAGCTCAGCATCCATTCCACATGCAGCCAGCAGCGCTGCAATCACAAATGAGACCCGGCTCATGGCCTCACCTCCGCCACGACCTCAATGGCCTTCGCGCCTTGCTCCGGACACAGACCCGCCAGACCCGCGCCGTAGAGGTTGATAAGCGTACACCCCGACACGGAAATCCACACATCTCTCTCCCCCGATATCAGGTCGCCATCCATCGACCGAATCCCCGGAAAGACCCACTCATCACCATCATCCCCGTCCACGACACCTCGCGGACCCAACTCGAAAAGTTCGACGCGGCTTCCGTCCCAAGCCAGGAACCCACTTCCGAGCTCCGACGGCCTCGACCGATTTGGCGGCCCAGCCCAAACCTCGAACATGTTCTCACGACATCTCTGCATTGATGACGACTGACCAAATCTATCTTCCACACGACGACCCATGTGGTAGACGGGAATCTCGCATCTCGGATCACCGATTACGACCCACCAGTCCGTGGCAGATGGACGCATGTACGTCGCCGCCATCGCCGGACCGCGATAGATCTCGTTCGACTCGTCTCCAACGACCTCGGTCACGAGGATCCGGTGGTCACCGTCGCGCTGACGAGGCCACCGGGTCGATCCGTCCTCCCAATCCCAGACCGTCGTGACCACGGATACGTGTTCGGCGTCTCGGACGAGCCACCCACGGCCGCCATCGATCGGCTGCTCTCGCGCCATTCGAACGCCGCCTGGCGTCATCCGAAACACCACAGTCGCGTCGTGTTCGAGCGCATCTCGCGAAAACACGCCGACTGCGAACAGGACGTCGTCTCCATCGACGAGCACTGATGTCGCGCCACCGAAGCGTGCCTCTGGGCCTAGCGGCGATATGGAACGCGTGAGCATCTCGCGCGACGGCTCGACTCGCGCAACCTCATGAAGGGCCTCATCCAACCGCACTACGACGGGCCCCCCATCCTCGAGCGAGGCGGCAGCGACAAAGAGCTCACCTCGTTCGTTCGCATCGACTCCGAGACAATCCACATTCGGAAGCCACGCAGCGCGCCATTCTCGCTCGACACGCGTTACGAGACACCCCTGCTCATCGAACGACTCGAGTGAGACCAACGACGCCTGGTCCCTCCCAGGAACCACTACGGAGGTGAAGATCCAGGCCCCCTGCCCCGCGACTGCCGCCCGCGCACTGAACACGTCAGCGTCGGGAGCGTCATCCGCTTCCGCCTGCCGCATCAGCCCGAACTCCGCCGTCTCGCGGTCGATCCGCTCGTGCCGCATGCACTCGCCGCGCACGCAGAGCTGCCGATCGCCACACTGCAGGCTCATCCGGCAGGCGGTGCCCTCGCCCTCGTAGGTCTGCGAGGGATCGAAGTCGCTCATCGGCGGCGCGCCGTCGTGACCGAAGCCACCGTCGCCGGGCATCCCGCCGTCGTCCGGACCCGGCGTCATGCTCGAGCCTCCGCACGCCGCCATCAGCCAACCCGCCGCGAGCAGCACGTGCCGCGCGTTCTTCCACGTCTCGCTTCTCATCGTTGCCTCGTCCAGTAGCGGTAGGCGAGCAGCAGCTGGATCCGCTCGAGGCGGGACCAACGCAGCTCCGGGCGCCCATGCACCCGCAAAACGTAGAGCCCCGCGAGCGGCCTCCCGCGCAGCTCGCGCCGCAGGTAGGGCTCTACGAAGGCTCGATCGACCGCGCTCATCGGGTTGCCGAGGTCACGCTCGGCCGTGAGCGCGCGGCCCGCTCGGATGACGCCCGGCTCCATCGCGAACGTGTGCCGCTGGCCCTCGAAGCTCGTCAGCATCACGTCGCCCCCTTGGCGCAGCTCGTAGCGGACGTTCCCGTCCGAGTAGCACTCGTTGGGCGCGCGCGCGCGCTCGCAGTCGAGGACGCCGCTTCCGACGAAGTTCAGGCCGACGGCCTCCGCGCGGTGGTTGAACGCGTCGGCCACGAGGCGATCGCGCAGGTAACCGCGGAGCTCGGTCGGGATCTCGAAGGCGAGTTCTGCCCACCGGACGCCGCCGAAGTCCTCGCAGGGCTCGCGCCCCTCGCGCGGCGCCCCCTCGACGAAGCCGCCGCGCAGCGGTCGATCGAGGTCTCGGCATTGGTAGCTGAGGAGGTCTTGGATCGGCGCGCCGTCCGGTGCGCCGAGCAGGGTCCCGAGCTCGAGGACTTGCTCGTCGGTCCCGTCGCGAAAGCGGCGGGCGAACGGGTATCCCTCGACGAAGCGCTCGAGACGGTCGACGTAGTCGAGGATGGCCTCGGCGGCCATGCCGATCTCGCGGGCCTCGCCGGCTTCGTCGGGCGCCGAGATCAGCGCCCGCGGCACGTCGCCGAGCGTGTCGACCCAGGTCGCGGGCGCCGAGACGAAGGGCTCGGCCTCCGCCATGCTGGAGAGGTCGAGCGCGAAGCGGAGCTCGATCGCGCGGCGCGCGACGTGCGCCGCCGCGACCGCCCGCGCGAGGCTGCGGTCGGCGCGCTGCGCCGAGTGAGCCTGGAGGCTGCGCCACTCGGGCAGGTCCGCAAGCGAGTCGGTCGCGGCGATCCGTTCGAGCACACGTCGACGCTGGCGCACCAGCTCGGCGCGCTCGGCGAGCCCGTCGATGACGGCGATCCGCGAGTAGAGCTCGACGATGGCGCTCCGGGCGGCGAACGCGACGCCGCGGAAAGCCTCGAGGTTGCGCGCGAGCTGTAGCGTGGCCTCTGCCGCGCGGTCCTCAGCGCCGAAGTTGTTCTCGCAGCCGCCCGAGTGCGCGTGGCTTGCGACGGCGCCGCCGAGCGAGCCGACCTCTCTCGAGATCGACGCGCCGCTCGTCGCGTTGTTCTGCCACTTTCCGCCGGCGCTTCCGATCGAGCTGGCGATGGACGCGACCGATCCGATCACCTGGTTGGCCATCCTCCACTTGCAGAGGCGCCGCTCCTGCTCATCGACGTTCGCGTCGTTCACGCGCTCCATCGCCGCGCGGTTGGAGGCGCGGACCGCCTCGGCCTGCGCGTCGAAGCGTCGGAAACCGGAGCGGATGTCCGCGAGGGCCTGGAAGGCGTGGATGAGCTGATCGCGCAGCTCCCCGTCATAGGCGCCCATGTGCCCGGGCCCGTCGGCGAGCACCTCGTCGAGCACCACCTCCGGCACGCCGCGGAGCGGGAGCTCGGCGGTCACGCGCGTGAGCTCGTGGACGGTGCACGCGAGCGCGGTCTCGAGGCGTGTCCCGAGCTGGCGGATGCGCTCGCGACCGTCGTCCGAGTCGTCCGTGAGGTCGAAGTCGTCGAAGACGACGCGCAGGACGTTGGTGCAGGACGCGCCGTCGCTGAGCTCGGGCGCGGGCGTCGCGCGCACGAGGCCGACCGAGCCGAGCGTCGAAGCATCCGCGATGCGCGGGACGTCGCACCGCCCCTCCGTGCCGCAGAGGCCCGAGAGCGCCTCGGTCTCGGCGAGCGCGGCGAGCTCGCGCTGGAGCGGATCGCGCGCGTCCTCGAGCCGCGCCTCGAGCTCGGCGTCGCGGGCGCGC
The DNA here is from genome assembly GCA_019637115.1 of Myxococcales bacterium. Taxonomy (GTDB): domain Bacteria; phylum Myxococcota_A; class Polyangia; order Polyangiales; family Houyiibacteriaceae; genus JACKEH01. The sequence continues at coordinate 14,824 of JAHBWH010000090.1, read as the reverse complement.
ACGAGCTGGTCGGACGCGAGCTCGGCGGCGACGCGTGCCTCGCGGAGGTAGTGCGCGAACGAGCTCTCGAAGGCGTCTCCGTCGTCGGTGAGCTCCCCCTCGAGGGGCGGCAGCAGCGCCGTCTCGACGCCCGAGGATTTGTAGGCGGCCCGCGAGGCGCGTCCGGGCAGACGCGCCCAGAGCTGGCTCGCGGTCTTCTCGAAGGTGCCACCAAGGGTGTGCAGCGCCGCGCGGTTGCGGGGGCGGACGACGTCGACGAGCTCGTAGCGCCCCTGCGGACGCGAGGGACCGCCGGGACTCCACCAGAGCACGTACGCGCGGGCGTTCACGCCCGACGAGGCGTACGAGTTCGGGCTCGGCAGCCGGAAGCGGCGGGCGAGGTAGCCGAGGGGCGCGTGGCTCCGCGCCGAGACCTCTTCGAGCTCGATGGGGACGACCCGGCACGGCCCCTCTGCGCCAGGGAAACGATCCTCGATGAGGCAGCGGGCCTCTTCGTAGGACCGGACCGCCACCGGGACGCCCGCGAGCGCAGCGTCGGTAGGCTGCACGATCTGCCAGTGGAGGGCGTCGGTCGCCTCGGCGCGCGTCGGCACGCAGCCGCCGCAGGCCGTGCAGGGGGCGTAGAGCGGGAGCGTGTAGGGGTCCAAGACCGTGCAGATCGACGGGATGATGGGGGGAATGATCGGATCGATGGGCGTGGGGAGGATCGGGTCGATGGGGACGATCGGAGTGATCGGCGTGAGGCCCCCGCCGAGGTTTCCGCCGAGGTTTCCGCCGAGACTCCCTCCGAGGCTGCCGCCGAGGCCGCCGATCGTCCCCGACGACGAGACCCCGAGGTCCACGGTCGGCTGGACCAGCGAGACGGGCACGAGGTTGGTGCTCCCGGTGCGTCGCGGGTCGCACTCGCAGCGGAGGTCCTCGTCGCGATCAATCTCGGCCCAGGTCGGTCCGATGGCGCGATCGACGAAGGCGCGCAGCTCGGCGTAGACGGCCGGACGCACGAAGCGCGGCGTCGCGCTCGCGAGCCGCGACGCATGCACGCGGGCGGCGTGGAGGACCTGCGCCGCGCCGAGCGGAGGGCGCTCGTCCTGCTCGATCGCGACACGTTGCGTAGAGTCGACCCGCGCGAGGTTGAGCTGGTAGCCGTTCGTGACGTGCATGCGGCCCCCGTCGCGCGGCACGAAGCCGAGCCCGGTCGCCATCGCGTCCCAGGTCGTCGCGGTCTCGTCCTCCGCCAGCGCCGACGCGACGAGCCGCACGGGCCGGTCCGCGATTTGATCGAAGCGAAGCGCGAAGATCCCGAGCTGCCCCCAGCGAACCTGCAGGCGTCGCTCGAACGAGGCGTCTTGGACGTCTAAGAGCTCGGCTGCGAGCTCGAGCGCGTCGCGCACGTCCTCGAGACCGAGCTGGTGCTCGCTCCGGAGCGGTGAGGTTCCCGCGGGGAGGGGGTTCGTCGCGAACGTGACCAGCTCTGCGTCCGTGAGCGGCCGACGCGCCAGGAGCGGCGCGGCCTCCGGGCTCGTGTCGTCGGCGTAGGGCGGGTAACCGAGGGACGCGGCGAGGCGATGATCGAGGAGGTGGTAGACGGCCGCCACCGCGAGCTCGCTCTCCCACCACCCGAGGCTCGAGAGGGGCCCGCGCCCGTTGGGGGCGCCTGCGATCCCGAGGGGGACCTCCATCTCGGCGAGGAGCTGTAGCGCGAGGCGCGCGCGATCATCCTCGAAGGCGGTCGTGGGCAGCGGCATGTCGGCGTGGCGGCGCAGGTTGCGCGCCGACGAGCGCTCCGCGGTGCCGACGCGGCCGAAGAGCGCCTCGAGCGCGCGGGTGCGGTGACCTCGCTCTCCCCAGAGGCGCTCGACGGCGAACGCGGGATCGAGCGCGTCCTCGACCGAGGTCTCGGCCTCGGACTGCCGCACGCGCGCGTCGACCTCTCGACCCGCGAGCCGCTCGATCTGCAGGACCGCGTCGAGGATCCTGCCCTCGAGCTGTGCGCGGAAGCCTCCGCCCGTGTCCTGGAGGCGGTTGCACTCGAACTGCCAGGGCCCACGGTCGCTCCGGAAGCAGCGATCCTCGTAGAAGGCGACCGACGAGAGGTTCTCGACGAGCGAAGCCTGGAAACGCTCGCGCGCCACGCGAAGGAGCGCCGCCTCGAGGGCGACCTCCGAGACGGGGTCGGCGAGCGATTCCGCGCGCAGCGAGAGCTCGCGACCGAGGCAGTACGCGATCTCTGCGCGGCAGAAGCCGTCCTCGACCCGGGCGTCGATGTCCCGCGCCCCGCCCTCGCGCGAGATCGCGAAGACGCACGGGTTTGCCTGCGGGTCGCGCTCGTAACGCGGGCGCTGGCCGGCGTGGGGGCCGTCGAGGATCGTGGTCCGCTGGCCAGGCGTCCAGGCGTAACGCGAGAGGGCCGCGTCGCCCAGCTCGCCGACGGCGGTCTGACGGATTGGGCCGTCCGTGAGGAGCGGCCCGCAGTAGAGCATCGCGTCGACGAAGGCCCCTTCGAGCGCGGCCACGACCTCCGGCCGCAGAGACCCGTCCAGCGATCCGGCGGTCTCTGCCGGAGCGATGCACGAAGACGCGAGGAGCGCGAGGCTGGCGCGTACGAAGAGAGTCGAGGATCTCACGCGCTCGAAGATGCGGGAGACGTTCACGCGCCGTTACCGTCCGACGGACGGGTTCGTGCGTTTTTATTCCCAGCTCATTGCAAATTCTCGACGGCACGACCGAATCGAGCGCCGCTCACTTTCCACAAAACTCAGCGAACAACGCTCACGCCCCAGCGTCCCTCGACCCCAGCCACGTGAGGAATCACCCAACGACCGAGCCGACGGACGCAACTCGTTCACGGCGCGGCCGAGACGGCTCGCATGACACGCGAGAGACGTCGACCGCCCACACCGGATCCGCTAGACCCCCCCGCGACGATGCTGCCGGTGCCGCAGATCGACCAGCGCCCGGTGGCGCTCTACCTCGACCCGCGCGACGTCGCGCGCGCGTGCATGTGGCAGGCGCTGCCGGCGCTCGACGTGGTGCCGGTGGGCTCGATCGAGCAAGCCGAGCGCGCGCTCTTCTCGCCGCTGGTGAGGCGGCGGCGCGGCGACCAGCCCTTGAACGGCCGGGCGCTCGGGGCGTCCATGGTGCTGGTGCGGCTCGACCCTGGTGAACGCCAGGCGTTCCGGTGGGTGCAGGAGCTCGCGGTGCGTGGCTTTGAGGGCGCGCGAGTCGCGGTGCTCGACGCCGGAGACAGCCGGGCCTCGCGCGCCCGGGCGGCCGGGCTCGAGGTGGTGACCTGGCCGACCACCGGCTTCGCGCTGCGCGAGCACGTCTATGGGTGCGTCGGCGTCTCGCACGACGGGCTACCGGTCGGCGGCTACGACCCTTCGCGCGCCGTCCCTTGGGACGAGCCGGGTCGCGATCGCCCCTGCATCGAAGACGAGGACGAAGACGTGCTCCTCCTGGCGCTGGAGCACCCCGAGCTCACGGCCGAGGAGCTCCGGCTGGTCGTGTTCGCGGGACGCACCGCCACCCAGCGGGAGCTCGCGGACGCGCTCGGGATCTCGATCGGGAGCGTCAAGGACGCCGCGGCGCGCGTGCTCAAGCGCACCGAGGTGGCGGCGCAGGTGCTGAGCCACCGCCTCGGACGCGCTGCGCGCCTGCGGGCGCGCGCGAACCTCGCGAACCTCGCGGCGATGCGCTCCGACGTCGAAGCCGAGCTGCCGCCGCTCCGTCGCGACGAGACGGGCGTCCGGCCGCGAACCTGAGGACGCGCGCGGTCTCGGGACCTCCCGAGGCCTCCCATCGCGAGAGACGCGCGACGTCCTCCGGCCCTCTCGCTCAGGAGAGCGTCGCGCGATATGCCGCGACGTCCTCCGGCTCGAGGACCGGCAGCCCTCTCGCTCAGGAGAGCGTCGCGAGATACGCCGCGACGTCCTCCGGCTCGAGGGGCCCGCCCCCGTCGCGCGCGTCCGCGCGCAGCACGTCGCGCAGCGCCTCGCGCGCGGCCGCCGCGCTCCGGAATCGCTCGTCCGGGTGCTTCGCGAGCAGCCGGTCCGCAGCGGCGCAGAGGCCCTCGGGCAGGTCCGTGCGCACCTCCCGGAGCGGCGGGACCTCTCCTCGACCGACGCGGACGAAGAGCTCGAGGTCGCTGACGCCCTCGTAGAGGCGACGCCCCGCGAGCGCCTCCCAGAGCACGACGCCGAGGCTGTAGAGGTCGGAGCCCTCGCTCGCGCGCGCCCCCGCGATCATCTCGGGGGCGACGTACGCGATCTTGCCCTTCACGACCCCCGGAGAGGTCATGGTGACGCGGTCCATCGCGCGCGCGAGCCCGAAGTCGGCGAGCTTGGCCTGGCCGTGGCGCGAGATGAGCACGTTGCTCGGGGTCAGGTCTCGGTGGAAGACGGGCGCCCTCACGCCCTTCTCGTCGCGACGCTCGTGGGCGGCCGCCAAGCCACGCAGCGCGTCTTGCACGATGGCGACGACCTGGCGCCACGGGGTCGGCTTTCCCACCTTCACGTGGCGGACGATCCACGAGCCGAGGTCGGTGCCTTCGACGAGCTCCATCGCGATGAAGTACTGCCCGTCGTCGTCGCGGCCGAAGTCGTGAACCTGGACGACGTGAGGGTGGGAGAGCTCGCTGACGACCCGCGCCTCCTCGACGAACATCGCGGCGACGTGGTCGTTGGCCGCCAGCGAGGGGAGGAGCTGCTTGATCGCCACCGGGCGCCGGAAGCCCGCGACGCCGTGGTGGTGGGCGCGCCACACGGACGCCATGCCGCCTCGCCCGACGACGTCGAGCAGCTCGTAGCGCCCTCCGAGCCGCGGCGGCGGGTCGTGGCGAGCGTCCATCAGACCCGCATCCGGAAGGTGCGCTCGTCGATCGCGTCGCTCGCGGCCTCGCGTCCGCGGGCGGCGGCGCGGAGGAGCTTGGCGATCGTCGGCCCGAGCGCGTCGAGCTCGGTGCTCACGAAGCGGGCTTCGCCGAAGCGCGCGATCGCCTCGTCTTGCCGCGCGAGGATCGTCGCGTCCTGGCGGAGCACCGAGAGCCCGAGCGGCCGGAGGAGCTCGCCCGCGAGCCCTGCGAGCCGCGGCGGAACGAAGGGCAACCGGAAGGAGACGACGGCGTTCATGACGGTACGTCGATCGGTCCGCGGAGTGAGGGCGACCGTGGCGAGCACGTGGCTCTCGCCGAGTCGGTACTCGACCTGCGTGATGCTCGGCAGGATGAAGCGGTCGAAGTGCTCGACCACGCCGCCGCGCGGCGCGAGGACGCGGCCGAGCGCGCCCGAGGGGCGCGGCTCGCCGATGTACTCGGCTTCGACGCGATCGTGGTGGCGGCGGACGCGCACCTCGAGCTCGTTCGTCTTGCCCGCGCCGCGAAAGAGGCCCCGATGCAGGAAGGCGGTGTGGGGGACGTCGAGGGCGTTCTCCGCCGCCGCGTGCACGGTGCCCGCCATCTCGAGCGTCTGCCGTACCGAGGCGTAGCGAGGGTCGTCGAGCAGCGGGAAGCGGAAAGGCTCACGCGTGGGCGTGTCTCCCGCGGTGGCCCAGACCCACACCCAGCCGTCTTGCTCGCGGACGGGATAGCTCGCGCAGCGCCGCGTCCGGTGGTCGGGCTCTTCGGTGAGGCCCGGGACGCGCACGCAGCGGCCGTCCCCCGCGAAGCGCCAGCCGTGGTAGGGGCACTCGAGCGTGCCGTCCTCGACCCGCCCGCCAGAGAGCGGGACGCTGCGGTGTGGGCAGCGATCCACCAGCGCCGCGGCGCGCCCGTGCTCGTCGCGGAAGAGCGCGATCGGCGCGCCGTAGAGCTCGCGGGCGAGCGGCTTCTTGCGCAGCTCGCGGCTGCTCGCGAGCACGTACCAATCGTCGAGCACCCGAGGCACGTCGGGTCCCACGACGCGGAGCGGCACGGTCGTCATGCGGGGATCATAGACGGATCGGAGGGAGCGGTACCAGACCCGCAGCGCTCATTGCCCGCGGGTGATCCACCAGAACGCCGCCACCGCGATCGCGACGGTGACGAACGCCAGGGCCCACGCGAGGCCCGAGCCGCTCGACGCGCTCGGGCGGGCCTCGGGGACCTCGAGGCGCGGCGCGCGCGCGGGGAGCCCACCGAGCGGTTGCTCGCCCGACTTCGTCGGCGTCTGATCCGCGACCACGACCTTCGAGCTCGGCTGCGTCGAGGCTGCCGAGACGGCGTCGTAGATCCCGGTCTCCTCGGCGCCGAAGTCGCCCCCGTCCGAGCGCTCGAGGGCGCCAGCCTTCTGGAGCGCCACGAGCATCCGCAGCGCCTCCTGACGCGAGAGCTGCGTCAAGGCGAGCACCTCGGCGACGCTGCGCCGTCCGTCGCAGAGCTCGGCGAACGCTCCGTCGCGCTTGACGCCGACGCGCCAGCGGAGGACGGCGTCGAGGCCGCCGAGCACGCGCAGCCGTCGGCGCTCGAGGTGCATCTCGAGGTGCGCGATGCTCTTGAGCACGGCCTCGTCGCTGGGTCGCTCGAGCCGCGTGCGCTCGAGGAGCTCGAGCGCCTCCTCGTAGCGCTTCTCCCGCACGAGCGCGATGACGGCGTTCTCGCTCCCGAGGAGCGCCGCGCCGCCCGCGGGTGGAGGGTCGCTCTGCCGCGTCACGTACGAGAGCCCGAGCAGCGCGCGCGCGTGGTCGGGTTGCCGCGAGAGCACCTCCTCGAAGCACCAGCGCGCGCGCTCGAGGTGCCCGAGCGCGAGCTCACGTCGCCCAGCCTCGACGAGCTCTTCGACGGGATCGTAGTCGACGGTCTGCCGGGACACGGCGGTCATACCTCCGATGCACGTGACACGGCGGAGGGTGCACGCGCAAGACACCATCGCGGGATTGCGTGCGCGATCCTATCGATTTTGCAGAAGAACCTCCAGTGACGTTGGAGCCTTCTGTCGATGTTGGATCGCGAGCGACGGCGCAGTCCGTGACCGTGCGACTGACGCGCTGCGAATGACGCGCTGCGGCGACCTCAATCGTCGAGCAACACGAGGAGCGCGTCGGCCTCGACCTGGTCGCCCTCCATCACGTCGACGCGACGCACGGTGCCGCGCTGCGGCGCCGTGACCGCGTGCTCCATCTTCATCGCCTCCATCACGAGCAAGGTCTTCCCTTCTTCGACCTCCTCGCCCTCGGCGACGAGCACCTTGACGATCTTCCCGGGCATCGGCGCGGTGCACCCGCCCTTCGGCGCGACCCGCGCCCGCTCGGGAAAACGCGGCTGCACGGTGAGCGCGACGTTGGCGCCGCCCACGTGCACGTATGCGCGCTCCTCGTCGAGGACGACGCGCGCGACGAAGCGGTGTCCGTCGACGTCGAGCCGCAGAGAGGGCGGGTCCCACGCGAGGACTCGCGCCACGTGCTCCGCGTGCCCGACCTTCACGTCGAAGGTGCCCGGACGCCGCGTCCGATGCGCGTACTCGACGCGGAGGGTCCGCTCGGTGGTGGCGCTCGACGCGACGAGCTCCACGACCTCGGGCGCGTAGCGGTGGATGCGGAACCCCGAGGGCACGGCCGGGGACGGCGCGGACTCACGCCGACGCTCATGCATCGCGAGCGTCGCGGCGATGGACGCGCGCGCGAGCGCGTCGTCGCTCGGCGGCGCCCCGAGCTCCGCGCCGAAGTGCTCCTCGATGAAGTGCGTGTGGACCGCGCCCTCGACGTAGCTTGGGTGCTCGAGCACGCGCAGGAGGAAGTCGCGGTTGGTGGCGAGGCCGTGAACGCTGAGCGCGCGCAGCGCGCGCACCATGCGCTTGCGGGCCTCCTCGCGGTCGGCGCCCTCGGTGATGATCTTCGCGATCATCGGGTCGTAGTGGATGCCGATCTCGTCGCCCGCCTCGACGCCTCCGTCGACGCGGACGCCCTCGAGCGGCGGCATGTGCCAATCCGCGAGGCGGCCGCTCTGCGGCAAGAAGCCGCTCGCGGGGTCCTCCGCGTAGAGGCGTGCCTCCAATGCCGCGCCCCGCATCACGGGCTCGGCGAACGAGAGCGGGTGGCCCTCCGCGACGCGGAGCTGCTCGCGGACGAGGTCGAGGCCGGTCACGCCCTCGGTGACGGGGTGCTCGACCTGCAGCCGCGTGTTCACCTCGAGGAAGTAAAAGCTGCCGTCCTGGCCGAGGATGAACTCGACGGTGCCCGCGTTCTGATAGCCGATGACCTGGCCGACCTTGACGGCCGCCTCGCCCATGCGCGCGCGGAGCGCGTCGTCGAGCGCCGGCGAGGGGGACTCCTCGAGCACCTTCTGGTGGCGGCGCTGGATGGAGCACTCGCGCTCGAAGAGGTGGCGGACGGTGCCGTGGGAGTCGCCGAAGATCTGGATCTCGACGTGACGGGGTCGCTCGACGTATTTCTCGACCAGGAGCACGTCGTCGCCGAAAGCGCCGAGGGCCTCCCGCTTCGCGCTCTCGATCGCGTCCATGAGCTGCCCGTCCTCGTCGACGCGCTTCATGCCCTTGCCGCCGCCACCCGCGCTGGCCTTGAGCAAGACGGGGAAGCCAATCTCGCGCGCCTTCGCCGCGAGCACCGCGGGGTCTTGATCGGCGCCGTCGTAACCAGGCACGACGGGCACCCCAGCGGCCGCGACGAGGGCCTTAGCGGCCTTCTTGGAGCCCATCGACTCGATGGCCTCGGGGGTCGGCCCGACGAAGACGAGCCCCGCCTCGCGCACAGCGCGCGCGAAGGCGGCGTTCTCCGAGAGGAAGCCGTAGCCCGGATGGATGGCGTCAGCGCGGGTGCGGCGCGCGGCCTCGAGGATCACCTCCGTGAGGAGGTAGCTCTCGCGGCTCGGCGCTGGGCCGATGCGGATGGCCTCGTCGGCTTCGCGGACGAAGGGCATGTCGGCGTCGGCGTCGGAGAAGACGGCGACGGTCTCGACGCCCATGGCGCGGCAGGTGCGGAAGATTCGGCGCGCGATCTCGCCGCGGTTGGCGACGAGGAGGCGTTGAATGGGTCGAAAGCTCATGGGTCCAACCTATGCTTCGCGGTCGAGGGGCTTGCGTGGCTCGGTGGGTGCGTCGCGTCGTCGTGATCGTCGGGGGACGCGCGGACTCAGTGGCGGAAGACGCCCCAGCTCGTCGTGCCTCGGACCGGCACGTTGTAGGAAGCCGAGAGCGCGAGGGCGACGACCGTCCGCGTGTCGCGCGGGTCGATGATGCCGTCGTCCCAGACGCGCGCGGTCGCGTAGAGCGCCGTTGATTGGGCGTCGATGCCCTTCTCGGTCATCGCCTTCATGATCCCGAGCTTTTGCTCGTCCACTGCGACGCCCTTCTTCTCGGCGGCCTGCCGCTGGATGATGTCGAGCACGCCCGCGAGCTGCTTGCCGCCCATCACCGCGATGCGGTGGTTCGGCCAGGTGAAGAGGAAGCGCGGGCGGTAGGCGCGGCCGCTCATCGCGTAGTTGCCGGCGCCGTAGCTCGAGCCCGTCATGATGGTGATGGCGGGGACGGTGCTGTTCGAGACGGCGTTGATGAGCTTGGCCCCCGCCTTGATGATGCCCTCTTGCTCATACTTCTTGCCGACCATGAAGCCGGTGGTGTTCTGCAAGTAGAGCAGCGGGATGTCGGTCTGGTTGCAGAGCTGGATGAACTGCGCGCCCTTGTTGGCGGACTCGGTGAAGATCGTCCCGTTGTTGGCCAGGATTCCCACCGGGTAGCCGTGGACGTGCGCCCAACCGCAGAGAAGCGTGGCGCCGTAGAGCGGCTTGAACTCGCTGAAGCGCGAGCCATCGACGATGCGCGCGATCACCTCGCGCTGGTCGAAGGGCACGCGGATGTCCGCGCTCGCGATGCCGAGGAGATCCTCGGCGTCGTAGAGGGGCGCGTCCACCGGACGTGAGGTCGGGCGCGAGGGCTTGCGCCAGTCGAGGTGGGCGACGATCTCTCGACCGAGTCGGATCGCGTCGATCTCGTCCTCGGCCAGGTAGTCCGACACGCCGCTGATCTGCGAGTGCATCGCGGCGCCGCCGAGCTCCTCGTGGTCGGTCTCCTCGCCCGTGGCCATCTTCACGAGCGGCGGCCCCGCGAGGTAGACCTGCGCCTGCTCCTTCACCATCACGACGTAATCGCTCATGCCCGGGAGGTACGCGCCACCCGCGGTGCTCGAGCCGAAGACGAGGCAGACCGTGGGGATGCGCTGCTCGGAGCGCTGGGTGAGCGAGCGGAAGCCCGCGCCGCCCGGCACGAAGATCTTGTCCTGGTTGGGCAGGTCGGCGCCGGCGCTCTCGATGAGGCTCACGCCGACGAGGCCGTTCTGCTCGGCGATCTCCGAGAGGCGGCCCGTCTTCACCATCGTCATCGGCGTGATGGCGCCGCCCTTCACGGTCGCCTCGCTGGCGACGACGACGCACTCGACGCCGCTCACGCGCCCCACCCCGCCGACGACCGCAGTGCCCGGCGTCTCGCCCGTCACGCCGACGCCGGCGAGCGCCGCGATCTCGAGGAAGGGGCTGTCGCGGTCGAGCAGGAGCTCGATGCGCTGGCGCGGGAGCAGCTTGCCGCGCTCGACGTGCCGCTGGTTGTACTTCTCGCCACCACCCTCGGTGGCCTTGGCGAAGTGCTTGGTGAGCTCCTCGAGCGCGGCCAAGGCGGCGTCCCGGTTGGCGGTGAAGGTCTCGCCGCGCCGGTCCACGCGGGTCGGGAGCACCGGGTAGCGCTGCTCGTGCTGCGCAGGGGCCTCGTGTCGGACGTGTCGAACCATGTTCCCACCTCGAAGCGGCCAAGCCGCGCGACGCATCCTCGAAAACCGACCGCGGGGGGTCAAGAGAAAACTGAATGGCGATTCACCCGACGTGCGAACACTCCTACGGTGGCGTTCGCGGCTGCGGCCGGTTCGCGGTCCGTTGCCGGTCGTGGGGCGCGGACGGGCAAAACGTAGGGGCGGCTTCTGCTCGATGGGGTTTCTGATCGCGCACGCGCGCGTATGTGCACGCGCAGCGCACGCGCACGTACGCGCACGTAGACGGCGTGGACGTGGACGTGGACGCGCACGTGGACGTGGACCCGGACACAGCCCGAGACCCCACCCGTCCATCACCAGTCGGTCCGTTTGGTCCGTTCGGCTCCGCGGGCTCACCAGCGAATCTGTAGACCGAGGCCGTACGCCGAGACCTCGACGCCGTCGTCCAAGTCCTCGAGCACCGGGTACTCCTCCGCGCCGCGCGGCACGTAGCGGGCGCCGCACATCATCCCGCGCGCGTCATCCCAGTCGCGGCGTGCTTGTTGCGGCGTCGAGAGGATCCTGAACTCGCTGAGCAGCAGGCCACCCACGATCATGCGTGTGCTCAGCCACCAGTCTCGATAGCGCACGCTGAAGAACGTCCCGAAGCCTCCGCTCCAGAGGAAGACGGGGATGTGCGCGCCGGCGCCCCGCGCGAGCCGCTGACGCTTCGCCGCGCGCTCGAGCCACTCGAGCCCCTGGCGTAGCTTCACGCGCCGGTCTGCGTCGGTCGCCTCCGAGAGCCGCCGAAAGCGCTGCGGCGCGAACGCGGCGACGTGGGGGATCGCAGTGACCTGGATGAACGAGAGCCACGCGCCGGTCATCGCGATCGCGTTCGGCACGAGGGGCTCGTCGCTCGTGAACGCGAGGACCGTCTGGAAGGTCGCGACCCCGAGCCAGAGCGCGATCTGGCCGTACCACCAGAGGCGCGCGCGGGTCTTGCCGTGCTGGAAGCGCCCGTCGAGCCAGTCGATGCGCGATCGCACCTCGGCGTCGGTGAGCTCGTCGACGCACCCGAGCGCCTCCTGCGCGCTCGCGCGGCCGCTCGGGGCGAGGGGAGAGAGGGCGGACAACCCGAAGACCAACACGAGCAGACGAGCCACGTCCGCGGCAGGGTACAGCATCGTCGCCGCGCGGGGTTGGGAACGCGACGGACACAGTCCGAGTCCGAGTCCGAGTCCGAGTCCGAGTCCGAGTCCGAGTCCGAGTCCGAGTCCGAGTCCGAGTCCGTGTCCGAGTCCGAGTCCGAGTCCGAGTCCGAGTCCGAGTCCGACCGAGTCCGACAATCGCGGAAACAATGCGGGCGTGACGCGTGCGCGGGCCCTCGTTACCCTCGCGCCATGGGGATTGGTGGACGGCGAGCGGGCGCGCGGGGGCACTCGCTCTTCTTGGGGCTCGTGCTCGCCGCATGTGGCGCACCTCCGGTCTCGTCCATCACGCACCCGCCCCTCACGCCGCCACCCGAGCCGACGCTCGTCGTGCGCGAGGACGTGCCACCGGCGCCCCCCGCGCCCGACCCGAGCGCGACGGTCGCGGTGGGCGGTCTGGTCTTCCAAGGCGCGCACCGCCGCGGCCTGACGGATCTGGCCTTCGACCGCTCGGGACGGCTCCTCGCGACGGCGAGCGCGGACGGCTCCGTCGCGGTCATCGACGTCGAAGCGGGGGTCGTGCGGGCGAGCCGACGCGCGTTCGTCCGGACGGGCAGCCGGCGGGTGCGCTTCGAGCCCGGCGGCGAGGGCCTCGTCATCGCGAGCAGCGGCGGCTTCTTCGAGGGCACGGGCGGCGTCTGGCGCTGGGATCTGCGCTCCGATCTCTTCGCGCCCGTGCTGCGCCCGCAGACGTTCTACTTCGATCTCGATCGCTTCGATCTGCACCCCGACGGGCAACACGCGGTCTTCGCCGTGCCGAGCGACGACGGCCCGGCGCCCCACCTGCGACGCGCCGACGGGACGGAGGTCCCGCTCCCGCTCGAGCCCAGCCGCACGCGAGGCCTGGCCTTCGCGCCGGGCGGGCGCACGCTCCAAGCGACCCTCGGCGGGCCGCCCGAGCACGCGCTGCTCGACGCGCGCACGGGGGAGCTGCTCGGCACCTTCCCGAGCCAACACGCGGCCTTCCGTCCGGGCGGAGGCCTGTGGGCGACGGCCACGCGGGAGGGGGAGCTCACGCTCCGGGATCCTCGGGACGGCCGCCCGCTCGCCAACCTGCGGCTCCCCACTCCAGTCGAGGAGCTCCGCTTCGCGTCCGGTGGAGACACCTTGCTCGTCCTCGGCACGGCCGACGACGCGGTCGACGACGGGCTCGTCGCGTACCTCGTCGACGTCCGGACGGGCTCGCTGCGCGCGACGCTGCGGCTCCCCGAGGAGTCCGTGGTCGAGCCCGCCGCCGATGGGAGCGCGCTCTTCGTGGCGACGGAGGGCACGCTGCGCGCGCTCGGGCTCGACGGCGAAGAGCTCGCCTCGACGTCGCTCGCGCGGGTCGGGCTGCTCGCGGCGGCGGCCCACGGGCGCACCTTGGTGGTGGCGAGCGACGCGAGCATCGAGGTCTGGGAGGTGCCCGCGCTCCGACGGCGCGGCGCGATCCCCCTCGAGCGCGGCGAGCACAGCGTCTGGGGCGTCGCGTTCGCACCAGACGGGGAGGAGCTGGTCACCTTCGGCCGAGGCGGCGTCGAGCGGTGGGGACGGCACGGCGTGGTCCTCACGACGTGCTCGTCGAACGCACCGCCCATCCTGCGCCGCGGCGGCGGCGGGCTCGTCGCTGGGACCCTGTGCGGGTTGGGCGCGACCGAGGGCGCGCGTCCACCGCGAGGGGGCGGGGTCCTGAGCCACTCCGCCGACGGCGCCCTCGTCCTGCTCGGCGACGCGAGCGGTCTCCGCGTCGCCGACACCCACGATCTCACGGCCGCGCGCCCCGTCCGTGCGCCACGATGGAGCGCCGAGAGCTGCCGACGAGGGCCTTGCGCCGCGATGGACGCGGCGGGGGCGAACGTCGCGTACGTGTCGGGGCGCGACGTCGGCGTGGTCGAGCTCGCGAGTGGGCGTGCGCGATCGCTGCGTGGGCCTGCGCGCGCCGACGCGCCGCACGCCGTGGCGCTCTCGCCCGATGGCCGCGTGCTGCTCGAGCGGCGGGCGGGCCGCGCGGGCGGCGTCGAGCTGCGGGCGCGCACGGTCGCGGACGGCAGGATCCGGTTCGAGGCCTCGATGCCGAACGATCAGTTCCTGACGACCTTCGATCCCGGCGGCGCGCACCTCGCGATCGGGTCGGCTGCGGAGACACGCATCGTGGAGGTGTCGAGCGGCCGCGTCCGCGCCACGGGGCCCGGCGTGGCCTCGTTCCGCGAGCTCCGCTTTGCGCGCGACGGCCTCTCGCTCGTGGTCCGCGCGTTCGATCGCTTGGTCGTGCTCGGGCTCGACGGCGAGGTGCGCCTCGACGCGCCCGAGTTCGCGCCGACCTTCGCGATCTCGGCGCTGGTCGATCAGGTCGCGCGCTGCGACGAGGGCCGCCTGATCGTCGAGAGCCTGCTGACCGCGGCGCGCACCGACCGCGGGCCTTGCCGTCTGACGGATGAGCTCGTCTTCTCTCCCGAGGCCGACTACCTCGCCCAGCGGGACGACGCGGTGGTCCGCGTGCACCGGCTGGTAGGCGCGGTGGAGGACCTGGGCGACGTGCTCACGCTGCGGACCTATCGCTACTACCACGAGGGCGCGCTGCGCTCGGTACCGGTCGCGGAGGACGCGCGGGGTCGCTTCGAGGTGGACGCGAGCGCGCTCGGAGAGTTTCGCTGGCGTGGACCCGGGCCGATCGGCGAGGCGCCGATGCGCGCGGGGACGGAGGGGCCTCGCGTCGAGCGCTTGGTCGCGCGTTTCTTTGGCGGTTGAGCGGGACTGGGCAAGACCGGGACTTGGACCGGGATTTGGACCGGGATTTGGACCGGGATTTGGACCGGGATTTGGACCGGGACTTGGACCGGGACTTGGACCGGGACCGAGACCGGGACCGGGACCGAGACCGAGACCGGGACCGAGACCGCGACCGGTCTCGAGACCGGGACGGGACGAGACCGAGACCGAGACCGAGACCGGGACCGAGACCGGGACCGGGACCG
>JAHBWH010000009.1 GCA_019637115.1 Myxococcales bacterium | reverse complement strand
GGCCGTCCTTCGGTTCGGCGCTCGAGGCCGTCCTTCGGTTCGCCGCTCGAGGCCGTCCTTCGGTTCGGCGCTCGAGGCCGTCCTTCGGTTCGCGCTCGTCGCCTCGGTTCGCGCTCGTCGCCTCTCGGTTCGCGCTCGTCGCCTCGGTTCGCGTTCGTCGTCGGTTCGCGCTCGTCGTCGTCGGTTCGCGCTCGTTGCTCGTTGGTTCGCGCTCGGTTCCGTCGGCGTGCTCGCGGCCGTCCTGTTCTGGGTTCGCGCCGTCGTCCGGGTTCGCGTCCTGTCCTTGGGTTCGCGCCGTCGTGGGTTCGCGCCTGTGGTCAACGGGCGACTTCGTCGTGGGTTCGCGCCTGTGGTCAACGGGCGACTTCGACCACAGGCCTTACCCCATGCCGAAGCTGAAGCGAGGTGCGCCAGCGTTCTTCGTCGGTCCGTGGGATCTGAACCGGGTCTTCTCGTGCGTGCCCGACGATCCTGGCGACGGCACGGTCGTGCTCATCGAGTCGGAGGCGAAGGGGGCGGCGCTGCCTTGGCACGCGAAGAAGCTCGTGCTCGTGCTCTCCGCCATGCGGCACTTCGCGGCCGAGCTCGAGGCGGCGGGCTATGACGTGGCCGTCATTCGCGCGCCGACCTATCTCGACGGCATCCGCGCGCACGTCGGGGCGCGGGGCAGCCGTGAGGTGCACGCGCTCCGGCCTCGTGAGCACGCGATCGACCGCCGCTTCGCGCGAGCCGAGGAGGTCGGTTCCCTCGGTGTGCCGCTCGTCCTCCACGACGACGGCGGCGACGCGCATCCCTTCCTCCTTCCACGCGCCGAGGCGGCCGCGTGGGCTCGGGCGCAGAAGCCCCATCGAGCCCCGCAGCGCTGGCGGCAGGATCGTTTCTACGCCTTCATGCGCGCACGCACGGGGTGGCTCATGGAGGGCGGCAAGCCGGTCGGAGGCAAGCTCTCGTTCGACGCGGACAACCGGAAGGTGCCGAAGGGTAAGCGTCCACCCCGCCGCCTGCGCTTCGCGCCCGACACGATCACCGAGCGCACCATGGCCCGCGTGGCGCGCGACTTCCCGCGGACCTGGGGCTCGGTCGACGGCTTCGACTGGCCCGTCACGCGCGACGACGCGCGCCGCGCGCTCGACCACTTCGTCGAGGCCGCCGCCGCGCGTTTCGGTCCCTATCAGGACGCGATGCTCGAGGACGAGCCGTGGATGTGGCACGCGCTGCTCTCCGTGCCCATGAACCTCGGGCTGCTCACGCCACGCGAGGTCGTCGAGGCCGCGCTCGAGGCCCACGGGCGCGGCGCGATGCCGCTCGCGTCGTGCGAGGGCTTCGTGCGGCAGGTGCTCGGTTGGCGCGAGTACATGCGGCTCGTCTATTGGGAGCGCATGCCCGCGATGCGCGACGCGAACGAGCTGGGCGCGAAGCGAAGGCTGCCGGCCTTCTACTGGGAGCCCGACACGACCGAGATGCGGTGCGTGCGCGCCGCCGCGGGGCAGGTGAAGGAGACGGGCTACGCCCACCACATCCAGCGGCTCATGGTGCTCGGCAACCTCGGGCTGCTCTACGGCGCCGCCCCGCTCGAGCTGAGCCACTGGTTCTGGGCCGGCTTCGTCGACGCCTACGAGTGGGTCGAGCTCCCCAACGTGCATGGCATGGCCCTCTACGCCGACCCGACCTTCACGACGAAGCCCTACGCGGCGAGCGCGGCCTACCTCCAACGCATGAGCGATCACTGCGGCGCGTGCGTCTATGATCCGAAGGCCCGCATCGGCGACACCGCCTGCCCCTTCAACGCGCTCTTCTGGGACTTCATGGCCCGCCACCGCGCGCGCCTCGACACGAACCCGCGCGTCCGCGCGCTCTTCTCGACGTGGGACCGTTGGGACGACGAGCACCGCGAGGCGATCCACGCCCGCGCCGAGGCGCTGCGTGACGCCTGGGAACCAACGGAGTCCCGATGGTCCTTTCGGGACGACGACGGCTGAGGAGGCGCGTCTCGCCGTATACGGAATCTTCCGTTCTTCCTACGTCTGCGAGGGGCGCTCGCAGTAGCATGCGCCCGACATGAGCAGGATCGGGGTCTGGGTGTGCGCTCTCTCGGTGTCCTGGGTCGTCGGGGCACGCGCGCAAGAGCCGAGCGACGTCGCGGAGGCGGATGAGCGGGCGCGCGAGCGATACGAGGCCGCGGTCGTCGCGTTCGACGCGGGGTCCTACGAGGCCGCCCTCGACCTCTTCCGGAGCGCCTACGCGCTGAGCCCTCGGCCGCGCCTGCTCTACAACATCGGCACGACGGCGGATCGGCTGCGCCGAAACCAGGAGGCTCTCGACGCCTTCGAGGCCTACCTCGAGGCGCTGCCCACCGCCTCGAACGCGACCGCCGTCCAGAGGCGGATCGACGTGCTCCGCGAAGACCTCACCCGCCAACGCGCCCTCGTGGAGGCCGCGATGGCGGCCCAGGGCAGCTCGGAGGTCACGGTGCGCCCCGATGACGAGGCGCCGCGTCGTCGAAGACGCCGGTGGGGAGGAGCGCTGGCCGCGCTCGCGGTGGTCGGCGGCGGCGTGGCGCTCGCGATCGCGCTCGCTCGGAGTGGCGGCGGAGCCCAGACGCCCGAGCATGATTTCGTCATCCAGACGCTGGGAGGTCGGCGATGAGCGCGGCGAGGCGCACCCTGCTGAGCCTGCTGAGCCTGCTGAGCCTGCTGAGCACTCTCTCGGGCTGCAAGGAGGAGCCCACGCCCACGCACGTGCTCTTGATCCTCGAGGCTGATCCGGTGATCCGCGAGCAAGCGCGCTCCGTGCGCGTCTCGGCCTACGCCACGGCCGCCAGCACGGCGCCTCCACGAGACGAGGGCGCGCTGACCGACCGTCGCGATTGGGAGGTCTCTGGCGACGCGAGCTGGCCGATCCGCGTCCTGCTGACGCCGCAGCGCTTCGCGGAGGGGCGGTATCGGATCGTCGCCAGCACGGAGCTCGACGGCTTCGGCCGCGTCGAGACCCAAGTGATCAGCGGCTACGTCGCGGGCGAGGTGCGCGTGGTGCGCTTGCGCCTCTACGACGCTTGCCTCGGCGCAGGGCCTTGTGAAGCGGAGGAGCGGTGCGACGTGGTTGGTGAGTGTGAGGACGCGGTGGTCGCGCCCGAGGCCCTCGAGTGTCTCGACTCCGGATGCCGCCCCGACGGCGGACGCGATGCAGGAGACGACGCCGACGCTGCCCACGACGCGGCCCCCAGCGCAGACGCGGGGGGTCGGGACGCGGGCCCGATCGACGCGGGCGCGGACGCGGGCCCGCCGCCGCCACCCGCGTCACCGTCGCGCTTCGACTTCCCCTCCGTGGACTCCATCGAGGTGTTGGGCGGTGCATCCCTCGGGGACGGCGTGCTCGTCGTCGGTTCGGCGATGGTCGGCACCAATCGCGACGCCTTCGCGCTCCACTACCTCGGCGACGGTGGGTCTCGTTGGGCGTCGCGCTTCGGTGAGGCGACCCGGAACGAGCGCTTCTACGCGGCCGCTGCGCGAGGGACCGAGGTCGTGGCGGCCGGGCTGCATCGCGGAGGTCGCGGCACGGGCCCCAACAATGATCTCCTCCTCGTTCGCGTCGGACCGACCGGCCTCGGGATGGCGCGCACGTACGGGACGACCGAGGACGAGCTGCTCTATGGGCTCACGCCCGGAGGCGCGGTCGCGCACTGGATCGGCTTCGGCGAGTGCGGGGTGCGACCGAATCGAGAAGCCCTGGTCGTCGCGTTCGATTCGGCCTTGCAGGTCGAGTGGGCGTCGTGCGCGCGAGCGGGCGCAGGAGAGGACGCATTTTTCTCCAGCGGGATCGTCGTCGGCAACACGATCTTCGCGGTCGGCGCGATCGAGGGGACGGGCTCACGCACGTTCGTCGCGCGCATCGGTGCCCCGGACACGGCGACGATGCCGTTCGGGTGGCGGTCGGCTGACACGGGCTCTCGCGCCGTCGCGGCGACGTGGGATCCCGTCACGTCGCGCGTCCTCGTCGCCGGCAGCCTCATGGGTCTGCCCGCGCTCTTGCGGTTCGACGAAGGAGGCAGCTTCCACGGTGCGACGTGGGTCCCGCTCGATTCCGGGGCGGCGCTGACGAACGTCCGTGTCGACGGTGTCGAAGGTGTCCCCTTCGTCACGGGGGTGACGGCGAGCGACGCGATCTTCCTGCCCTGGGTGGCGGCGCTCCGCGAGACGATCACGCTGCAGCGCTTCGACGACGCGAGCGTGACCGCGTTCCTCCCGACCCCGATCGTCGAGGCGGGCGGGGCTCGCCGCGTGGTCGTGCAGAGCGGCGGAAGGGCCGTGCTCGATCTCCCCTTCAACCGAGCGCCCGAGGCGGGCTGCGGCGTCCCGGCGACCTCGTCCCCGGACGAGGCGACTGACGGCGGGGAGGCCGTCCCCCTCACGCTGACGCCCCGGGCGTTGGCCGCGACCGTCTTCGATGCGGCAACGACCACCGCGCTGGTCCCCGGGACATCGGACCGCTGCGCACCTTGAGACCTTCCGCTCGAGGCCAGCTCGACGGCCTCGGCTCACCACATGCCTCACCGGCCGGTCGCCGGCTCGTCGGAGCGATCGAGCCTGATCAGACGGGAGGCGTTCCGTCCATCGTCCAGCGCGCCGCAGGCGACTCGACGCCCTCTTCGTTGAAGCGCTTGCGGATCTCCGCCTGCAGCGTCGCGCGGACGTCGAAGAAGATCTCGCGGCGGCACCAGACGCTGAACTGCAGGCGGACGCCGGTGGGCTCGAACTCTTGCGCGAAGAAGAGCGGCTTGGGCTCGTCGAGCACCCGCGGCTCGTTCGCGATCACGTCGAGGAGGAGCGCGCGGATCGTGGAGAGGTCGCTGCGGTAGCCGACGCGGAGCACGAGATCGAGGCGACGGATCGGGAAGCGGCTGAGGTTCGTGACGTTGGACTTCACGAGGGTCTCGTTGGGGATGCGCACGTAGAGGTTGTCGAAGGTGCGCACCTTCGCGCTGAGCAGGTCGATGCTGAGCACCTCGCCCGTGACCCCGCCCACTTCGATGAAGTCGCCGACGACGAAGGAGCGCTCGCCGATCAGGAAAAGGCCGCTGATGAGGTTCGAGGCCGAGGTCTGCGAGGCGAAGCCGAGCGCGACGGTGAAGAGACCCGCCGCCCCGAGGAAGACGCTCATGTCGAAGCCGACCTCGCGCAGCGCGGCGGTGATGGAGAGCAGGAGGATCGGGTAGAACGCCAGCCGGCGAAGCAGCATCGTCTGCTGCTTGTCGACGCGCCCGCCGAACATCCGCCCCATCACGCCGGCGGCGAGCCGCGCGAAGAAGAGCCCGACGAGGACGAAGATCGCCGCCCGGAGCATCGAGCTCCACCCGATCCCCAAGACCCACTCCTTCAGCTGGTCGACGATCTCCCTCATGTCATCTCGCTCTCAGGCCCAGAGCGCGCTCAGCGCGTGGCTCCAGCTCCGCCGCGTGACCTCCCGCGGCGGCGTGGTCACCGTCAGACCCGCGGGGAGGCTCTTGATCTCCACGTTGGCCGTCTTGCCGTCCTCCTCCCGCCGCAGCTCGAGCTCGTCGGTGACGAAGCGTCCGATCGCGTCGTCCCAAGCGAGGCGGAGCCGCGGCACCGGGAGGCGCAGCCGCTCGAGGTCCATCGCGTCCGAGGCGCGGTTGATCAGCGTCACGCGCGTGAGCGCGCGAGTCGTCAGCCCCGGCACCTCGTCGAGGCTCGAGACGGCGCGCGTGCGCGCCGAATAGCAGAGCTCGCCCTCGACCGGCGAGGGGCCGAACCACGTCTCGGTCGGCACGATCAGCGGCAGCTCGAGCATCTCGGGGCCTCCTGGCACCCTGACGGCGACCCAGAGCGGTGTGCCGACGTAGAGGTGCGCGGTCTGTCCGGCTGGGAGGCGGAGCGGGCGCTGCGGTCGCGCGACCACCGAGCGGTTCGCGAGCCGCGGCACGAGCTCGATGACCTCACTCGTCGCGTTCACGACCGCGCGGAGCATCTGCTCGTCGCCCGGCGGCGCGATCCCGAGCAGGCTGGTCTCGGCGCCAGCCGCGCTCGTCGCGACGATCGAGGTGCGGCCCAGATCGTCGGCCGCGGCGTCTTGGCCCGTGTGGATGTCGACCGTCGGGTCGAGAGGATCACCGGCGTAGTGGTGGTGCAGCGACCACTCGTGCGCGCTGCGCCGCATCTGCAGGAAACAGGCGCCGATTCGGACGTAGAGGCCCTCCTCGGGCACCCGATGCTCACCCCACCAGCGCGTCTGTCGGCTCGTCTGCCCACTCACCGAGCAGAAGCTGCCACCACCGGTCCAGCGCGCGCCAATTCGTGACCAGTGCCTCGCGCGGTCGACAGCGTCAGACGAGGCTGCCGCAGCGATTCGGCTCCGAGAAGCCACAGACGTCGGGCGCCTCGCAGTCGCCACAGTCGAGCACGCCGCCGCAGCCGTCCGAGACCTCGCCGCACTCGGCGTCGTGGTCGGCGCACGAGAGCGGGGGGCAGGGCGCGCTGCAGACGTTCGGCACGCCGCCAGCGCCGCAGGCGCTGCCCTCCGGGCAGGGGCCGCAGTCGATCGAGCCGCCGCAGCCATCACCTGCGAGGCCACACTCGATGCCGAGCGCCTCGCAGGTCCGTGGGGTGCAGGTCGGCGGAGGCGGCGGCTCGTCGCCGCTCACGCAGGTCGCGAGGTCGAAGAGCATGAACGCGAGCACCTTCTCCTGCGGCGTGAGCGCCGCCGTCGAGCAATGGCCCGGGAAGGTCGCGCTCCCGGTGCTGCCACCCGAGACGTGGAACGCGCTGTACACGACGCGTCCGCACACCATGTCGTCCGGGGCCCCCACCGGCGTGTTGAAGGTGTACTGCTGGATCGAGTTGTGGCTCGCGTGGCCTGCCGCCCCGGAGACCGTGTGGACCCAGCGCCGGCTGCCGCCCGCGACGTCGCGGACGAAGAAGCGCGGGTCGGTGATCGCGATCTGCGGCGGCGCGAGCGTCGCCGCCGCGTCCACCTCGACGAGCCAATCCCAGAAGATGGCGCCGCGCGGGAAGCCCGTGTCGACGAAGGCCCGCGAGCTGTTCACGCCCGTCGTCGTGCTCCCGCTCCAGACCGCCGTCGTGTGCAGCGTGGGGGCGGGCCCCTCGTTGTTGTTGAAGAGCCAGTCGTAGGCGTAGTGCGAGAGGAAGGCTCGCCCGCCGCCGTCGAGGTAGTCACGGATCACGCGTCGGCGCGCGTTGCTCCGCGTGACGCCGGTGGTCGCGGTCGCCTCGCAGCCGAAGACCGCGAGGTCGTAGCTCGCGAGGCGCGCGGGGTCGTCCATCAGGGCGGTCGTGAGCGTGTGGGGCGGGCAGCTCCCGCTGCAGCTACCCGGCGCGCGGTCGGTGCAATTCGTCCCGCACGTCGTCCGCAGCGCGGCATCGGCCCACGCGCCGTTGGCGCGATAGAGGTGGATCGCCCCGGTCCCATCAGGGCGCGTGAACTCGAAGTCGCTCACGCCGAGCTTGCGGAAGACGCACTCCATCGCGTCCACGCTTCCGGTCGAGACGGCGATTTGCGGGAGGTCGCCCTCGCCACGGTTGCGCGGCAGCCGCGTCTGCTCGGGCGTGAGCGCCGTCGTCGAGCAGGGCTCGCGCGGCTCGATCATCACCACCCGCCGCCACTTGCCGATCTTCACCACCAGCGGGAACGCGATGCCTGCCGGCACGTGCCGCAGCTCGAACGTGCCGTCGTAGTCGCTGACCGTCCCGACGAGCGGAGCGCCGAGGTCCTCGTCCTCGCATCGCTCGCACGAGATGCCGTTGGTAATGGCTGGCAGCGGCGCGTTGGGCACGTACACGACCGCGTTGGGCAGCGGGAGCGTCCCGTTGGGCGCGAAGACGCGCCCGCTCAACGTCGTGGCTGCCCCAGGCCCGCAATAGACCTGGTTGCGGCAGAGGCCCTCGCAGCCTGGACCGGTTCGGACGCCGCCGCCGCAGCGGTTGGGGGTGTCGCCTCCCCCGCAGATCTCGGGCGCGATGCAGTCGCCGCAGCTCTCCGTCAGCCCACCGCAGCCATCCGCCACGACCCCACAGTTCACGCCCATGTAGTCGCCGCAGCTCAGCGGCGCGCACGCCGGGGTGACGCAGCGACCGCGGTCGGCGCCGCCGCCACAGACCTGACCCGAGGGGCACGTGCCGCAGAGGATGGCGCCGCCGCAGCCGTCGGGGGCGGGGCCGCAGTCGATGTCGAAGTCGTCGCAGGTCGCGGGGACGCAGCCGCTCGGTGTGCGCGCGTCCACGCCCTCGCCCCCATCGGGGCGCGGCGTCGTGGCGTCGTCGCCGCTCCCGCCATCGAAGCCGCTGTCGGGCTCGCCCCGCGGGACGCAGCGCTCGTCCACGCAGACCTCGCTGGCGCCGCAGTCTTCGGGGCCGGTGCAGGTGCGGGTCGGGGGCGCCGCGCTGCAATCGCAGCCGAGGATCAGCGCGACGCCGAGCATCCACTTCGGGACGGACCAGCGGGGGCCATGACTCATCTCGCTCCTCCACGGCAGCGATTCGCGAGGGATGCGGGAGGCGGGGTCGCCCGCGTCTCCTCTCGCCACCGAGGTGAACAGTTACACATCCGCTGGCGCGTGTGCACCGTTCTTCCCCAGAAAAACCGAGAACATTGCTCATTCTTCATGCGTCCCGCCCGCCGCTTCCCCTCCCGAGGCCTCGCGGCGCTCCAGGAGGACGAAGCCGGCGACGGCGCCGACGTGCTCGTACCCGAGCCCCGTGAGCATCCGCGTGTCGTGGACACGATCGACGAAGGTGATCACGAAGCGCGGGCGGACCTCGCGGAGCTTCGCCTCGTGCTCCCGCTCCCAGCGCTCGGTCAACTCGCTCCGCGCGTACCAGAAGTGCTCGTCGACGACGAACCGGAACGGCGCCGCCATGCCCGTGAGCACGTAGACGCCAGGCTCGTACCCGCGCACGTAGAGGGCGTCTTCGGGGCCGGGACGCTGCTCGAGGACGAGCTCGGCGAGGCCTCGGTGGATCGACCACGCCCACGCGGCCTCGCCGCGCCCGAACGAGTCTCGCGCTGCGACCCCTTCCTCGCCGGTCAATCGCCACACGCCGCTCGCGACGTAGGATCGGTACGAATGGGTGGGGTCGGATTGCCACGCGGGGGCGAGGGCGAGGAGCGCGGCGGCGAAGGCGACACCCACGAAGAGTCGCTCGTGCGCTTGGTGCACCACCCGCGCGAGCGCCATCGACGCCGCGAAGGCGAGCGGGATCAGCGCCGCCCCCCAGTGGTAGAGCCAGTACTTCTGTTGGGCGGCGACGGAGAGGATCGCGGCCCCGAGAAAGAGCGCCGCCGCGAGGCTCCGGGCCGTGCCTCCACGGCGGACGAAGGTGAAGCCGAGGACGCAGAGGAGGGCGGTGACGGGCGCGATCCGGTCGAGGAAGAACTGGCTCAATCCCTCCGCCGCCGCGACCTGGGAGGCGCCTCGATACGTCGAGAGGAACTCGGTGAGCTCCACGAGCGCGTCGCCGGCGCCCGCGAGCGCGAGGAGCAGGAAGGGGCTCGTCGTGGTGAGCGCGCCCGCCGCGCCGAACGTCAGGGTCGCGAGCCCTGCCTGACGCGCGCGCCGCGAAGGGTGCTCGTAGGCCACGCGCGCGATCCCCGCCGCCCCCACCACGAGGCCCGGCAGCGCCAAGGTCGGCTTGAAGAGGAACGCCGCCCCCACGAGCAGCCCGAGCCAGCCCCCGAGCCGCCGCGGGGACTCTTGGCTGCGGAGCGCGACGGCGAGCCCCGCCATGAGCGCGCACATCCCGAAGCCCTCGGCTTGCGCCGCGTGCCACGGGTCGAGGACGCAGAAGTAGAGCGCCGAGGCGACGAGGGCGCCCATCCCGACCGCACCCGACGAGCGCTGGCGGCGGGGGAGCGCGGCGAGCCCCGCCAGACTCCCCGCGAGGACGACCGCGCAGAGATCGAAGAGCCGGATCCCCCAGGTCGTCGCGCCGAAGAGCGCGTGATTGATCGCGTAGACGACGTAGACGCCTGGCGGCTTGATGTCGAAGACGTCCCGGTAGAGGACGCTGCCTCCGAGCAGCTCGCGCCCCACGTAGTGGAAGAGCGCCTGGTCGCGTCCGTAGCGAAACCCGAGGCTCGGCAGCCCGAACGCGAAGGCGCAGACGACGCCGACGAGGTCTAGGGGGGACGCGAGCGCCCACGAAGCGAGGCGCCCAGCGACGTGGCGCGCGCGACCCGCCGCGGTCCTCTCGCCATCCACGCGTCCCCTCGTCACATCGCGCTTCGTAGCTGACGCCGCGTCGGAGTCACGCGGACCACGGCCGCGCCGAGGAGCACCAATAGCGACGGCGCGGAGCCTAAGCCCCGCGCCGTCTGACGGTCCCCCCGTCCCCCTCCCGTGTGGTTGGTTGGTTGGTTGGTTGGTGGTGTGGTGGATGGGTGGTCAGGACGTGGGAACCGACACCTCGGTCTCGGGGCTGACGTTGCCCGCCGCGTCGGTGGCGGTCAGGACGATCCGGTCGCCACCGCACGCCGGGATCGCCTGCGAGAACGATCCGTTCGCCGCCGCGGTGGTGTTTCGAGCGGTCCCGGTGCGCGCGTTCCGCAGGTCGACCCGGGCGCTGCTCTCCACCGCGCCAGCCCCGCCGTTGATGGACGGGGAGGCGAGCAGGCAGGTGACCCCGGAACCTGCCGACCCTGACGAGATCACGTCGGCGTCCGGCGCCGCCGGCGGGATGTCGTCATGCACGACCGTCGCCACGGCGGCGGCGCTCTCGAGCGCTCCCGCGCGAGACGTCACGCTGAGCGCGTTCTCGACGTTCGTCGCGAGCGTCACCTCCACCGAGAAGCG
The DNA here is from genome assembly GCA_019637115.1 of Myxococcales bacterium. GTDB lineage: Bacteria > Myxococcota_A > Polyangia > Polyangiales > Houyiibacteriaceae > JACKEH01. The sequence continues at coordinate 85,372 of JAHBWH010000009.1, read as the reverse complement.
ACCGGTCGCCGGGTTCGTCGACCCCATCACCTCGGCCACCCCGCCGCGGACGATCACCATCACGTCCGCGCCGGGCTCGGCGACTCGGCCGGCGACGACGTAGGTGGCGCGATTCGTCGGCGGGGGCGCGCTCTGATCGAGGATGGGGGCGGGCGGGACGCTCGAGGAGTGCGTGACGCTCGCGCTGGCGGCGGGCGAGGCGTTGCCCGCGCGGTCGGTCGCGGTCGCCATCAACGTCGTCGTCTCGTCTTCCTCGATGGTCACGGCGACCGCGAAGCGACCGATCGCGCTCGCCGTCGCGGTCCCGACGCCCACGCCGCCGTTGACCGTGATGCGGGCGAAGGGCTCGCTCGTACCCGTCAGCTCGAAGGTGGCGCGCGAGGTGGGGCTCGCGACGGGGTCGAGCAGCGGCGCGGCGGGGGGGATGTCGTCGTGCACGACGACGACCAGCGTCTCGGCCTCGCCGCCGACGCGCCGGACGCGCAGCTCGTTGCGCGTGTTCGGCGCGAGCATCACCTCGACCATCCAGCGGCCTTCGGCGTCGGCCGTGGCGGTGGCGAGCCCGAGGCCTCCGAGGACCTCGACGTCCGCGTCCGCTTCGGTCCGGCCCATCAGGGTGATCGGGTTGTCGGCGGTCGGCGACGGGACCGGGTCCACGTGGACGGGCGTCGGGAGCGAGCCGTCGTGCATGACCTCGACGAGGGTCTCCTCGCTCACGTTGTTCGCGGCGTCGATCGCCACGACCCGCAGCGCGTTGGCCGCGTCGGCGTTCAGGCGAACGTCGACTCGGAACGCGCCCGTCTCGTCGGCGTCCCCTTCGGCTGCTTCGGCGCCGCCCATCACGCGGACGAGCGCCTCCGCTTCGGCGAAGCCCGTGAGCGTGATCAGCTCCGCGCCGGTCGGAGAGGCCGGGGGGTCGACCTCGGGCGCCGCAGGCGGGATGTCGTCGTGGACGATCGTGACCGTCGTCGGCGCGCTCGTCATGCCCGACTCGGGCACGAGCGCGACGAGGCTGATCACGTTCGCCTCGTTCTCGCGGAGCGCGACCGTGATCGAGAAGCGCCCCGTCGCGTCCGAGGTGACCTCGGTGTCCTCGTCGGCGCCGCCGCTCGCCCGCAGCGCGACGAGCGGGTCCATCTCGCCGGTGAGCTCGACGGTCGCCTCGGCGGTCGCCACCGGGAAGGGGTCGAGCAGCGGCGCCTCGAGCGGCAGGTTCGGGTTGTGGATGATCGTGAGCTCGAGCGGCGCGCTCTCGTTGCCGGCGGCGTCGATCGCGACGAGCGAGAGATCGTTCTGGGTGAGGTCCGCCACCGCGTGCTGCAGCGGGACGCTGATCTCGAACCTTCCGTCCGCGTCGGCCTGCCCCTCGTGCTCATCCTCCAGCGCGTCCGTCACCACCACGCGGGCCATCGCCTCCGTCGTGCCGCGCAGCCGAACGACGACGCGCCGCGTGGGCGTGGGCACGTGCTCGAGCGTCGGCATCGCGGGCGGGGTCCCGTCGTGCGTCACGCTGGCCATCACGACCGGGCTCTCGACGCTGCCGATCCGCTGCGACACGATCAGGGTGTTGGTCGTGTCGGCCCGCAGCGGGACCGCGACCGTGAACCGGCCGGCGTCGTCGACACGACCCGACGCGACCGGGTCGGCTCCGCCGCGGACCTCGAGGGTCGCGCCAGGCTCGCCGCGGCCTGTGAGCGGGAACGGGTTCTGGTTCGTCGGCCCGTCGACGGCGTCGACGCTGGGCGGGGCGAGCGTGTCGGGATCCCCACCGCAGGCCGCCACGCCGACGAGGGCGGCGACCAAGGCGTATCGAATGGTAAGTGCGTGCATCACAACCTCCAGCCGGGGTCATGAGCACGTGGCGTGCCGCCCGTGAACGCCGCGGAAAACGACGAACTCGCCGGTCGGGCGTCGGGAGGTTCCGGACGAGCGGTGTGGGCTCGACCCCGCGACGGCGGACGACGATCGTAGGGTGCGCCCTACAGCGCGCGTCAGCGGACGTCGATGACGAGCTCGGCGCTGCCCGAGTTACCGCCCGCGTCGTACGCGCGGACCGCGACGACGTGGCTGCCAGCCGTCAGGCCCTCGATAGGGATCGTGAAGCGCTCGTCGCGGGTGTCGAGCAGTCCATCGTCGGGCTGGGCGGGCAGCCAATCGCCGCCGTCGACGGCGACCTCGAGCGCGACGATCGGGCCGAAGCCGTCGACGGCCCGGCCGGTGACACGGCCTCCTCGGAAGGCCAGGCCTTCGACGCGCGGCGGGTGGTTGTCGACCAGGATGGGGCTCGAGGTGCGCGTGGAGCGGAGGACGAGCGGGCTCGGGTTCGAGAGCTCATCGGAGGCCTCGACCTCGACCACGTACCAACCATCCGGCAGTCCGCTCGTCTCCCAGCGGTACTCGGCCTTCGTCAGCCGCACGTCCTCACGGAAGACTGGGCGCCAGATCGTCTGGTCCTCGGCGCGGTACCGGAGACGGTAGCGGATCGCGTCCTCGTCGGGGTTGTCGACGCTCCACTCGAGGTCGTACGTGGTCGAGGGCTCTGGGGCGCTCGCCTCGCGCTTGGTCTGCTTGGTGGCCTTGAGCCCGACCCGCGTGACGGTCGGCCGCTGGTTCTGCGGCAGGTAGTACGCCTGCACGGCCCGGATCACGGCGGTCGGCTCGAGGAGCTTCGCGCGGATCTGCAGGAAGCGGCCGCCGGCGCTCCGGATCGGCCCCGGCGTCGTGATGGGCTGGGACCACTCGGTCCACGTCGCGTCGGGCTGACCGGAGTTGCCCGTGCGGGTCTGGAGCTGCACCCGGCCGCTACCTCGCCACGTGAGCTGGCCGAAGCGCGCCGAGAAGCTCGCGTCGAGCACCTTGCTGGTCCAGAAGGCCTCGCTCGCCGCGCCGGGCAAGACCCGGTGCAGCGTGCCGCTGTCGCCGGTGACGAAGACCGGGCGGTCGCCGTCCACGTCGAGGTCGAGCACCTGACGCTCGTCGACGTCGGCGTAGGTCGCGACGACACGATCGGGGCTGACCCGCAACACGCGACCGTCCTTGCCGACGCCGACGTAGATCGTCCCGTCGGCGGCGATCCGGACCGCCGTGAAGTGCGCGCCGTCGTCGTGGTGCAGGCGCTCGACGCGGCCCTCGGCGTCCACGCGGAAGAGCCGCCCCTTGCCGGGACGCGGCGGCTCGCTCGCGGTCGGCCGCTTCGCCTTGGTCGCCGCGACCGGGCGCGCCGCGGGCATGTCGTTGGCGAGGACCGCGAGCACGCCGCCGCGCGCCGAGAGCGCCGCGATCTCGTTGCCCGGGAAGTCGTGCACGACCTCGGCGCGGCCCGGGCCGCGGAGCCGGTAGACGATCGCCCGCTCGCTCGTGCCCGCGTAGAGGCGGTCGCCCTCGCGCGCGAGCGAGAGCACGTGGGCCTCGTCGGAGTCGAAGTAGAGCTCGGCGTTGCCGCTCGGATCGATCGCGAAGACCTTGCCCTCGGGCCCCGTGCCGGCGAAGAGGCGGCGGCCGTCGTGGACGAGCGCCCAGACGTGCTCGGCCCCCTCGGGGCGCGCGTGCTCTCGGACGGCGCCGTCGGCGAGGTTGATGGCGTAGATGCGGCCCTCGGGCAGGGTGCCCGCGTAGAGCGTGCCGCCTTCGATGACGAGCGAGGTGACGAGCAGCTGCCCGGTCTCCGCAAAGGCGCGCACCTCGTCGCCGCGGACGCGGAAGATCTTCCCCGCGTTGCCCGTGCCGACGTAGAGCGCGCCGTCGCTGGCCCGCGCGACCGAGGTCGCGAGCGCGGCGTTCTCGAGGCCGATCCGCGCGAGCTGCGCGCCGACGACGACCTCGCCGGTCGAGAGCACCATCGTGCCCTCGAGCTCGCCGGCGGCGAGCCCTTCGGCGTCGTCCAGCAAGAAGTGCCGCGTGGAGACGGCGTCCGCGGGGCTGACGAAGACCAAGCCGAGCGAGGCGAGGGTCGTGAGGGCGAGGAGGGAGAGGAGGCGGCGGTTCATCGTGCGTGGGCCGTCGTGGGGTTGCGTTCGTGCGCGCGGGGCTTGGGTCATCAGCGACGTCCAGCGCGGGCGCGGGGCGTCTCGCGCACGCGGAGGCTGAGCTGGGTCGAGCCGACGACCACGCGCCCGAGCTCTTCGCCGCGGCGGAGCTGCGTGACGAAGGGTTGGGCGGGGCCCGTGCCGCTCGTGCGGTGGAGCGAGTCGAGCGCCCCGAGGGGCAGCGACTGCACCACGTGCCCGGGGAAGCGGAGCCCGCGGCTCGGCATCTTCAGGGTCGTGACGATCGAGGTCGCCGAGTACCGCTGCCGGACGATGCGCAGCAGGTCCGCGACGTCGCGCGGCTCTGGCGCTTCCTCTTGGACTCCGAGGCCACCGTCGAGCTCGAGGGTCAGGGTCTCGCCCGCGGCGGACGCCGGAACGTGGACGCGCAGGGTGCGCAGCTCGTCGGGCTGGCCGTAGCGCGCGAGCCGGACGCGGACCTCGACGTCGCTGCCGGGGTCGACCTCGTCCGTGACGAGCCAGGCCTCCTCGATGGAGACGACGTCGCGGGCGTATTGGACCTCGAGCTCGAGGTCGACGCGGGTGATGCGCGAGGGCTCGAAGGGGTTGCCGTACGCGACCTCGATCAAGTCGAAGAGGCGCAGCCGCGAGAGCGCGCGGGTGTCGCCGGGGCCCCGCGCCATGTAGCCGCGATCCTCGAGCGCGACGCTGCCGTGGCCCTCGAGCGCGACCTCGTAGCGCGCGGTGAAGACCACGTCGGTCTGGTCGGCGGCGCTCGCCTCGAGCGCGTTGCCGATCGCCGAGAGCACGAGGATTGGTGAGATGAAGCGGTGGCTCGCGATCTCGACGTTCCAATCCGTCTTCGGGGCCCCCTCGATCCCGCGCAGCCGGATGCGCACGGGGATGGTGGTGGCGGCGCGCCCGCGGTCGACGACGATCGCCGGCTGGCGATCGTGGATGAGCGTGCCGTGCGGCGCGATCGCCTCCGCGATCTTGAAGCTGCGGGCGACGCTCTGGAAGACGTGCAGGACGCGCGCGGTGCAGGTCGGCAGGCCGCTCTCGCCCGCGTTCATCATGGGGTGCCCGAAGGCGACCAGGCGCCCGCCGGGCGCGACGTGCGTGACGGTGCCGATGCCCGTCGCGGACATGTCGCCGCGCATGAGCTGGACCCCGAGCGCGCCGCCGTCGACGAAGCTCGCAGGCGCCGCGGGGTTCCGCGCTTGGCCGCCGCCACCCTGCATCGGGGTGAGGCCGAAGGGCTCGAGCTCCTCGCTGAGGAGCTGCGCGATCCGCGGGGTGAACCCTCCGAGCATGAGCGGGGTCGAGACGCGCTCGAGCCCGAGCGAGGGGGTCGCTTGGCGCTCGCGGTGCGCGCGGAGGGCGGCGAAGGCGTCGGTGCGGGTCCCGCGGTAGGGCGCGAGTCCGGCCAGGTTCGGGCGCGCGCGCGAGGTCGCCGGACGCGCCGGGCCGGGCCGCGCGCCGGGGAAGGAGTCGGGCCGGACGGGCCGGTCGAGCTCCGCGAGCATGCTGCGGATCGGCGTGATGCCGATGACGGGCTCGCGGCCGAAGGTCCAGCCGTAGGCGTAGGCGCCCGCGAGCTTGCCGTCGAGGTAGATGGGGCTGCCGCTCATGCCGCCGACGGCGATCGCGCGATCGAGGACGGGGTGCGGCGTGCGGGCGAGGATGAGCTCCTGTCCGGGGAGGAAGCCGTGGAGGACGTCGACGACCTCGACGTCGAAGCGCTCCGGCTCGGTGCCTCGGAAGACCGTGAGGCCGTAGCCGCGCATCCCGGGGCGGACGTCCTCGACGGCGAGCGTGGAGGTGGTGCGCTGGGCGCCGACCACGGTGACGCCGAGCAGCGCCCCCGCGAGCGCGAGGGTGGCCCAGACGGGGACGCGGTGTGCTGCGAAGGCGTGCGCCAGGTGCCTCATGGTGACGCGGCAGCGTAGGACCGCGGGAGGTCCCCCCCAAGGAAAAACTGCGTGGGGTGGGGGTGCAAGTCGAGCTACTCCGCGGCGCCCGCGACCTGGGTGAGCGCGCGCTCGGCGGCCTCGGCCTCCGCGTCGAGGCGCGCGGCGATCTCGATGAGCCGATCGCCACGTCGCGGCTTGCGCACGCACGCGGTGGCGCCCGCGAGGATCGCGGCGGCGCTGACGTCGGGGCCGTCGTCCGACACCAAGAGCACGATGCGGGCGTGCGGGACCAGCTTGGCGAGGCGGCGGACGACCTCGAGGCCCTCCATCGCGGGCAGGTCTTCGGCGACGAAGGCGAGGTCGACGGCCCAATGCGACGCGAGCGCGAGGGCGCCCTCGCCAGAGCTCGTGCCCACCACGCGGTTGCCCGCGACCGTCAAGCGCCGCGCGAAGCGGTGCTGGAGATCCGGGTCGGCCTCCACCACGAGCACCCCTCGGGGGGCTGCGGCGTGGACCTTTGCCGGTCGGTCCGGGCGCGTCGAGGGGCGGGCGTCGTCTCGCTGATGGGGCATGAAAGCGCGTCGAATCTCTCGCTCGAGCCAGGCGGCCGAGGGGGCGGGAGTCACGGCAAGTCACGGCAAGGGGGCGCCGCGTCGCGTGTGGCACGGTCCGCGGTCGGTAAGGCCAAGCTCGTTGGGTGCGGCGACGAAGCCGCCGGCTACCCCCGAAGCGACTAGAACCGTAGTCCCCCCGCGTCCGCTTCGCAATGGGGGGTCGCAACGTGAACGTCGCTCCGGTCGTAGCGGAATTGCTTCGCAACCTCCGGGGGTATACGGTCGGCGCGTGCTGCCGCCCCCGCTCCCCCATCAAGTCCAAGTGTTGCAGCAGGTCTTGGACCGGGTCTCGGTCGCCGCCGCGGACGGCGGGCCTCCGCCGATCGTCGTCTTCGGCGTCGACGGCGCGCTCTTCGACAGCCGCCCGCGCACCCTGCAGATCTTGTACGAGTACGCGGACGCGGTCACGAGCGACGATCCCGAGCTCGCCGACGCGATGCGATCGCTCGGCATCGACCACGTCCACTACCTGCTCAGCGAGACGCTGCGCGAGTGTGGCGTCACCCACGCCGAGCTCGTCCGCGACGTCACGAGCTTCTGGCGAGAACGCTTCCACGCCGACGACTACGTCGTCCTCGACGTGCCGAACCCGGGCGCCGTCGACTTCACGTGCGCGGTTCAGGAGGTCGGCGGTGGCGTCGTCTACCTCTCGGGTCGCGACGTCCACGGCATGCTGATGGGGACGGTCGCGAGCCTCCGCGACCACGGCTTTCCGATCGCCGACGTCGGCGTCGAGCTGCTGCTCAAGCCCGACGCCACGCTCGGCACCGAGGCCTACAAGCGCGGCATCCTGCCTCGGCTCGCGGGCCGCGGGGAGGTCGTGGCGATCTTCGACGATCAAGCGTCGAGCTGCGAGCTCGCTCGGAGCATCTTCCCGGACGCGAACGTCTCGCTCGTCGACACGTGGATGAACGAGCAGTACGTGCCTGACGGGGTCGCGCACGTCCGAGATTTCCGCCTGCTCTGAACGCCGCGCCAACGGCGCGCGGCCTCAGCGGATGCCGTTGACGACGCCGTTGATGAAGTGGACCTCGAAGCTCCGGCGGCCGTCGCTCCAATAGCGCCAGACGTCCGCCTCGAGCGTCGGCGTCTGGTGCTCGGGGGGGTAGCCGAGCGCGAGGATGACGCCCTGCTTGGTCATGCCTTGGAAGACCTGGCCGCGCTGGATCCCCGATTGGTCCTCTGCGCTGAGCTGCAGGAGATCGGAGCACGCGCCGCCAAAGTAGCGCTGCATGTGCTGCTCGGTCGACATCCGCGTGCTGCGGTGGAGGATGTAGCGGTACCGGCGGTTCGTGTTGAGGTCCTGGAAGCGGATCTCGCGGTCGGTCACCCGAAGGATCTGGACCGGGGTGCACATCGCGAGCAACGAGCCGCGGGACGGCGCCGTGTAGTTGAGCGATGAGAGGACGTTGCGCGCGTCGGGGTGCAGGTTGGTCAGCAGGTAGACCGTACCGCCGCCCTGCTGGACCACGTAGCGGGTGCCGCCGCCGCAGGAGAGCACGAGGGCGAAGAGCGCGAACGTCGAGAGGAGCGACCGTCGGAGCATCGTTCGCGACAGTAGCATGCGCCGTGCCGACGTTGGATTTTCCGTCGAATCTCGGACAACCGTCGGGCAACCGCCCGATCGCCCCCCCGTCGCCTCGTGAACGCGCGGCCACAGCGCGCGTCCGCTGGTCACGGTGACCGAGAAGGGGTGGCGTTTGCGTGACGCGCGCCGCCGAGGCGCGCTCGCGCGTGACAACGCGGCAGGAACCGTGCGAAGTACCGTCACCGATGGCGTACCTCGAGAAGCTCGCGCCCATCCTGATCCTCCTCGTCGTCATCGCGATCGTCATCGCGCGGCTGCCCAAGGTGGAGCTGGGCCACTCCGACGCGTTCCGGCGTCGGCGCGTCCTCAACTGGCTCCCGCTCGGGCTGACCTATGCGTTCCTCTACATGGCGCGCTACAACGTCACGGTCTCGAAGCTGACGCTCGGCGACCTGCTCGACCCCGACGGCGTCCCCTTCATGACCAACGCCGACTTCGCCACCATCTTCGGCGTCGGCACGCTCGTCTACGGCTTCTCGTTCGTCATCAACGGACCGCTCACCGACCGCGTCGGGGGCAAGGCCGCCATCCTCGCCAGCGCGGGCGGCTCGCTCGTCGCGAACGCGCTCATGGGCCTCGTGACCTGGGCGGTGCTCCACGACCCGACCTCCGCGGTCGCGGCCAACCTCACGCTCACGTTCTCGATCCTCTACGCCGCGAACATGTACTTCCAGAGCTTCGGCGCGGTCGCCATCGTGAAGGTGAACGCGCCATGGTTCCACGTCCGCGAGCGCGGCGTCTTCGGCGCGATCTTCGGCGTGCTCATCAGCCTCGGCGTCTACTTCGCCTACGACTGGGGCAAGCTCATCCTCGATCATTGGGGCCTGCTCTGGGTCTTCTTCGTCCCCGCGATCCTGCTCGCGATCTGCCTCGTCGCGGTCATCGCGTGGGTGCACGACACCCCGGGTGCGGCCGGCCACCACGACTTCGACACCGCGGACGCCTCGAGCGGCGACGAGGGGCCGCGGCTGCCGGTCGTCATGGTCTTCAAGAAGATGCTCTCGAACCCGATCATCGTGACGATCGCCTTCGTCGAGTTTTGCAGCGGCTTCCTGCGCCAGGCGATCATGCAGTGGTTCCGGGAGTTCGCGAAGCAGACCGACGCCGCGCTCGGGCTCGTGGGCAGCTTCGTCTACGACAACTGGGGCGTGCTGCTCTGCTGCGCGGGCATCCTCGGCGGCGTCGTGGCCGGGGTGATCAGCGACCGTGTCTTCGACTCTCGACGTGGGCCCGTGGCGACGATCCTCTACGCCGCGATGCTCGTCGGCGCGCTCGTCCTGATGCTGACCTTCCAGACCTTCTTCGTGGGCTGGCTCGTGATCCTCATGTCGATGTGCGTCATCGGCGTGCACGGGATGCTCAGCGGCACCGCGAGCATGGACTTCGGCGGCAAGAAGAACGTCGGGACCGCGGTGGGCATCATCGACGGCTTCGTCTACCTCGGCACCGCGGTGATGTCGCTCACCTACGGCATCCTCCTGCCGAACGATCCCGAGATCGCGGCCGACCCCGCCGAGTGGCTGATGTGGCCGGCGGCGATGATCCCGGTCGCGCTCCTCGGGACGCTGCTGGCCACGCGCGTGTGGCACGCCAAGCCACAGCCGAAGAAGGCCGCAGCGGCCTGAGCACGAGAGCGGCTGCCTCCGAGGTCCGCTCGCTTCACTCGCGCGCCAACCCGTCGGGCGACTCGCGGTCCTCGACCTCTCGTGTCGAAGAGCTGAGGGCATTTCACTGACTGGGGTGGTGCGAACATGGTTCGTGCGCTATCGGTGGAATCCGAGCATGCTGTACAGCTCCCCCCACTACCGCCTCTCGCGCGTCGCCCCGCGCGCCGTCCGCCTCGTCCGCACCGCGCAAGCCTTCGAGTCGATGGAGCAATTCGTCAGCGCTCACGAGGCGCTGATCACGGCGCTCGAGCCGCTGAGCGGCGCCATCCTCGTCGACCTCCGCGAGGTGAAGGGACGGAACGACCCAGCGTTCGAGGCGAGGATGGCAGCGTACCGCAGGCGGATGTTCGCGCCCTTCGAGCGGCTCGTCGTGCTGGTGGGCACCGCGATCGGCAAACTCCAGGTTCAGCGCCACATGCACGAGGACGGCTTCACCCACGCGCTGGTGTCGGACTCCGAGCCGGAGGCGCTCCGGCACGTCCAAGGGCAGAAGAGCGCCTGAGCTCTCCGCTCTCCGGTCGGAACCGAGACGCTCAACCGGCAGGCTCGAGCCGCCGCCGAGGTGCGACGCGATCACCCTCGACGGCGACCAGTGACGCCGCGTCCGAGGGGGCCGACCCGCCGATCAGTCCGGGCCGACGCAGAGCCGCGCGCCGACGATCTCCGCGATGCTGGCGATCGCGGGCCGCAGGTCCGGCTGGCAGATGCTGGCGAGCAGGCCGCTCCCCGTCTCGTCGAACTCGCGGATGACCTCGACGATCCGGCGGGCGGGGTGCGCCTCGCCGACGCCGCCGAAGGAGCACGCGGGCGCGAGCTGGTTCGGGTTGGGGTCGCTCGGGCGGTAGGCCATCGCCGGATCAGAGAGCACCGCGTCGTAGTCGACGTCGGTGGGGTCAGTCGTGAACGAGCGCGGCACCCCGACGATGCCAGCGACGATCACGTCACCGTCGCGGTCGAGGGCGAGGTTCTTGAAGGCCTGCACGTAGCGGTGGATCGGGTGAAGCTCGCCCGGATGGAACGCGCAGCGCGTGCCGAGCGGCCCGAAGCGCTCGCGCGCGTCGAACGAGGGGTCGAAGAAGGTCTCGACGTCGAGCGCAGAGCAGTCGTCCTCGTCCGTGACGAAGACGAAGGCGATCAGGCTGTTCGGCCGGAAGAAGCCCTCGTTCGGCTGCCCCGCGCCCATCTGCCGCGTGATGGCGACGAAGGACGACTCGAGCTGCTGCTCGAGCCCGCAGCCGTCGGTGCCGAGCTGCGCGAGGCACGCGAACCCCTCGGAGATCGTCGCCGGGCTCTCCGGGTCGAGCTCGAGCCAGCGGCGACCGCCCTCGATCGCGTAGCCCGCGCAGGGGCCCTCCGTGGCCCGCGCCTCGTGCACGAAGACGCCGTCGTCGCCCGTCGCCGTGCTGCAGCTCGGGATGCTGGTGTGCGGTCCGACGCCGAGGTCGGTCGTGAGGATGCCGATGCGGAGGTCGGTGACGGGGGGGAAGTCGGGGGTGCCGTCGTCGTCCGAGTCGGGAGGCTGCGTGAGCATCTCGATCAGCACCGGGAAGTTCTCGGCGAGGCTGACCTGCTCCTCCTGCATCGAGTGCGAGTTGTCGATGACGAAGACCAGATCGACGGGGAGCCCGACGCGGCAAGGTCGCGGCTGCACGCTGCCACCGTCGCGACCCGCGTCGGTCCGCCCGCCGCCTGCGTCGCCGCTGCCGTCGTCGTCGTCCCCGCCACACGCGAACGTGGCCAAGAGCATCGTCGCCAAGAGCATCGTCCGTCGCATCGGCATCTCCTCGAAGGAGGATGCCAGAAGCAAGGGGCGTTCGCTATCGACGCGCGGGCCGCTGCGCGCTCGCGCGCCTGCTGGTAGCGTGCGCCGCGATGCACGTCCTCGTCCTGAACGCAGGCTCGTCGAGCCTGAAATTCCAACTCGTCGACCCCGAGACCGGCGCCCGCGCGGCCCACGGGAACGTGCAAGGCCTCGGGGTCGGCGGGCGCTCCCACGAGGAGGCGCTCCGCGAGGTCCTCGCGACGCTGGGCGACGTGCGGGTCGACGCCGTGGGCCACCGCGTCGTCCACGGCGGCGAGCGCTTCCACGACGCGACGCTCGTCGACGACGAGGTGATCGCCGCGATCGAGGCCCAGATCTCGCTCGCTCCGCTGCACAACCCCGCGAACCTCATGGGCATCCGCGCCACCCGCGCGCTCTTGCCGGGCGTCCCGCAGGTGGCCGTCTTCGACACCGCGTTCCACGTCCGGATGCCGCGGCGGGCCAAGACCTACGCGCTCGACGCCGAGCTCGCCGCGGAGCACGGGCTCCGGCGCTTCGGGTTCCACGGGACCTCGTTCCGCTACGTCGCCCAGCTCGCGGCCGACCACCTACGCGCCCCCCTCGAGCTCCTCCGCATCGTCGCGCTCCACCTCGGCAACGGCGCGAGCGCGTGCGCGATCGAGTACGGCCACAGCGTCGAGACCTCGATGGGCATGACGCCGCTCGAGGGGCTGGTCATGGGGAGCCGCGCGGGCGACCTGGATCCGGGCATCGTGCTGCGGCTCGCGCGCGAGCTCGGGGTCGACGAGGCGGAGGCGCTGCTCAACCAGCGCAGCGGGCTCGCAGGGCTGAGCGGCGTCTCGAACGACCTGCGCGAGCTCCAGCGCCTCGCCGCGGAGGGCGACGATCGCGCGCGCCTCGCGATCAACGTCTTCGCGCACCGCGCCCGCAAATACGTCGGCGCCTACGCGGCGGTGATGGGTGGTGTCGACGCGATCGTGCTCACGGGGGGGATCGGCGAGAACAGCGCGAGCATGCGACGGCGCATCTTACAGCGCCTCGAGCTCTTCGGGGTCCGCATCGACGAGGACCTCAACCAGGACGCGAAGGTCGGCGTCGAGCAGCCCGTCTTCGAGATCTCCGAGGACCGCGCGCGCGTGCGCACGCTCGTCGTCGCCACCAACGAGGAGCTGCAGATCGCGCGCGACACGGCCGCCGTGGTGCGCGGCGCCGAGGAGGTGCGGCAGCCGGGGCCGATCCCCATCGCCGTCAGCGCGCGCCACGTGCACCTGAACCGCGCCGCGATGGACGTGCTCTTCGGGCCGGAGGCCGAGCTGACGCCGATGCGGCCGCTCTCCCAGCCCGGCCAGTTCGCCGCCGAAGAGCGGGTCACGCTCGTCGGCCCGCGAGGCCGGATCGAGCGCGTGCGCGTGCTCGGGCCGCTGCGGCCGCGCTGCCAGGTCGAGGTCTCGCGCACGGACGAGTTCCTGCTCGGCGTCGACGCGCCCGTGCGGCACTCGGGGCACGTGCAGGGCTCGGCGCCGATCACGCTCGAAGGGCCCGCTGGCACCCTGCACCTCGACGAGGGGTTGATCTGCGCGTGGCGCCACATCCACATGCACCCCACGGACGCGGAGGCCTTCGGCGTGAAGGACGGCGACGAGGTCGAGGTCGCGATCACCGGCGGCGTCCGCGACCTCGTCTTCGGTGACGTGTCGGTGCGCGTGAGCGAGAAGTTCGTGCTCGAGATGCACATCGACACCGACGAGGCGAACGCGGCCGAGCTCGACACGGGCGCGGCCGGGGCGATGCTCGAGGTCTACTCGACCCCGAAGGGCGGCGCGGTCGGCCGGCTCGAGAAGAAGCGCTGGCGCGGCTGAGGGTGGACGTGTTCGCGTCGCGCCTCGTCGCGCCCTCGTCGCGCGGGGCGTGCTGCTATCCTCCGCGCACGTGGTGACGAAACCAGATTTCGGTCGATACGAGACCGTCCGCCCGATCGCCCGCGGCGGCATGGCCGAGGTCTACCTCGCGACGCTGCGCGGGGAGGGCGGGTTCGCGCGGCCCGTCGCGATCAAGCAGATCCTCCCGCACCTCGTGACGCAACCGGGCTTCGAGGAGATGCTGCTCGACGAGGCCCGCCTCGTCGCTTGCATCCAGAGCCCCTACGTGGTCAGCACGATCGACCTCGGGCGGACCTCGGACGGGATGCCTTTCATCGTGATGGACTTCGTCGACGGGCTCACGCTGCGCCAGATGATCGCGCGGACCGGCGGGCGGATCCCCGTCGCGAGCGCGGCCCGCGTCCTCGAGCACGTCGCCCAGGGTCTGCACGAGGCGCACGAGGCGCGCGACCTCGAGGGGCGCCACCTGGAGATCGTGCATCGCGACGTGTCCCCCCAGAACATCATGGTCGGCGTGGACGGACGCGCCCGCGTGCTCGACTTCGGGATCGCGAGGGCGCTCCATCGCATCTCCGAGACCCGCACGGGCGAGATGAAGGGCAAGCTGAGCTACTTCTCACCCGAGCAAGCGGAGGGGGAGCGCGTCGATCGCCGAACGGATGTCTTCGGTTGGGGCGTCGTCGCGTGGGAGGCGCTCACCGGACGCCAGCTCTTCCCCGCGACGGATATGGTGGCGCTGGTGGAGAAGCTGCTCTTCGCGCCGATCGTCAGCCCAGCCGACCACAACCGCGAGGTGCCCGCCGCGCTCGCGGCAGTCGTGCTTCGGGCGCTCGAGCGGGAGCCCTCGGCTCGATACGCCACGGCGCGGGAGCTCGTGCTGGCGTGGCGCGCGGCGATGTCGAGCCTCTCGCTCCCCGACGAGGACGCGCTCGGTGGATTGGTGAGGACGTTGCGAGGCGGCCCGGCCGCGCCCGGCGAGGCCGATGGCGCGACGGATGTCGACTGACCCTCTCTGGGCTCACCGCAAGCCGTGCCGACGTAGCAGCGTGAGCAGGTACCGACGGTCCATGGCCGCGAGGCGCGAAGCCGCCGAGGCGTTGCCGCTGCAGCGCTCGTTCAATCGGGTCAGGTACTCGCGCTCGAACGCCTGCAACGCCTCGGCGCGCGCGTCCTTGTAGGTGGGGATCTCGTCACCGCTCCACGCCCGCGCGACCTCCGGGAGCGCCGCGGGCGTCCCCGAGGAGTTGGCGTAGCCGCCGACGTGGGTCAGATCCCACACGCCCAAGGCGACCGCGCTCTCGACCACGTTGCGGAGCTCTCGGACGTTGCCGCTCCATCGATGTCGCGTCAGCTCCTCGATCTGTCGAGGCGAGAGCTCGACCCCGTCGGGGCTCCCCGTGAGCTGGCGAAGGAAGAAACGAACGAGCGCCTCGACGTCCTCCGGCCGCTCCCGCAGCGGCGGGATGACGATCCTCGTGACGGCCAGCCGGAAGTAGAGGTCGGCGCGGAAGGTCCCCGCGTTGACCTCGGCGCGGAGGTCCCGGTGGGTCGCGCTGACGACGCGGACGTCGACGTCGATGTCCGCCTCGCCGCCGACGCGGCGGAACTTCCGGCGCTCGAGCACGCCGAGCAGCGAGGGTTGGAGCGGGAGCGGCAGCTCGCCGATCTCGTCGAGGAAGAGCGTGCCCCCGTGGGCCCGTTCGAAGGCGCCGCGCCGCTGGCGATCGGCTCCGGTGAAGGAGCCCTTCTCGTGGCCGAAGAGCTCCGACGCGATCAGGTTCGCGGGGATGGCGCCACAGTCGACCACGACGAAGGGCGCCTGCGAGCGCTCGCTCGCCCGGTGGACCGACTCGGCGATGACCTCTTTGCCGGTGCCCGTCTCCCCCTGGAGCAACACGGACACCGGCGTCGGGGCGATCCGCTGCACCTGCTCGGCGACCTGGCGCATGCTCGGGCTCACGGCCACGAGCCCCGGGAGGGAAGTGTCGCCAGGGCGCTCGCGCGGGCGCTGCGCGCCGGCGTCCTCCAGCACGAGGGTCGTCTGGCCGACGCGCACCTTGGCGCCGAGCGGCACGGTGGCCTCTTTGATCTCGACGTCGTCGAGGTACGTGCCGTTCAGGCTCCCGAGGTCGCGCAGACGCACGCCAAAGGGCGTCGAGGCGATCTCGAGGTGGTACTGGCTGACGGTCGCGTCCGTCAGCACGAGGTCGGCGTCGCCGTTCGTGCCGAGGGTAGCCTCGGCGCTGTCGGAGAGCACGAAGGACCGGTCGACGTCGAGCCCCTCGGTGACCCGGACTCGCAGCGCCCGCGGCTTGTGGAAGGGCCTACGGACCGCGCGCACCGTGCGTTCGAGCTGACTCACGTCCGGAGCGTGCCTCAACGGGGCAGCCGACGCGAGGAGCGCTTCGGCGCCGACGGCGCGTCGAGAGCTGTCGTCCGCCGTCATCTCAGCTCGCCTCTGGGCGTGACGAGGCCGCAAGCACGATGGCGGTGGTGCCCACCGCCAGGCCCACGACCGCGACGGCGATGATCGTCCACACCCACCACTTCTGCCACGCCCGCTTTGGCTCGGGGTCCAGCGTGAGGTGCAGCTCGACGTCGTCAGCGACCTCGATGGGCGCCATGCGGCGCTCGTAACCAGGGCGCACCACCTCGACGACATAGCGCCCTTGCTCGACGGTGCGTTGCGCTTCGCCTTCGCCGACGGGGACGCCGTCGATGAGGATTGTCGCCGAGGGCGGGTCGGCGGTCACGCGCAGGCGCGAGGTCGTGGGGACCAGCGAAAAGGCGAGCTCCACTGGCTGCCGCGCCCGCACGAGCACCATGTCCTCGATCGGCACGAAGCCCTCCGCAGTGATCGTCAGGCGTCGTTCTCCGGGCCCTACGAGCACCGGCGCCTCGAAGGGTGCGCGCCCGACCACACGCCCATCGATCCGGACCTCGGCTTGGTCGGGCCGAACGTCGAGCGACAACGGAACCAAGATCCGCTCCAGGCGTCGCACGACCGTCGCGACCTGTCGTCGCCGCGCCGCTCGACCCTCACCGAGCTCTAGGAATCGCCGGTACCACACGACGGCCTCTTCGTAGCGCCTGAGCTCGCGCAGCACCTGGCCGAGGTTGTAGGCCACGACGGGCTCGGGGCGAGCGTCGAAGCTCGCGATGAACTCCTCGACCGCGCCGTCGCGATCGTCGTTGCGATAGAGGTCGACGCCCGCGAGGAAATGGTCGCGGCCGGGATCGTCTTCGTCGACCTGCGCGAAGGACGGCTGCACGAGCGAGCGCGTCGAGCGACGCCGTCGCTGCGCGTCCGCGGTGTCGGCGATGGTCGCAACGACCAGGGTGACGACGAGGGCCGCGAGGAGATGGAGAGGGCGACGTTGGGTGCTCATGGATAGTCGATCGCGATCCCTGCGGTGTCCGGCCCCTCGAGGTCCCCGAGGTCGCGGTCGGGCGGCGCGGAGCGTTGGCGTGGGGGCGCCCGCCGCAGCACGCGGTGAATCGCGTGGCTCGTGGTCGGGCGAATGCGGTGCTCGTCGCGCGCGTACCCGTCGCGCTCGAACGTGAGCACGCGCTCGACGTCCTCGCGGGGGATCACGGTCGTGAGCGGCGTCGTGCCGAGGAGCACCTCGTCGAGCTCGACGGTCGCGCCGGGGGGCTCGGTGTCGATCTCGAGCGTCACCTCGTCGGTCGCGGCCGCGTTCCTCTCCACCGCGGTGGTCCCTGCACCGGGCGCCGCCCCGACGGGGGCGCTCCCCTCCAGCGCCGGGAGGATGGGCTCGCGAGGCTCTTGGAGCAGCGGCAGACGCGCCGCCGGCCCGGGCTCCGGGTCCCAGAGCAAGCCTCCGACGAAGGCGACCATCGCGGCGAGCGCGACGACGCCCCACACCCACGCCGACTGCCGGGCCCCGCGCGGCGTCGCGGCCACCAGCGAGCGGTCGCGCTCCGTGCCCACCTCGGCCTCGCGTGGCAGCGGCGCCGGCGGGGGCACGATGAAGGAGGACTGCGGAGAGTCGGCAGGCCCGAAGGAATTCGCCGCGTGATCGTTCGGATCCGTGTCCGGAGCCGATGCGAAGCTCGGCTCGTACGGGAGCGCTCCGAACGTGCTCGAGCCGCTGATCGAGTGGCACGGGGCGCTGGCTGATCGGGGAGGTAGGACGCTGGCGAAGCGACGTCGCATCTCGCGCTGCCAGGCGACCCGCTCGTCGAGCTGGTCGCCGAGGACCGAACGCAGGAGGTCGGCGAGCAAGAGCTCCGGGCCGGGGCCGAGCGTGGCGGCGCACGCGTCGAGCAGCGCCTCGCGGAGCTGAAGCGCGGTCGCGAAGCGCGCGTCGGGAGCGCGGGAGAGTGCGCGCAGGCACGCCTCTGCCACGCCACCGGGGACGCCGTCGGCGAGGTCTCGAGGGTCGGGGATCGGCCCGGTGCAGACGGCGCGGATGGTCGCGATGTCCGACTCGCGCCGGAAGAGTCGGCGCTCCGTCAGCAGCTCGAAGAGCACCACCCCGAGCGCGAACACGTCCGTGCGCCGGTCGACCCCTCGCGCCGAGAGCTGCTCTGGCGACATGTACGCGAGCTTGCCCGGCGCGTGGCCCGTGCGCGTGATGCCGAGGCGATCGTCGTGTCGCGCGATGCCGAAGTCGAGGACCTTCACCTCGCCCTGCTCGGTCACGAAGAGGTTCTGCGGGGAGACGTCGCGATGAACCAGCCGGAGCGAACGGCCCGCCTCGTCGCGGAGCTCGTGCGCCGCGTGTAGCCCGGCGGCGGCCTCCGCCACCACGTACGCCGCGAGCGCGGGCGGTAGCCGGAGGGCTCGCGCCCGGAGCGCCAACGAGAAGTTGGAGAGGCTCTCGCCGACGAGGTGCTCCATGACGAGGAAGACCGTGTCTCCGTCGTCGACCAGGTCCTCGACGGTGACGACGTTCGGGTGGCGAATGCGCGCGAGCACGCGGCCCTCGTCGACGAACATCGTCGCGAGCTCGCTGTCTTCGGCGAAGTGCGGGAGCAGCCGCTTGATGGCGACGAAGCGCTCGAAGCCGGCGGCGCCCTCCTGCCGACCGAGGAGCACCTCCGCCATCCCGCCTGCGCCGAGGCGCCCGAGGACGTCATAACGGCCGAGGGTCTCGGGCAGGCCGATCGGCGTCAGGCTCGCGCGCGCGGCGTTCATGCGCCGCCTTCGTCATTCGCCGCGTCATTCGCCGCGCCTGCCGCCGCGTCGGTCGCCGCGGGGGCGCGCGGGCGGCCATCGGTGGCGGCGGCGCCCTCGTCGCGGCCGACGGCGTCCCGAGCTTCGTCGGCGCCGCGCGAACCATCGCGCTCGTCGGCGCGGGCGGCCCGGACGTCGACGTCGGATCGAGGAGCGCCCTCGACAGCGTGGATCGGCGCCTCGCGACCTTCCGACGGCGGGACCGCGAGGCTTCGAGCGAAACGGGCGAGCCGACGGGACGTCCACGCGAGCTCCGAGGCACGCGTCGCGAGCTCGTAGGCGCGTGCTCGGTCGCCTTGCTCGGCGTACCGCTGCGCGCGCTGGTAGAGCCGCTCGGCGGCCCGTCGGTCGTGGAGACGCTCGGGGACGGCCTCCTCCGCGTCCGCCGACGACCCCGGCTCGTCGGAGTCCTCACGCGCCGCGTCCTCCAGTGCCCTCGCCTCGCGCTCCGTCGCCTCGCTCGGCGCGTCCGGAGCCTCGGGGCCGCCGACTCGTGCGTCTGTCGAAGCGGGTGACGGGTGGCGCGAGGGCTCCGACGCGGGCGCTCGCGCTGCCAGGGTTGGTGTCGATCCGACGGAGGTGGGCTCGCCGGACGTCGGCGCGACCGACGTGGCCTCGCTCCAACCCGCGCACACCAACCCTGCGATCACCGCCACGCTCGCCGCGCACAGGCTCAGGGCGGCGCGGTCGAGGGTCCTCCCCGGAGCGAGATCGGGCGCCGAGACCTCCGGCGCAGCGCCATCCATGGGACTCCCCGCGCCGCGAGCTCGCGGTGCGGGGCTCGTCGCGGCCCATCGGGTCGGCGCCGCCACCTGGGGATGGCGCGCCTCGGGGTCGACCTCCTCGCCGCCGGGCGGTCGATCGACATACGCAGTGAACACCCCAGAGGTTGCGCCAGGGGCGACCGTCGGCGGACGCAGAGGGCCGACGACCAGGTCTGGGTCTTCGTTCGTGGACTCGAGCTCGCGCGCGAGGCGAATGAGCGCAGAGTCAGGGCGTCGGACGTCCGTATCCGACTCCCATGGATCCGTGGGCCCGACGCTGGGCGGCGCGCTCGCCGTCGCCTCGAGCCAGACCAACGGATCGTCGTGTGCGAGGAGCGGCTCGGAGAGCCAGAGGCACGGGTCGGTCGGCGCGCTGGCGAGGGAGGCGTGCGGGCGGTGGCGCGTCGTCGGGAGGTGGGCGTGAATCTCGTCGTAGATCCGACCGGCCGCCTCGAGCGCGAGGCTGAGCGCGACCGGCTCTCGATCGGTGATGGGGGACGGCGTCGCGCGCCAGCGCACACGCGCGTCGTCGAGCGCCAACGTGGCCGCGAGCGCCTCGAAGCCCTCGAGCGGTCGCTCGTGGAGGGTGCGCGGCGTGAAACGAGCGTTCACGACCGAGCCACGGACGAGCTCCACGACGCACGACCCGTTGGCGGCGTCGAAGGTGACGACGCCGGAGCCGGGCCTCGACCCGAGCGACCAGAGGAGCGTGAAGGGGTCGAGCTCCCGCGTCGAGAAGTGCACCCGACCCGACGTCTCGGCTTCCACACGCGCGACGACGCGCGCCATCGTTCGCTCGAGTACGGCCCCGACGAGCGCGTCGAAGCAAGCGAGCCATTCGGTCGGGCTCAGGTCGTCTACCCATCGAACGGCGACGACATGGGCCCAGCGCGCGCGGGGGTTGCCCGCGACCAGGGCGGCGAAGTCAGGCTGTCGGGGGTCGGCGTGATCGAGCCAGACGATGGCGTCGAAGAAAGGATGATCCGCGGAACGCGGCGCTCCTGGACACCCGGTCCAAACAGGGCGGGCCCCCTCGGCGCGCATCCTCGACCCCACCGCGTCCGCGAGGCCCTCTCGGCTGGTCACGATCGCCACGGCGAGACCCGCCATGCGACATGGAGATCGCTGCCCGGCGAAGGTCGGTTGAGCATCCAGCGCTGCTTTCCCCATCTCCGCTCTTCCCCCCAGAGACACGTCCGCCGCCTGCGCCCCGAGCGGGGGGTTACCACGGGTGGTGCTGTGATCTGGCTGCGATCTGTCGCCGGCTCGTAGGGAAGCGGTCATCTGAGGCTCCGGCACCACGACGTGTCCAACGTTGTCCAACGTCGGGCCGCGCCGCTGAGGGTCTGGGCGTCTCGGGGCGTGACTCACCCGGGTCGTCGCACCCTCGGAGCACATCCCGCGCCAGCGGACCAGCGTCGAAGATTCGGCAGACTCGGTGCCCTGGGTGTGGGCCCGAGCCTCCAGGGAGCCGTCCCTGTCGACTTGCTCCCGAGGGGCGGCGACGGCCGAGGAGCGTCGAACACCGAGCTCTCTTCGTTTGGCGCGAATCATGCTTGAAAGTCGGTGGATGCGGGTCTGTCCACCCCGCGCGATTCATGCGTCCGACGGACCGATGCGGGTCTGTCCACCCGAGGAGCGAAGCGTGAAGGCAGAGAACGAAGCGATGGTGTTGGAGGCCGACGGTGACGAGCACACGGACGAGCACGCCATCGAGCTTCCGGGGAGCCCCACGGTCGTGGACCTACCCCGGCCGACGGAGCCTTTGGCAGCGGAGCCCACCGTACGGGTCGGCCCGGCGGTGTTGTCGTCCTTGCGCCGTGTGGCAGCGCAAGGGCTCCCACAGGCGCCGACGAACGCCGAGGTGGCGACGCGGAGCGAGGGCTCGTGGTCCGAGCGGGGGAGCGCGGGCTCGGGCCCGAGCGGTACGAGTGTGGGCTCGGTGCTCAGCGAAGGAACGAGTGAGGAGGTGGGTGCCGAAGCTCCCCCGAGGGTCGGCCGCGTCCGGTACGGCACGGGTCGGGCGGCATCCCCATACGCGACGACGTTGCCGAGTATCCCCTTGCCGCCCTCCGCGGCCCCGCGCCCGCGAGCGAACTCTCTCTCCGCGCCCCCGAAACCTCACGAGGGCGTCGGGGTCTTCGTGGCGCCGACGGACCTCCTCCCGGCCAGGTCGACGACCTTTGCGATGTGGCGGATGAGGTTCCTCGCCTGGGCCACCGCCGACTCGGACCTCGGAGCACCACGCTGGGTTCTGCTCGCGCTCGCGAGCATCCTCACGCTCTTCGTGGCAGGCATCATCTTGGTCGCGTGACGTGGGTCACCTGCTCGTCGTCCTCAGGGTCGACTGCACCCCACGACGCAACGTGGGTGGACGACGCGCATTCCACGCGCGCGCAGCCCATCGATGAGCGGCCCGACCATGTCGGCGGCCTGAGGAAAGTTGTCGTGGATGAGGATCACGCCTTTCCGCATCCGCGCCGCGTCGATTTCCCGCAGGTAACGAGTCGCGCAGGCTGCCCCGTCGAGCCCCCGGTTCCAGCACTCGCCGATGTCATGGCCGCTGCGGGGAAGGTCCCATGCGATCGTCCCACGGTAGTTCCCGGGCAAGCGCGCGGTGGACGCGCTCGCGGCCGCCGCTGCGCTCCAAGACGCACCATCCTGGCTGCCCGGTGCGCGGAAGAAGTGCAGCATCTTGTCGGTCGGGCGGTGCCCCGCGTGCGCGATCGAGGCCCGCAGAACGCGGTGCGTCGTCTCGAGCTCGAACGAGAGCTCCCCGCTCGGCAGCTCCGCGAGCCCTCGACCCCCGCAGGACGCGCCCCGAATGCAGTGCCGGTGAGAGTGGTTCGCCAGCACGTGTCCTTCGCGCAGCACTCCGTCGACGAAGCTCTGCGTCGACGGGTTGAGTTGAACGCCGTTCGCGTCCACCCACCCGAGGGTGTGCGAGACCATGAAGAAGAGGCCCGTGACGCCCTTCGCTCGAAGGGCGCGCGCGACTTGGACGCTGGAAGCGCGCGGGCCGTCATCGAACGAGAGCACCCACTCGCCGTCGAGGAGAGCCTCTCCTCGGTAGGGGGTCGCGCGGAAGGCTCCCCCCGCCGGCGGGCGCGGGTTCTCGCCGAGGTCGTCCCCGCGAGGATGGTTCACCGCGCCGTAGAGCAACGCGGCGACGTCGGCGCGCGTGGCGGCGACGTCGTGAAGCAGCACGCGCCGAGCGCCGCGTTCGATGCCCTCGCGATCGGCGCCGAGGATGACCATCCCGGCTTCGGTCGCCGAGATCAACGCAGCGTGGGCCCACGCGGGGATGCGGGCGGCGTCGAAGTACCGCTCGTGGACCGCCGACGCGCGGGCTCCTGCGCTCCAACGTTCGACGATGCCTGCGCGCTCGTCGACGGATGGCGTCGTTCCTCGGAGGGCTCCGTGGATCGCGACGAGCGCCTCGACGCGCGTGGTCGAGCGGGCTGGGCCGAACGACCCGTCGGGGTATCCGCTCATCATCGCGCAGCGCTGCGCGCGGTCGACCGCTGCGTGTGCCCAATGGCTTTCGGGCACGTCGCGGAAGGCGCGCACGGGGCGCGTCGTCGCGCAGCGCGGAAAGGCCGCGACGAGGAGCGCAGCGAGCTCTGCGCGTGTGACGAGGTGATTTGGGCGGAACGTGCCATCCGAGTAGCCCGCGATCACGCCTCGTTCGCTGAGCGAGGAGATCATCGCGTTCGCCCAGCTCGCCTGGACGTCGCGGAACCGCGCGCCTCGGGCGAAGATCAGGGGCTCGTCGTCTAGCTCGACAGAGGGCGGGAGCGCGTCGGGATCCCGCAGATCGCCAAACGGCTCGGGGCTGGTCGCGTCGGGGATCCGCGGCCGCTCGCCGCCGTCGAGCGGCGGTCCGTCGAGCTCGGCGCTGTCGCTGACGCAGCTCATGAGCGTTGGAACGACGAGCGTGACGACGAGCGTGAGAGAGGTCCTCATGTCGCCAGCCGCTCAGCAAAGCACGTGCCGAAAGGTCGCGCGTCCCAGCGCGAGAATTCAGATCCGGAGTGGCGTTCACACAATCCGCCTCGTGGTCCCACTGGGGACTCTCGTTCCGCCTCGACCCGAAGAGTCGGGCTGATGGCCTGCGAACGGTGGACAACGTTGGACAGCGCGCGACGACGGCAGGTCGGGATGCCCAAGAAACGAACGAAGGCGCGCAATTGTCGTCGCCCCGTCGCGACGCGCCGACAAATCTCGATTCGTGGTCGACTCCCCCTCATCGAGCCTCCGTCACGACGAGCGAGGTCTCTCGACGTCGGAATACGTGATCTTGCTCGTGCTCTTGGCGGTGGTCTGCCTGCTGACGTGGAGGACCTTCGGTGACCACGTCGAGTTCGGTGTTCGGAGCCAGTCGACGGAGATGCTCTCCGACGATTGAACGAGGAGACGAGAGATGACCGACGAGACCAACGCGCGGGATCTACGAGCGGTGCCAGCGAGCCTCCTCGAGGACGAGCGAGGCATCGCCTTCACCGAGTATCTCCTGCTCGTGATCGTCGTGGGGATCTTGGTCTCGGCCTCTCTCTTGGCGGTCGGCGTCCCCATCTTCCGTGCCTTCCGCTTCAGCCAAATCGTCCTGGGAGCGCCGGTCCCATGAGCGTTCGTTCCCGGGAGCGGGTGCGCCTGCTCGACGACGAGGTCGGCGGCATGACCTCCGAGTACCTCATCGTGCTCGTGCTCGTGGCGATCGTCGCCATCGTGGCGTGGGTCCGTCACTACGAGGCCGTCCGAGACGACGCGGACGTGCAGTACCAAGAGTTCGGGTACCCCGCGCCCGACTGAGGAAACCGAGAGGGAGGCGCCGTGCAGCGAGCGACATCACCGAAGGGAGACTCAGGGGCTCGTCGTTCGCTCGCGAGCGACTCTCAGGGCGCTGCCTACGCGGAGTTCCTCATCGCGTTCCCCATCGTGACGATCCTCTTCCTGAGTCTCGTGCAGCTCTCGCTCCTCTACGTGGCGAAGCTCTCGGTCCGGCACGCCGCGAACCGAGCCGTGCGGGCCGCGATCGTCGTGCTCCCGGACGATCCTGCGTTCTACGATGGTGAGGAGATCAACCAGGTCGACTTCGACGAGGTCGGCGGCGCCGAGCCGGCCGATTTGGTCTTTGGAGGTGAGCCGAGCGCGGGTCGCGGAAGCCCGAGGATTCGCGCGATCCGCTCGGCGGCGTACCTTCCGCTCATTCACCTCGCGCCGTCGGTGACGCTGACCGAAGAGGTCCAGAGCAGCATCCGCACGGCCGTCGCGGCGACGGGGGACTCGTTCGTGACCGAGGCCATCCGCTACAACCGCGCAGCCACCTCCGTGACCTTCCCCGAGCGCCCGGGCTCGGACGACCTGAGAGAGCGATTCGGACCTCGCGAGTTGATCACGGCGCGTGTCACATACGTCTTCCACTGTGGCGTCCCGCTCGTGAAGCGCTTCATCTGCGACGCCGCGATGGAGCTCGGGCTTCCCGGAGCCGGGGCGCCTGCGGAGAGCCGTCGGCCATCTGGTTTCGGGCGGCTCGACCGCACAGGGGGGCCCCATAGCGACATCGCTCGCGGTCTCGACGAGATGCAACACGCCGAGCTCTTCCCCGGCATCGCCCCCTGGGCCGAGCGCGGGCGCTTCCTCTACCTGCGCGCGGAGGCGTCGATGCCCAACCAAGGAGCCGGGTACCGTTATGAATGACGACGCTCGCGTGGCTGAACGCACCAGCGGCGATGGACGCAGAGAGCCGCGCGCGCTCGTCGCGGACGAGCGCGGCGCCATGATGCTGCTCGGGATCTTCATGGCGACGATCCTCGTCGGATTGCTCTATTACGTCGCTGGTCTCGGGGAGACGATCACCTACCGCGAGCGGATGCAGGACGCCGCGGACACCGCGGCCTACGGCGGGGCGCTGCTCCACGCGCGCGCGATGAACGTGATCGCGCTCCTCAACATGACGGTGGCCTCGATCTTCGCGGTCGGCGTCGCCGCCCAAGCGGCGATCTTCCTCGTCGCGGCAGCGGCGGGAGCCGCCGCGCGCGAATGCGGTCCGTTCAACCCCGGTGCCTGCCTCGCGGCGGTCTGCTTGACGCTGATCGGCATCCCTGACGCGTGCGGCAACGCGGACTCGAAGCGGAGCGTGGCGAGGGACGTCGCGCAGAACGCGCAATCGGCGGCTCGCGATCTCGCGAGGGCGACGCAGCTCGCCGCGATCGGGGCGGCGCACGACATCACGACCACCCGGTACGCGCCCCCCGTGAGCGAGGCGATCGCGCTCGTCGGCGCCATCCCCATCGAGGACGAAGACCCGAGCCGCGCGTGCGACGAGGTGCTCTCGTTCAACGGCCCGTCGGGAGGAGCAGGGGACATGCCGCTGCTCGTCACCGCCGACTTCGCCGTTCGCGAGGCCCGCCGAATCGCCTCGAGCTGCGGCGCCGAGCGCTACGTGAACGCCGGCCTGGGTGTCCCGCTGACGTGGCTCGCGTGCCCGATGGTGCGCGAGGACGTCGACGGTCGAACGCAGCGTGTGCGCGAAGGAGTGCGGATGGGCGGCTCCGAGTTTCAGCTCCGTGTGATCGCGCGCGCCGGCGCAGACGCGATGCCGCTCGACCCCAACCAGGAGCGCGTGAGCTTGTTGACGTGGGGTCAGCCCGACGAGAGCGGCGGGCTGGGGCGGACGGCGGACTTGCTTCGCGACGGGACGGACCTCGCCGTCGCGCAGGCTGAGTACTACTTCGACGGTGACGTCGATCGCGGGCTCTGGACCTGGCGCATGCAGTGGCGCGCACGCCTACGACGCATTCGCGCTGGTGGGGGCGGGCTCTGCCCACCGGGCGTGCCCGGTTGCGGTGGGCTCGAGCAGGCATTCATCCACTGAGCTCGCGGAGGTGCACGAGATGGAGCGCGACGGCAAAAGCGAACTTGGTACCCCCGACCCGAAGTCCGCTCCGGGTATTCGAGGTCGCCGACGCGAATCTCGCTCGCCGACCTCCTCGAATCGGCCTCGGCCAGTCCTCCGTCGGCGCGGCGAACGTCCTCGGGCATCGACGGCAACCCGGAACGAGCTTCGGGGTGTGGGCTCCAGAGAGGGGCTCTTGGACTGTGAGCGCGGGGGTGTCTTCGCCGAGGCGGTCATCTGCCTTCCAGTCATCGTCCTCGTCTGGTCGCTCATGGCCTTCGTGAACGGCGGATATGACCGAGTCCTGCGCGTCGGAACCGACTCTCGTGGTCAGGCGTGGCGAGATGCGCTGGGGGCGTGCGAAGGAGAGCTGGACGGGCCGACGGAGGCGGAGTCGCAAGGGACGTTCTTCGTGACGTCGATCGCACCGGTGGCCGCCATCGTGCCCTCGGCGAGCGGCTTGTTGACCCGGCAGCCTCTGCTCGCCGCCCGCACGGACACGCTCCGTTTCGAGATCGGCGCGCACCGGTATCGACAGGACGAGACGGTGGACCGTCCCGCAGGGGTTGGGGGCACGGCGCGACTCGGCTACCACGTCGACCTCCCCTGCGACGAGCGCCACGATGAGGTGAACCTCGGACGATGGATCCTCACGGCGACCCGAACGGTGCGCTGAACGCGAGCGTCATTCACGGCCGGAGTATACGTAATTCGTGAGGAAAGCTCGCATCTCTCGGGAGGGTTGCTATCGTCGTTTCGATGTCGCTGAGGCAGGGGGCCGTGCTGACCGTCGCAGAGGCCGCGGAGCTGCTCGGAGTGAGCACGAAGACTCTGCGACGCTGGGACCAGGCGGGGAAGCTCCGCGCGAGCCGTCACCCGACGAACGCGTACCGGCTCTACCTGCGCGACGACGTGATCGCGCTCGCGCACACGCTCGGTGTGGCGACACCGGAGCCCGAGCTCGTCGGGCGAGCGGCGCTCATGTCGGAGCTCGAGGCGTACGTGCGCGCCGGACCCGCGCTCGTGAGCCTCGTGGGCACCCCGGGGATCGGCAAGAGCGCGCTCGCGCGCTTGCTCGCGCTCCGGAGGACCCCGAGCGTCGTGGTCGACCTCGTCGACGCGCGAACCCCCGACGACGTCTCCGGCGCGCTCGCGGCGGCGCTGGGCTGTCCGGTGAAGGACATCGACGTGGTGCTCGCGAGGAAGCGACCGGCGCTCGTCGTGCTCGACGACGCCGACGCCGTCGTGACGTGCCTGGCGGACGCCGTGCGGGGGTGGCGCGCGACCCTGCCGAGCTTGAACGTGGTCACGACCGCGCGCGAGCCGCTCGCGCTCGACGCCGAGCGCGTCGTCGAGGTGCGCGCGCTCGCGCTCGCGGACGCGCGCGCGCTCTACCGGACCCGCGCGGGACCCGACGCGCGGGAGGATGGGCTCGACGAGCTCCTGGCGTGGCTCGACTACGTCCCGCTCGCCATCGAGCTCGCCGCGGCGAGGGCGTCCGTGCTCGGTCCGCGAGCACTCCTCTCGAGGCTCGAGGCGCAGAGCGAGCAGCTCCGTGCGGTGCGGCGCGATCGACCGCCGCGCCACGCGAGCATGGACGCCGCGGTCGCGGCGAGCTGGGCGTTGTGTGGCGACGAGGAGCGTCGGGCGCTCGCGCGGCTGACGGTCTTCCGGGGTGGGTTCGAGCTACCCGCGGCGGAGGCGGTCATCGGAACCTCGGACGCTGCGCAGACCTTGGAGTCGCTTCGGCGTCGGTCGCTCTTGCGGGTGGAGGCCGGTCGCTTCCAGCTCTACCAGGCGGTGCGTGCGTACGCGACGGCGCAGCTCGACGACGCAACGCGTGAGGCCGCCGAGGAGGCGCACGCAGCGTACTTCGTCGGGCACGCGGACGAGACCATGGCCCCGCGCGAGCGGGAGAACCTCATCGCCGTCATCGAGCGCCGCGGCCCCACGGCGGAGGGCGCCGCCGCTCTGCTCGTCGTGGGTCCGTTCCTTCTGCAGCACGGGCCGATCGATCGACTCCGAAGGGCGATCGACCGCGTGTTGGGGGCCGACGTGGCGCTCCCCTCCGCGCCGCGCCTGCTCGCGCTCCGCGGCCGCATGCGTGGCGTCACCGGGGACACCGAGGGCGCGGACGCCGACCTCCGGCGTGCGCTCGCGTGGGTGTCCGCGGGGAGCGACGTGCGGCTCGAGGGGGAGGTCCACCGAGAGGTCGGCTGGGCGTTCCTCCTGGAGCGTGGAGACTTGGACGCCGCGAAGCTCAGCTTCGACCGCGCCCTCGAGTGCGCTCGGTCGACCAAGAACCCTCGCCTCGAGGCGCAGGCGACGACGGGGCTCGCGACCGCGCTGACCCAGCGCGGAGATCTCGACGTGGCGCACCGACTCTTGCGCGACGCGCTCGCCGCCGCTGGCGCGCACGCGCTCTTCGACGGTCAGGCGCACATCGGCGCCTCGCTCGGTCTCGTCGAGCTCGCGCGTGGGGAGCTCGACGAGGCGGCGCGCCTGTCGACCGTCGCGCTCGAGCGACTGCGGAGCCTCGGGCTCGCGCGCGCGGCGTTCACGGCGGAGACCAACCTCGCGCGGATCCTGGTCGAGCTCGGGGACCAAGACGCGGCCGAGCGCGCGATCGCGGAGGCGGAGCGACGCGGGGTGGGCGCCCGCCTCGTGCCGCTCCTCCAGCTCGCGCGGGCTTGGTTGTCGTTCGACATGGGGGACGTCGAGGGCGCGCGAGGCGCCGTCGACTTCGCGATTCGACTCGCCGAGGATTCGGGGGTCGATCGCAGCGTCCTCTACGCCCGCTTCGATCAGGCGCTCCTGCGCTTCTTCGAGGACGGCGGCGCGGCCACCGCGCTCGAGGACGTCGCGCGGGAGCTCGACCGCGTCGACGTGCCCGCGGCGACCCTCGCGCGGATCTTCGCGGCGGCGGCGGAGGATGACGGCGCGCGGATGGACGGCCTGCTCGCGACGCTCGGGCCGAGGACCCGCGCCCGGGTGGCCGCGGAGGCGCTCCGGAGCCCTCTGAGTCCAGCCGAGCTCCGCCGGGGTGGGTGTCGCGCTCGGCTCGCCGCGCGGTGGCGGGCACGCCGTGATGGGAGCGCGCCGAAGATGACCCCCGACGGCGTGATGTTGGCGGACCGCTTCGTCGATCTATCTCAGCGCGCCGTGCTCTGGCGCGTGTGCGCGGCGCTCGTCGAGCACGTCGAGGGGTTGACGACCGAGGGCCTGCTGCAGCGCGGATGGCCCGAGGAACGCCTCCGGCCCGAGCGCGCTCGGCATCGCGTCCACGGGGCGGTGCGTGAGCTCCGCAAGCTCGGCCTCCACACGCTCCGTCACGTCGGCGACCGCTACGTGCTGGCGCGATGAGCCGCGTCGCCGCGAACGAACTGTAAGCGTCGGGATTCGTTGGGGTTGAGAGGCCCCGCTCGGGAGCCCTCACGTGGTCCGCCCTGTAGGCAGGTGTCTACACGTGTGGAGGTGTGGGGCCGCGAAAGCGCGACATTCCGCGGCGAGGCTCGGTGGCATGAGGTGTGCTCAGGTGGAGGTCGTGGTGAGCACAGGGAGGACCGACATGAATCACGATGACGGAGACCCCTTTGACGTTCGTCCGCACGACTTCGTGCGCTTCGAGTGATACCCGCGCGCCGCCGCTGCTGGCGAAGCCGAGACGACGATGATCCTCGCGCGCTGAGGGAGGTTCTGCCCCGCTCGCGAGCGGCCAGCGGAGCGGACCGCGGGACGCATGCGGTTGACGCGGGGGCGGTCGGCGCGTACCGAGCGCGTCATGGCCCTCGCGAGCCGCGCAAGTGCCCCCAACCCGAAGTTCGTTCCGGGGATCCGCGGCCCTCGCTGCGGATCTTGCTCGCCGACCTCGAGTCGGCTTTGGCCCGTCCTTCGTCCGCGCGGCAAACGATCTGCATGCCGATCATCCATGGCAACCCGGAACGAGCTTCGGGCTAGAAGCGTGAGCCTCTTCCTCGCGCTGGCGCTGTCGACCCCCACGGCGTACGCGCAGGACGGGGTCGTTCCCGACCCGGAAACCACGGACGCGGCCTCGGACGCGGGCTCGGACACCGTCTCCACGGTCTCCCACGCGGCGGGCTCGGACACCGTCTCCACGGTCTCCCACGCGGCGGGCTCGGACACCGTCTCCACGGTCTCCCACGCGGTCTCGGAAGCGGGCTCGGACACCGTCTCCACGGGCTCGGACGCGGTCTTGGGCGTGGGCTCGGACGTCGACACGGCGCGACACTCCAGCCCCGTCCGCCTCACGCTCCCCTCCACCGACGTCGACCGCCTCGCGTACTCGCTCGAGTACGCCGCGCTCGCCTTCGATCCGGTCTCGTTCCTCGCCGCCCAGCGCGCGCTGGTCGTCGCCGTCTTCGAGGCCTATTGCGCGTTCGACCACCTGCTCGAGCGGAACCCCAGCACGGTCGACCTGGTCCTCGGCGTCGGCTGCCTCGTCGGAGCGGCGACGCTCGCCGTGATCGCCTACCGAGGGTTCGCGCGCCCGCGCGGCCCGCGCGACGCGCGCCAGAACTACGACGACTTCGTCGCCGCACGCGCCGCCGGCCTGACGCCGACGGCCTTCGAGGCCAGCGAGCGCGCCCTCGAAGCCGCCGCCGCGCGCGATCGTCGCCGCCGCATCTTCGGCGGCGTCTTCGGCGCCCTGAACCTCGTGGCCACGGCCGTGCTCATCGGCTTCACGGCACGCTCGCGCATCGACACGCACCTCGGCGCGGCGATCGCGACGGGCACCACCGCGGTCGGGGGGCTGGGCCTCGCGGCCATCTTCGTCCGCTCGCCCTCCGAGCGCGCGTGGCGCCGCTACGCGACGCCGTGAGCCATCAGCGCACGACGCACGTCGAGAACTCGGCCACGTCCGAGTTGCAGTAGACCGGCGGTGCGTTGCAGCACTCGGCCGTGGTCGAGCAGAAGTCGCCGAGCTGCCCGAGCGTGCACTCGCTGCAATCGGCCGGATCGCTCGAGCACGTGCCGCTCACGCAGGCGCAGCCGCAGCAGTCGCGCGCGGTGGTGCAGGACCCGCCGTCCGGGACGCAGGCCGACCCGCAGCGGAGCACGCCCTCCGAGTCCGGCGTGCAGACGCCGCCGCAGCAGAGGTCGCCGAACGCGCACGTCTCTCCGTCGGGCAGGCAGCAGCGGTCGGCGCCCCCCGCGGCCACGCTCGGGCGACAGCGAAGGCCAGGGGGCTCTGGGCAGCAGTCCGCGTCGGCTTCGCATGCGTCGCCCGCGAGCGCCTCGCAGCGACCTCCGCCGACGCACCGGGAGACGCCGATACCGGCGGGCTCACACCCTCGTCGGCCGCCGCCGCTCGGGCAGCAGTTCGAGCTCGAGCCGCCGAAGGCACACGTCTCGCCAGGCTGCTGGCACGACGTGGTCCGCTCGCAGCGCATGATGGGCCGGCCGTCTGACGTCGTCCCCGACGCCGCGCACGAGCCCGAGCAGCAGTCGCTGTCGCGGGTGCAGACCTCCCGGACGACGCGGCAGCCCCCAAGGAATTGGCACGTGGCGACGCCGCTGCCCGTGGCGTCGAGGCAGAGCGTCGAGCAACACGAGCCGCTCAAGCCCTCGGTCCCGCAGGGCTCGCCCGCGACGCGGCACGCGCCGGAGGCAGCGCAGAGGCCGTCCGAGCACAGGCCGATGCAGCATTGGGAGTCGTCGGTGCAGGTCTCCCCAGCAGGGCGGCATCCCGGGGAGGTCGCGCAGGCGCCGCCCTCGCAGTTGCCGGAGCAGCACGCGCCCGCGTTCGCGCAGGCCGAGCCGAGCGGCGCGCAGTCGACCGGGGGCGGGACACACTCGCCCTCGGTGCACGCGCCCGCGCAGCAGTCGCCGTCCTCGGCGCAGGCGGTGCCCACCAGGCCGCAGTCGACGCCCGTCGTGCACCGGCCGCCGTCGCAGAGCTCGGAGCAACAATCGGAATTGACGGCGCACGACCGCCCATCGCTGCTGCACGAGACGCAGAGCGCGTCCTCGCAGCGCCCCTCCCCGCAGCAGAGCAGGTCGCCGCAGGCCTCGCCGAGCTCCGCGCAAGGCTCCTCGACGCAGACGTCGTCCTCGCAGACGCCACCGCTGCAACAGGCCTCGTCGGCGCAGCTCGCGCCGAGCGCCGCGCACGGCCCTTCCTCGACGCAGACCCCACCTTCGCAGAGCGCGCCGGTGCAGCAAGCGACCTCTGCGCAGCTCGCGCCGATCGGCGCGCAGCTCGCGGCGTCGCCGCCGTCGGGCGGCGCTGGGTCGTCGCCGTTGCAGCTGCACGCCACCAACGTCACCGCGAGGAACGCAGCGAGCACCTCGGGGAAGCGCGTGACCACACGAGTCGAGTCGAGCTCCAGTCGCATCCTGACCTCCACGTCGGAGGGTGGCACGACGTCCGACGAACGGGTCCATCGGGTGATCCCGTGTCAGTCGAAACACGACGAGATCACAGTGATGACGAAATCTTCCGGCTTTGTTGGTCTGTGCGCCGTGGGGCGAGCTCACGGTCGTGGAGCGCAGCGCGGTCGCGGAGAGGGAACCCCTGACGTCCCTTCGAGCGGGTATTTGGCAGGATGACGAGGTCTTCAGAGTTCGAGGTGACCATGCGAACGATTGCTTTCGGTTTGGCGGTGCTGGTGTCCGGTCTCGGCTTGGTAGGGTGCGGGAGCAGCGAACCTCCCGGCCGGGCGACGTGCGCGGGCGCGTGCGCATGTGACGACGCGGCAGGGTGTGCCTGCACGGACGACTGCAACACGACCTGCGAGGGGACGTGCGATCTGCTTTGCGAGGGCGACGCCAAGTGCAACGGCTCGGGCGAGCGCGTCCTCCTGCGTTGCGTGGGTTCGACCGAGTGCAAAGCGAACGTCGAGTCGGGTGAGCTGGCCTGCGAGGACTCGTCCGACTGCGACCTGAAGACTACGGGGGAGACCCTCGTCTCGTGTCGTGACTCGTCCGACTGCAAGCTGAACCTCGGGCCGGGGAGCCGGGTCGAGTGCACGGACTCGTCGAGCTGCAACGTGAAGTGCACCGGCGGCTGCGTGGTGGTGTGCGGGACCAACGCCTCGTGCTCGCTGAACTGCGGCCCCGATGACGGCGCGCCGGCGGGGGTGACTTGCCCCGACGGGACGATGGTGTGCGGCGTCGCCTGCGGATGATCGCGCCAGGACCAGCCTGGATCAGTCGCGGCCGGATCAGTCGCGGCCGGGTCAGTCGCGGACGAAGGTCTGCCAACACTCGAGCGCGATGCCGTTGAGCGTCGGCCCGTGGTCGACCACGACCCCGCGGGCCAGGTGGCCCGCGGGGCACGCGAAGGGCCCACGGGCCTCGCCCGAGCCGCCGTAGCTCCACGAGGCCGTGGCGCCGGTCGGCGCGAGCGGGGCGGGCGGGGCGGGGGTCGCCAGCGCGCGGCATCCACCGCGCAGACCCGAGGGCCTCACCTCGCCTCCGCTCGAGGCCTCCGTCGCGCCGAGCTCCACCACCACACCCTCGGCGCAGGCGCGCCGCTCGGGGTCCTCGCTCGTTGGCGGGTCCGTGTCCGAGAACGAGCCGCGGCTCCCGCTCGCCGGCGCCCGCGTCACCGCGCCCGCCCGCAGCGAGAGGCCCGCGGCGCCGAGGTCGATGACGTCTTGGGCGGTGCACCGCGTCGCGTACCCCGCGAGCTGTCCAGCCGCGCCGCCCAGCGCGAGCCTCGCCTCGACACCCGTCATGAGCGCGCCGACGGGGCAGAGGTCGATCGTGCGATCGTCTCGCTCGCTGCCGAGCCGCGTGGTCCGCGGCGGCTCGACCATCCGTCCGCAGCGCGCGGAGAGCGCGAACACGTATCGGCCCGTCGGCGTGACGTCCAGCAACAGGCCGCGGATGAAGTCAGGGTTCGCGCACTCGAAGTTGGAGTTGCTCGAGATGCCTACGGTGCCCGACTCGGGCTCGGAGCGCCCGCCGTCGCGGCTGAGGATATAGCCGACCGTGCGGCCGCCCGACGTCGAGCGTGACACGGCCGGTCGATGGCAGCGCATGCGCAGCCCGCCGAGGCGGCTCGAGGACTCGCCGTATTTGAAGCCGGTGAGCAAGAACCCTGAGGCGCAGCGCGCGACCTGGGACTCCTCGCTCGCGTCGGCGCCGATGGCGACCTCTGGGCCCTCGACCGCGGTCGCGAGCGTTCCGTCGTCGTGGAGGACGAGCGGCGCGCAGAGGAGGGCGAGCTCGCGGAGCCGATCGCGATCGTCGCCGTCGCGCAGGGCGACCGCGCGCACACCCACCGCGCCATGGCCTTCGGGACAGAGGAGCTCCATCGGCGACCCCGAGAGGCTGCCGTAGACGCTGCTATCCTCGCGCTGCACGATGGTGAGCGCGGCGCGGTGCACGAGCGCACGAGGCGTGCAGCTCCGAGGCGAGCATTCGCCCGCGCCGTCGCAGACGCCGGGGCAGACTTCTCCTTCTCGTTCGCAGGTGGCCCCGACGCGTGCGAGGTAGTCGCACCGTCCGTCCGCAGAGCACGTCCCGGCCCATTGGAGGCAGGGGCCATCGGGGCACGGGCCAGAGCAGCTCGGCGCGTCGATGGGCCACGGCGCGTCGAGAGGCGGTGGCGCGTCGAGAGGCGGCGCGTCGCGCGCTTCGTCGGCGTCGCGTGGTTCGTCGGCGTCGAGGGGGGACGAACCGTCGGGGAGCGGGTCGCCGCCGTCCCGGCGTCCCCCGTTCAGCCCGGTGGGGTCGACCGCGCACGCCACGAGGAGGAGCACCCAGAGACTGCAGGTCGTCCGCACGCCTCAGCTTACCACGCCCCGGCACTCCCATGATGGCGGTGGGATGCCCGACAACCGTGAGCCTTCACCCCGGCCGCGACCCTCACCACCCGGGCACTGGTGACATGACGAGATCGTTATTATTCATGACGGGCGACTGTGTCGTGTGTCGGAGGTGTGATGGCGCGCATCATGGTGGTGGAGGACGAGCCGGTCACGGCGATGGACCTCGAGCAGATGCTCGTCGCCGTCGGTCACGAGGTCGTCGGCTGGGCGGACGCGGGCGAGGACGCGGTCGAGAAGGCGAGGTCGCTCGCGCCGGACCTCGTGCTCATGGACATCCGTCTGCAAGGCGAGATGACGGGGATCGAGGCCTCGGCGAGGATCCGGGAGGTGGCCGCGCGGGAGGCGGCTTCGGTGCCGATCGTCTTCCTCACGGCGTTCGCCGACCCCGAGACGGTCGATCGCGCTTGCGAGACGAGTCCCTACGGCTACCTCGTCAAGCCTTTCACGGAGCGAACCGTCGCGGCGGCGGTGCAGGTCGCGCTCGCGCGTCGCGACGCCGAGCGCGAAGCGCGCGAGCGGGAGGCGCTCTTGCGGTCGGCCGTGGGCAGCGTGAGCGACGCGCTGATCGCCGTCGACGCGGCGGGGCGTGTGCGCTTCGCGAACGCCTCGGCGCTCTCGTGCCTCGAGGCCGAGGAGGCGAACCTGATCGGGCGACAGCCTGCGCTGAGTCTGCTCGACGCGGCGACCCGCGCGCCCCTCGACCTCCTGCGCCGCGCGCTCGAGGGTGAGGTGCTCTCCTCGAAGGCGCGGTTGTGCGCGGCGAGCGGCGAGCGCGAGGTCGAGTGCAGCGCGGGCCCGGTGCTCGGCGACGACGGACGGACGCTCGGGGCGGTGCTCGTGTTTCGAGACGTCGGCGCGCCGAGCCCGCGGGCGCAGCACGACATCAACGGGCCGCTCACGACCTCGCTCGTCGGGATCGGCGCGGCCCTCCGCGAGCTCGACGCCCTCCGCGCGCTGCGCTCGGTCGCCGACCGCGCTGGAGACGGGCCTCGGCGTGCGACGGAGGAGCTCGCCATCCTCGCCCGCATCGAGGGCGCCTTGCGCTCGGCCGAGGAGGGCGCGAGCCGGGTCGCTGCGATCATGCGCGCGCTCCGGGCCTCGTCACTGCCTGCGGTCGCGCCCGCGGCGCCCGCGGCCCTCCGCGAGGCGCGGGCCCACGTGCTCGTCATCGACGACGAGCCGCTCATCGGCCGGATCCTCGAGGTCACCCTTCGGCCACGCTACGACGTCACGGTCGTCAGCTCCGCCGAGCGAGGCCTCGAGCTCATCGAGGGCGGCGCGACCTTCGACGTCGTCCTCTCGGATCTGACGATGCCGGGCATGAGCGGGCGGGAGCTCTACGAGCATCTGCTGGCGCGTCACCCCGACCTGGCGCGTCGGATGATCGTCATGAGCGGTGGGGCGCGAGACGCACGCGGCGTGGCGTTCCTCGAGTCGATGGCCGGGCGCCGGCTCGACAAGCCCTTTCGCGCGGACGAGCTCGAGCCCCTGATCGCGCGGTGCATAGGGGCGAGGCGCACCACCGCGAGCGCGTGAGATGCCCCACCGCGGACGCCTCGTCGCGGCCGGTCGCCTCGCCACCCTCCTCGGGGTGGTGGTCACCGGCGTCGCCTCGCTTGGTCACGTCGTGCGCGAGCCTTCGTTCGCGACCTTCGCGCCGGGACGACCGGCGATCCAGCCGATCACCGGATTCAGCCTCGTCCTCGCGGGTGTTGCGGTCGCGCTCTCGAGCCGCGCGGAGCCCACGCGCGCCGCGCAGGCGCTGGCGCGCGTGCTCGGCGCGCTCGCGCTGGTCGTAGGCGCCCTCGTCCTCGTCGAGTACCTGGGTGATCTCGAGCTCGGCATCGATCGCGTGCTCCCGACCCGTCTGCACGAGGCCGGGCCGCACCCGGGACGCCCGTCTCCACTCGCGGCCTTCGCGATCGCGCTGCTCGGCGCTGCGGCGATCGTCTTCGACGCCGAGGGCCCGAGGGGCGCGCGACCGCGCGAGGTGCTCGCGCTCCTCGTGCTCTTCATCGCGTTCGTCACGCTGGTGGGGCACCTCTTCGGCGCGGGGGAGCTCTACGAGGCGGAGCCCAAAGCCGTGCAGGGGGTCGCGATCCCCACGAGCGTCTCGTTGCTCTTGATCGCCGCGGGGGCGCTGCTGGCGCGCCCGCGCGAGGGGGTGATGCGCCTCGTCACGTCGGCGACCCCCGCAGGCGGCCTGCTGCGGCGCCTCGGCGTCGCGGCGATCGTCGTGGGGCCGCTCGCCGGGCTCGGGCTCTTGGCCGCCGTGCGAGCCGCCGGCCTGCGCGATCTCCCGCTCCTCCTCGGTCTCGGCACCGTCGCTGGCGTGGCGTTCGCGCTCGCGCTCGTGGGGGTGACCGCGGCCCGCCTCGAGCGAACACACCAGCGCGAGGAGGCGCAGCGACGGCGGACGCAAGAGCTCCTGACCTACGCTCCCATGGGGGTGTTCACGGCGGATCTCGAGGGCCGCTACGCCGACGTGAACCCGGCCGGGTGCGAGATGCTCGGCTATCAGCGCGAGGAGCTGGTGTCGATGAGGGTCGTCGACCTGATCCGAGCAGAGGATGAGGCGCGTTTTTGGGCGCTTCGCGATCGTCAGCTCGCCGGCTCGGTCGAGGTCGGCGCCTGGGAGATGCGCACGAAGGCGGGCACGTGGCTCCCGGTCGAGGTGACCGCGAAGGTGCTCCCCGACGGCCGCTGGCTCGGCTTCATCGCGGACGTGTCCGAGCGCGCCGCGCTCGAGGGCCAAGTGCGCGCGGCGCTCGCCGAGCAGGAGTTCTTGGCGCGCGCGAGCGTCGAGCTCGCCTCGGAGCTCGACCCGAAGGGGCTGCTCGAGGTGGCGGCGAAGCTAGGCGCGGACGCGCTGGGATCGCTCTGCGCCGTCGACCTCGTCGAGGGGGATTCGATGCGTCGCGTCGCGCTCGCGTCGCGGGCTCCCCTGGATTCGGCGGTGGCGGCCGCGCTCGAGGCGCCGAGCTTTCCGCCCGACTGCCTCGCGTCCGAGATGGCGCAGGCGACGGCCGGGCGCATCGCCGAGGCTCGTGGGGCGCCGCTGCGCGAGGCGCTCGCCACCAGCCCCGCGCACCTCGAAGCGTTACAGGCCGCGGGGGTCCACTCCGTGATGTGGGCGCCGATGAGCGCGCGCGGGCAGCGCCTCGCCGTGATCTGCCTCGCTCGCGCCGAGGCCGAACCCCCCTTCGAGCGCTCGGATCTCGTCCTCGCAGAAGCGCTCGCCGCGCGGGTCGCGCTGGCGCTCGACAACGCGCGCCTCCTCGAGCAGTCGCGCTTTCAGGCGGCCATGTTCACGAACCTCGCCGAGGGCGTCTTCCTCACGCGGACGAGCGATCTCCGCATCGTCTTCGCGAACCGTCGCATCGAGGAGCTCTTCGGCTATGGACCGGGGGAGCTCGTCGGCCAACCGGTCCACGTCATCAACGCGCCCGGCGACCTCGACCCCGAAGCGCGCGCCGCGGAGATCATCGCGCACTTCGAGCGCCACGGAGAGTGGCACGGCGAGATCCTCAACCGTCGAAAGGATGGCACGACGATCTGGACCGCCGCGAGCGTCTCCACGTACGAGCACGAGGAGTACGGCCCCGTGTGGATCTCGGTGCACACCGACATCAGCGAGCGCAAGCGCCTCGAAGAGGCGACCGTGCGCGCGCTGCGCGAGAAGGAGATGCTGCTCAAGGAGGTCCACCACCGCGTGAAGAACAACCTGCAGGTGATCTCGAGCCTCTTTTCGCTCCAGCGCGGACGCACGGACAGCGAGGAGGCCCGCGCAATGCTCGACGAGAGCCGGCTGCGCATCCAGTCGATCGCGCTCGTGCACGAGCAGCTTTACCGCTCGGCGGATCTCGCGGGGGTCGACCTCGGCCTCTACCTCCGGGGCCTCGTCGGCGCGATCCGCGCGAGCTATGGCGCCGAAGGCATCGAGGTCGAGGCGCATGCGAGCGACGTCGTCCTCGACATCGAGGCGGCGGTCCCGTGCGCGCTCATCGTGGCCGAGCTCGTCTCGAACTCGCTGAAGCACGCCTTCCCGACCCGACGCGGACGCGTCACGGTCACGGCCCTGCTCGACGCCGAGGGCGCCGTCGTGCTCGAGGTGGCCGACGATGGGATCGGCGTGCCGCCCGATTTCGACTGGGAGCGCGCGCGCTCGCTCGGGCTGCGCTTGGTCCGCGATCTGACCCGACAGCTCCGCGGCCAGGTCACGCTCGAGCGAGGCGAGGGCACCCGCTTCCGCATCACCTTCGACGGCGCGCGGCGATCTTCGCAGGGCGCGCCGCCTCCACCGTGACGCCGTCGGGGCATGTCCCCGCGGCGACACGAGGTACGTGGTGCAGCAATCCGAGTCGGTGGTGCATCGCCCGTCGGCCGCGACGCACTCACTGCAGCGCAGTCCGGGCGGCACTCCCGAGCAACTGGCAGATCTCCGGGCCGCCCGCGAAGCTCGCGCGGCAGCGTACGAGGCGCAGTCGGTGACCTGATGTTGGGTCGGGCAGCGCCCGTCGAGGCAGAGCGCGCTCGGGCACGGGGCGGCCGTTGGGTTATGGTCGGCGCGATGTTGGACCGAGCGAGGGAGTCCGCGGCGCCAGGGAAGCGCCAACAACGCGTGACCAGGCACCTGACGTGGGCCTGTGGCGCCCTGCTCTGGCTGGCGGAGATGGCGGCGGCGCAAAGCGCGCCACACGCCCCACACGACGCGACCTCCGCCGAGCCCCTCGTGCCGCTCTCACCGCTCGACGCGGACGTCGTCGTTCTCCCGAGCGAGGTCGAGGCGGTGGAGGACGGCGAGCGGGGGCGCGCGCTCACGTTCCGTCCCTTCGGCATGATCGAGCTGCACTTCACCTGGGCGATGCAGAACCCCGAGGTCGGGGTTCTCGCGCTGCGCGGCTTCGACAACCGGCACGCCAGCTTCACGTTCTCGAACGTGGTCTTTGGGAGCGACTTTCGCTACGGAGATGCCTACGCGCACGTCGCGCTCCAATGGGGCAACACGCCGACGACCTACTACCTCGCCGAGCCCGCGGACCTCGGCGGTCTCGGCGTCGGCCCTTCGGGCGCGCCGCTCTGGCGGGTCTTGCAGCAAGTTTACCTCGGCTACGAGGCGCCGCTCGGCGGGGTGGCGATCCCCGTCGAAGCCGGCCTCTTCCTCTCGCCCATCGGCATCGAGGGCATGAACATCGCCGGGCAGTGGCACTACTCGCGCAGCAACCTCTTTTACGGGCTGCCCTTCTATCACGCGGGCGTCCGCGCCCGCGTGCCCTTCGAGTCTGGGCTCGAGGCCGGGGTCGCCGTCTACAACGGCTGGAACGCCGTGGTCGACGGCAACCGCAACAAGAGCGTCGCGGCGCACGTCGGCTATGGCTCCGAGCGCCTCTCGGCCAATCTGCTCTACTTCGGCGGCAACGAGCGGCCGCACGACGTGAGCTGGCGGAGCTGGCGCCACCTCTTCGACCTCACCGTGCATGCGGCGCCGACGACGTGGCTGGGCGTGCAAGCGCAGGTGAACGGCGGCTTCGAGCGAGGGCCGTCGCCTGCGCGGCTGTGGTGGATGGCGAGCAGCCTCGACGTGCACGTCGCGCCGCTGCAGTGGCTCGGGCTGGCGGCGCGGGGCGACTTCTTCCGCGACGCGACCCAATCCCCGGAAGGCGCGCTCTTCTGGGCGGGCAGCGAGTGGGTCTCGAGCGTCACCCTCACGACGATCCTCCGCCCCGTGAAGGGCATCGACGTCTACGTCGAGTACCGGCGCGATCACGCGCAAGCGC
Source organism: Myxococcales bacterium (assembly GCA_019637115.1). GTDB lineage: Bacteria > Myxococcota_A > Polyangia > Polyangiales > Houyiibacteriaceae > JACKEH01. Next base: position 44,504 of record JAHBWH010000009.1, on the reverse strand, counting down.
CGGTCTATTACCAGCGCGACGATCTGCGGACGGCGCCGACGAGCCGCGTGCAGGACTCGCTCACGCTGGGCGTCGTCGGCGCTTTCCGGTAACGCTCGGTCGCTCGGTCCTCATTCTGCGCTCATTTGTCTTCGTCGAAGACGGCGGGCACCTGCGCCGGGGGCGTGGGCGCGTCGTACGTCGTCGGCGTGAGCGGTGCCGCGGGCGTGACGTGAGGGGTGGGCGCCGGCGGCGGCGCGTACGCGGGCGTCGTCGGCGGCGCGTACGCGGGCTGAGGCGCGTACGTCGGCTCGTACGTGGGCTGGTGCGTCCGCTCCGGCGCGAGCTCGCCGAGCTGCACGCCGATCGTCACGGCGAAGCCGCCCCAGTGGGCGTGGCCGGCGTTCATGTGGCCGAAGTTGATGGGGTAGTAGTACTGGCCGCGCACGAAGCGCCCGGGCTCGGGGATACGGACGGCGGAGAGGGTGGAGCCGGAGCGGTCCTGATCGTCGAAGCCAATGTTCGCGAGCGCGTTCTGGATCGAGAAGCCTCCGAACCTTTCGAACCAATCGCTTACGATGAAGGTCGCGCCGGCCGAGAGCGTGAAGAGCACCATGAGTGGTGATCTCACCACACCTCACGTGACATCGTGGTCACGGCGCGGGCGCGTTTCCGAGCGCCTCGACCCGGCGCGCGAACGTCCGCGCGTCGAGGTGCCGCGCGACCCAGGCGCGCCCTCCGCGTGGGGGACGCGCGAGCGCGCGCCTCAGGCCGTCCGCGAGGGCCGCGCTGTCGTCGCCCTGGCAGACCTCGACGCCGTCGGGCGCGAGGCCTGCCAGGGCGCGATGCATCGCGACCACGGGCACGTCGCGCGCGAGCGCGTCGAGGAGCTTGATGGGCAGGCCTCCGGGCGCGCGGCGTGGGACGAGGGCGACGTCGCACGCGGCGTGGGCGCGGCGTCGGTCTGCCTCGGTGGCGAGCCGCGCGCGCACGTGCGGGAACGCGCGCAGCGGGGTGGGATCGCTCTCGGTCGCCACGAGCCAGGTGAAGCCAGCGCGGGCCGCGGCCGCGCCCGCGTGCTCCCACCCCTGGTAGCCGTCGAGGTTGCCCGCGTAGAGCGCCACGGGGCGATCGCGGGGCAGGGAGAGGGAGGCGCGCGCGGCGCTGCGCTCCGCCGCGTCGTCGCTCATGGTGGGGGAGGGCGCGGCAGGAAGGGCCGCGTCGTCGCGCACGTCGTCGCTCATGGTGGGGGAGGCTGCGGCAGGAAGGGTCGTGTGGAAGGGCGCGCGCTCCTTCGTCGACCCGCGCGCGTCGAGCGACCACGGGGGCAGGAGGGTCGCGACCGAGCGCTCGAGCGTCGCCTCGAGGTGCGCGGCGAGCGAGGGCGTGATCGCGACCACCCTCGACGCGCCCGCCGCGGCACGGTCGAGCGCCGCGCCGAGGGGGTGGAGCGCCCGGCCGAAGCGCTGGCGATACGTTGGCAGCTCCACGTCGAAGCGGGTGTGCGCGTAGTACACGGCGTCGAGCCCGGCGGCCCTCGCCACGAGCGCCGCCTCGACGTTGTGTGCGATGACGACGGCGGGCTCGAGCGCCCGCGCGAGCCGGCGAGCCTCGGCGACCATTCGCGCGTCGAGCGCGAGCTTCGACCATGACGGCCCCGAGCGCAGCGTCCGCGGCCGGAGGCCTCGGGGCGACGGGGAGCGATGGAGCGTCCACGCGCGCGGCGCGTCGGCGTTGGCGCAATCGGCGCCGTCGGCGCAGTCGGCGCCATAGTCGTACGTGAGCAGGTGGGCGTCGTGCCCCTCGCCCGCGAGCCCGTCGAGCATCGCGCGCAGCACTCCTTGCGTCCCCTGCGGGGACGGGAAGGGCAAGCACGCGACGTGGAGGCTCCGCACGGCCCGAGGATGCGCGAGGCGGGGGGAGGGCGCCCGTTCGAACGAGCTCAGGTCGGCTCGCAGCGGCGATCAGTCCGGCTGGCAGCTCTTGGTCGAGCTCCCGCTCACACCATTGCAGCTATGCGCGTCGGGGCAGTCCCCGTGGTTGTCGCAGATCTGCCGGCAGACGCCCCCAGCCGACTCGTTCGTGCAGATCGCGTCGCTCACGCACTCGTCGGTGGAGCCGGGGGTGTCGCACGACTCCCCGATGTCGGCGCCTCCGCAGGCGCCGAGGACGAACGCGAGGAGGAGGGCGTGGAGGGAGGTGGAGCGTCGTTGCATGGGTCCAGCAGTATACGACCGCTCGGTCAGCGCCCGGAAGGGGGTTCTTCGCCGGGCGCTTCCTGACACACGGCGCGACGTTCGAGCGAGACGCTGCGACATGACGGGTGCGACGCGGCGGGCGTAGGAGCTTCGTTCTCGGCGAATTCGAGCGGCACGCCCGATGCTTTGGCCCAAGGCATGCGCATCTCAGCGCCCCCAACCCGAACTTCGTTCCGGGTATCCACGGCCAAGGGAGCGGATCTCGCTCGCCGACCTCCTCGAACGGGCTTCGGGTTGGGGGCACTCCTCGCTCTCCTGACCTCCTCGCTCACCGCCAGCGTGGGTGCGGCGCAGGCCCCCGAGTCCACCCGCGACCTCGCCGTCTGGGCTGGGGTGATCGCTAGCGCCGACCTCGGCCAAGAGGCCCCGAGCGCGAGCCTCTGGCTCGACACCCACCTGCGGCGCGGCGACGCCGGGACGCTCTTCATCCTTCGGCCGGCCGTGGGATTCCGGGCCAAGCCGTGGCTGAGCCTGCACGCGGGCTACGCGTGGGTTCCCTTCTTCGACGACTCGAACGCGAGCCGGCGCGACGAGCACCGAAGCTGGCAGCAGGCGATCGTCGCGGGAGAGCTCGGCCGCGGGGTGAGCCTCCAGTCGCGCACGCGGACCGAGCAGCGCTTCGGGCCGGGCGAGGGGGTGGGGCATCGGCTCCGCCAATTCGTGCGGCTCGGCTGGACGCGCGGCGCGGTCGGCGCCGTGCTCTGGGACGAGCTCTTCGTCGGCTTCAACGGCACGGAGTGGGGCGCCCGCCGCGGATACGACCAGAACCGGCTCTTCGCTGGCGCCTCGATCGCGATCGGCGCGAGCTCCCGGCTCGAAGTCGGCTACCTCCTCGTGCACCTGCGCCGCGACCGCGACGAGTGGGTGCACGCGTTGGCGCTGAACCTCTTCGCGCATCGCCGCCCCTGAACCCACCTCTGCGGGGCGCGAGGGGGCAAATGCCTCGCGATGCGCGTATACGTGCGGCGTGCGGAATTTGCTCTTCGGGCTGGCCTTGTTGATGGCGTGCGGCGACGACGATCGGCCGCCCTCGATGGACCTCACGTTCACGGGCGTGACCCTGCAGAACCCGAGCGACGGGACCGTCTGTCGCGTCGACGGGCGCCTGCGGACCTTCGGCCCGAGCTTCTGACGCCGAGGCCGGCGTCCTCGCGGTGGCGTCTTCGAGGCGGCGTCCGCGAGGCGGCGTCCTCGAGGCGGCGTCCTCGAGGCGCCGACGTCCGCCGACTCGACACGCGGTCGCTCTCCCGCACTCCATGTCGGTGGCGCCGACCCCAGCGACCGGATGAACGCACGTCCCCGGCGACCGTGGGTCGGTGTGCGGTCAGAGCGGCTCGCGGCGCTCGAAGCCCGAGAAGCGCTCCAGGAATGCGTGGTCGCGCGAGGGGTGGTCGAGCATCCAGGGCATGACCTTCAGAAGATAGGTGCTCTCGAACTGGATCCAGAGGGAGTCCTCGGGGATGCGCTCGGGACGGTCTGCCGCTTCGTCGTCGGCGCCGACCGTGGCCTCGTAGCTGGCGGTCGCGATGCCGTGGGGGGTGAGGTAGGGCGTGAAGGTGAACGAGCCGGGCGCCCAGCGGCTGCCCGCCGGGCTCGAGATCACGCCGTTCAGCTCGATCGCCGAGTTGCGGTGGTAGTAGGGCGGGCGGAAGGTGTGCTGCGAGACGTCCCAGCGGCTGCGGAAGACGGCGACGTCGATCGCGTTGCGGCCGTGGGCGTCCAACGGGCTCGTGAGCACGGTGAGGATCGACGGGTCCGGGTGGTCGAAGCTCACGCTCCCGAGGCTGTTGAAGCGCTCGAGCGCGTACTTGAAGGGCGCGTAGCTCCCGTGCCACGCGACCACGTCGAAGGGGGAGTGCGGCGACTCGATCTCCCAGAGGCGCCCGCCCTGGCGCACGACGATCGTCCACGGCTGCGCGTCGTCCTCGAAGGAAGCGACGGGGGCGAGGAAGTGGCGCTCGTCGGCGAGGCCGTTGGCGCCGATGGGGCCACGCTCGGGGAGCGTGAAATGTCCGTCGAAGAGCTCCGCGACGAAGCCGCGGGCCTGCCCGTCGGGGACCTCGACGGTGAAGCGGATCCCGCGCGGGAGGATCACGAGCTCACCCGGCAGGACGTTGAGGCGGCCGAGCTCGGTGCGGACGTGCAGGCGGCCGCGCTCGGGCACGACGCAGAGGTCGCCATCGACGTCGCAGAAGGCCACACGGCCCATGTTCGCGTTCGCGGCGTAGAGGTGGATGGCGGCGCCGCGGCGCATCGAGGCGTCGCCCGCGCCTGCGAAGGTGGTGAGCCCCGCGAGGAAATCGGTCGGCGCCTCGGGGATCGGCAGGGGCGAGAAGCCGAGGTGCTCGGGGAAGGGCACCGCCTCGTGGAAGTCACCGACGAAGCGCGCGTGCGCGCGGGGGCGGAAGCCGCGGTCGAGGATCTGCGGGCGAAGCCGGTACATCCAGGTGCGGCGGTTCTCGGCCCGCTTCACGGTGAAGCCCGTGCCGTTGAGCTGCTCGGCGACCAGCCCGAAGGGCACGCGACGCGGGCTGTTCTGGTGGCGCGGGAGCGCGCCCGGTCGGGCCTCGGACGCGAGCGCGTTGCCGAAGCCAGCTTGGTAGTCGAGGGGGTCGTTCATGGCGGCGTGATCGAGGGCGCGGCGGAGCGCGTCTTCGTCGGGGCGGTGGATGCCGTGGGTGTCTCCGGGCACGAGCGTCGCGTCCACCTCTGCGCCGGCCTCGCGGAAGCGCCCGACGGCCTCCTCGAAGGTCTCGCGGGCGATCCACGGGTCGCCCGCAGCGCTCCCGAGGTGCAGGCGGAGCCCGCGCGCGGCGCCGAAGTCGGCGTCCGGCAGCGGCGTGTGCGCGCCGGTGAACGCGAGCGCCTGCTGTGGGCGCGCCTTCGTGCGCGAGAGCCAGGTGAGCAGGAGGCAGGCGCCCTGCGAGAAGCCGACGGGGATGACGCGCGCGTCACCGACCCTCGCGGCGAGCTCCGTCTCCGATGGGCTCAGCCCTCCCTCGGCCGTCGGCGCGCGCTGGCCCGCGAGCTCGGCGTAGAGCGCCTCGACCACCGAGAGGGCGCTCTCGAGGAAGGGCGCGTTCTCGTCGAGCGGCGCGCGGAAGCCCTTGGGGTACCACGTGTTGTGGCGCGCCTGAGGGGCGACGAAGGCGACGTCGTCCCGCGGCCCGAGGCGGCGCTCGAGGTCCGCGACGAAGCGGTCGGCGCTCGCGCCGCGACCATGCAGCGCGAGCACGATGACGCGCGCGCGATCGATCGGCGCGCCTCGGACGGTGACGGGGAGCGTGGCGTGCGGCCCCTCGCAGCCGCTCGGCAGCGACATGCGGCGGGTGTGCAGCGAGGGGCGGCGGTCGTGCAGCGCGTCGCTCAACAACGCGAGCAGGCCCTCGCGGTCCACCGCGCGCGGGTTCGGATACGTCGCCTCGAGCACGGCGTCGGCGATCGCCGGGAGGTCGTCTTCGCCGAGGCCGAGCGCGCGCAGCGAGGTGGAGAGGCCGAGCGCGCGCTGCAGGTCGTAGAGGAACGCTGGCGGGTCGTCCGTGCCGAAGGCGCGCCGCGCGGCGGCGAGCGCCTCGGGGGCGGCAGGAGCGTTGAAGCCGAAGGTGTAGGGCAGGAGCGTCGCGTGGGTCGCCGCGTGCGGCGTGCCGAAGCTCCCGCCCAGCACGTGCGCGAGCTTGTGGTGGAGCGCCATGCCAGCGGCGCCGAGCGCCGCCGAGGCGAGCGCCGCGCCGCGCAGCGCCTCGGTCCGGCCCTCGAGATCGCTCGGATCCGCGGCGATGGCGCGGGCGCCCTCGACGAGCGGCCGGAGGCTCGCTTCGGCCGCGCCACGCGCATCGTCCGTCGCGTCGTCCGCGTAGAGGGCCTCGAGGGCGTGGGCCATCGCGTTGAAGAGGCTCTGCAGCGAGAGCTCGCGATCGAGGCCGAGCGTGAGCGTCGGGTCGTAGACGACGAGGCTCGGGCGCACGCGCTCCTCGCGGCCGGTCTTCTTCGCGCCGTCGCGCGTGATGCCCCAGATGTTCGTGCGCTCCGAGCCGGCGTAGGTGGTCGGGACCGCTCCCACCCTCAATCCCTCGCCGAGCTCGAGCGCGATGGCCTTGGCGACGCCGATGGGGGTGCCGCCGCCGTGCGCCACCACCCAGTCGGCGTTCGTCTCCCGGGCGCGCCGGACGGCGGCGTCGGCGACGTCTCCGGGGACCTGAGGGTGGTCGGTGGTGAACACCCCGACCGAACGCTCTCCGAGCGCCCGCGCGATGCGTTCGGCGCCCTCGGCGTGGCGCGCCATCGCGACGAGCAGCACGCGGCGCGCGCCGAGCTCGTCGAGGAGCGCCGCGACGTGGGCCTCCGCGCCGACGCCGAAGACGACGCGCGCGGGCGCGTGGGAGAGCGTCTCCATGGCTCAGGCCGCCTTCACCTGCGCGACGAAGCCACGGACGTCGGCGGCCGGCTCGCTGTAGGCGGACCCGAGCGCGGCCTCGACGCGCTTGAGGTAGTCCTGCGCCCATTGCGGGACGGGCGTGTCGTTCATCGCGAGGAACTCGAGCGTCGCCGCCAAGCGGATGTCGGCGATGGAAGGGTGCTCGCCGTCACCGATGAAGCCGTCGCGCACGAAGTACGAGCGGAAGACCTCGAGCGGCTCGGCGAGCGCGTCCTCGGCGGCCTGGCGGGCCTCCGCCTTGAGCGCGGCGGGGGCGTCTTCGGTCGCCGCGACCTCGCCCGGGTAGCAAGGGAAGCCGAGGCGCGGGTAGGTGGCGCGCGAGACGAGCGGGTAGAGGGTGCTCGTCAGGTAGAAATTCGCGGAGTCGACCAGCGCGCGCCGGCCGGGGTCCTTCGGGTAGAGCTTCTCGAGGCCGTGGAGGTTCGAGAGGTACATCATGATCGCGCAGCTCTCCCACATCGCGCCGCGCGGGTGCGCGTCGAGCTCGATCGCGGGGGTGAGGTGCGCGGGGATCTTCGCCATGAACTCGGGCGATCGGGTCTTGCCCCAGGCGTTCTCTTCCTCGTAGGGCAGGCCCGCGGCGCGCAGGAAGACGCGCACGCAGAGGTTGTTCACGCTGGGCGGGAGCATGTGCAGGTGGATGGTCATCGTTCGTTCTCCGGTCGTTCGCTGTCGTCGTTCGATTCGTTGGATGCTCGGGGCTTCGCCCGAAGGCTGCGGGGCTTCGCCCGAGGGGCGCTCGTGCGTGGCTGCGTACCTCATGGTGGCGCGGGCGCGCGAGCGGCGGAGTGTGCTCGGTCCGATGTTGCGTGCGGACCGCCGCGAAACGGGTGCACGCGCGCCGTTCACGCGCTCTCGGCGTGCGTGTCGTTCGCGGCGCGCTTCGTCCGCTGCCACGCCGCGAGCTTCTCGCGCGCCCGGTTCTGCGAGGGGTCGGTGGCCTCGTCGTGGTTCCGCTTGCGGCTCGTCAGCTCGATCACGTAGCCGTTGGGGTCACGGAAGTAGATCGAGTCGATGAAGCCGTGGTCCGAGATCCCACGGACCTCCATGCCGAGGCGCTCCCCCTTCTCCTTCATCGCGAGCATGTGCTCGTGCTCGACCTCGAGCGCGATGTGCAGGTCGAAGTCGTGGTGATCCTCGAACTCGAAGGGCATGTCCGGCGCCTCGAAGAAGGCGAGGAAGCTGCCGTCGTCCATCTGGTAGAAGGTGTGGAGGTGCTGGCAGGAGCGCCCCGTCTTCGTCGCGCCGAGCTCGAGGGTGACGGTGAGCGGCAAGCCGAGGAAGTCCTCGTAGAACTCGCGCGTCTCTTCCGAGTCGCGGCAGCGGTAGGCGTTGTGGTGGAGCCCCTGGATTCCCGTGGGGCGGTGGGTCGCAGGTTTCATGTCTCCTCCTCGGCGGGTCGTGTGGTGGCGTTCGGAGCGTCGTCGTTGGGCGGCGCGACGGCAGCATGCGGGCCAGCGGCGTGGCGGCCGGCGGCATGGGGGTCGGCGACGTAGGGCACGGCGGCCTCGGCGCCCTCCCAGAGCGCGCGCATCGAGGGCTTCGTCTGCTCTTCGCGGACGTGGCCGACGAGCCCGGCGCAGCGGCTGATGAGCGCGACGCCGCGCAAGATCTCGGCGGGGACGCCCGCGTCGAGGAGGACGGCGGCGATGGCGCCCGTCGCGTTGACGGGGATCGCCCGCCCCGCGCCCTCGTCGACCGCGGCAGAGAGCCGCTCGAGCGCCTCGCAGTGTGCGCCGAAGAGCCCCTCGGCGCGCGCGAGCGCGAGCAGGGCGACGGTCCGCGGATCGACCGGGCGATGCAGCGGGTGGCCGAAGCCGGGCAGGCGCGCCTTCGTCTCGCGGCTCTCGCGCGCGACACGCGCGGCCTCGGCGTCCGGATCGCTCGCGCGGACGATCCGCGCGAGGAGCGCCGCGCAGCCCTCGGTGGTGCCGACGAAGGTGCTGCCCACGCTCAAGAGGCCCGCGGCGATGGCGCCCTGCATGGCCTCCGGCGCGCTGCCGTAGGTGAGGCGCGTGCTCACCGCCGTCGGCGTCAGGCCGTGCTCCATCAGCGTCACGAGGCACGCGTCGAGCACGGCGGCCTGCGCGGGCGTCGGCTCGGCGCCCGTGAGGTGCAGGAAGATCATCTCGGTGAAGCTGCGCTTGCCGATGAGCTCGCGGGGCAAGCTGCGACCGTGGACGACGACGTCGTCGGCGGTGGCGTGACAGAGCGACGTCGTCGGCTTCATGCGGGCTCCTTCGGGGCGGCCGCGCGGGCCTCGAGCTCGTGCCGGAGCACCTTGCCCGAGGCGCTGCGCGGGAAGTCCTCGTACGCGAGGAAGATCACGTCGCGGGGCTTCTTGTAGCTCGCGAGCCGAGCGCGGCAGGCCTCGATCAGCGCCTCGGCCGTCACCTCGTCGCCCGCGTCGTCGCTCGCGCGCGCGACGAACGCGATGGGCACCTCGCCCCACGTCGGATCGGCGCGACGTACGACCGCGGCCTCGGCCACGCCGGGCTCGTGCAGGAGCACCCGCTCGATCTCCGCCGGATAGATGTTCTCACCCCCCGACTTGATCAGGTACTTCCGCCGGTCGACGAAGTCGAGGGTCCCATCTGGGTTACGGACGAAGACGTCCCCCATGTGGAACCACCCGCCGCGGAAGTCTTCCTCGTTGACGTCGGGGGCGCGCCAATAGCCGCTGAAGAGCGTCGGCCCGCGCATGCACAGCTCGCCGGGGGTGCCGATCGGGACGTCGCGGTCGTGCTCGTCGACGAGGCGGACCTCGCAGAAGGGGCTCTGCTCCTTCGAGAGCCGCTCGGGCTCGACACCGATCGGGAGCAGGCTCGACGAGCAGGGCGGGCAGCCGGTCTCGGTCGCGCCGAAGGTGTTGGCGTAGGGAGCGCCGAGCAGCCGCGTGATGCGCGCGATGTCCGCGGGGGGCACGAGGTCCGCCATCACGCCGCAGACCTTCACGCCGCGCGGCCTCCACCCGCGGCGCGACTCGAGCAGGTCCGCGAAGCGGCCGACCATGCCGGGCATCAGGAGCAGCCACCCGATGGCGTGCGCCTCGGCCAGGTCCGCGAGCCGCTCGGCGTCGAAGCCGTCGACGACGTGCACGGCGCCGCCGCTCATCAAGGTGCCGAGCGAATACTCGGCGCCGCCCATGTGGTAGAGCGGGCTCCACGCGACGTACGCGTCTGCGGCCGCGATGCCGAACTCCGCGCGCAGCACCAGGTTGCGGGCGATCTCGGCGCGGTGGCTGACGACCGCGCCCTTCGGCAAGCCCGTCGTGCCGCTCGTGTAGAGGATCAGCAGCGGCGTCTCGGGGTCGAGCGGGAAGGGGTGGAGGCGCGGATCTCCGCCTGCTGGGTCGTCGGACGCTGGGTCGTCGGACGCTGGATCGTCGGACGCCGGATCGTCGAACGCCGGATCGTCGGCGCGTCGGCCGACGTGCGAATCTCGCCACGCGCGAGACGGCGGGCGCAGCGCGCTCGGGCTCGCCTCCTCGAGCGCGCGCTCGTACGCCTCACCGAAGACGAGCGTCGGCTCGCCTCGCGTGGCCAGCCGGGGCGCCTCGTCCGGCGACGCGAGCAGGAGCTTCGGCTCGACGAGGTCGAGACAATGCGCGAGCTCGGCGTCGGCCAGTCGCCAGTTCTGGCACGCCACGATGGCGCCGATCCACGCGCTCGCGAGAAAGGCCTCGAGGTACTCCGCGCGGTTGCGCGAGAGCACCGCGACGCGGTCTCCGGGGTCGACTCCGCAAGCGCGCAGACACGCCGCGAGGCGCTGGACCCGCACCAGCAACTCCCCATAGGTCCACGAGACGCGCGCGTCCGCGACGGCCAGCGCGTCCGGCCGGACGCGGGCGTTCGACACAAAGAGGCTCGCCACGGTGCTCGGCACCGCGCTCCCCATCGGCGGCAGCGACGACATCCCGCTCATCATCCTAGGGAAGGCGTACCGCCGAAGGGATTCGGAAAATCGTGATATCTACCATCGAAGTCTTCGATGGAGGCGGGGGCGAGGGCTCCGGTATCCTCGACCGCGGATGGACGAGCTGAAGTTCGCGGTGGTCCGCGAAGATCCCGAGATCGAGATCGAGGTCGCGCGGCGGCTCGGCGCGCGCCGGGTGCTGCTCGTGGCGTCCGGGGGATGCACGGCGTTCGCGATGGCCCACGCGCTCCCCGACGTGAAGCTCTCGCTCTACGACGCGAACCCTCATCAGCTGGCGCACGTCGAGCGCAAGGCGGACGCCATCGCGGCCGGGGAGCTCGCGGCGTTGAACGTCGACGACGACCGCCGCGAGGGGCTCTCGCAATGCGGCGCCTTCGAGCGCCTCTTCGAGGTGATGCGGGAGGCGATGGGCGCGCTCGTCGCCGACGCGGACGAGCGCGAGGCGTACTTCGCGGGTGACCGCTCGCGCGCGCGCGCCTGGATGACGCACCGCTATTGGCCGGCGGTCTTCGAGGCGACGTTCACCGAGACCTTGCTGGTCGCGATGTTCGGCCCCGACGCCGTGCAGCACGCCACGCCAGGCTCGTACCCGGCCTACTTCCGGCGGCGCTTCGAGCTCGGGCTCGCGCGCTCGGACGGACCGTCGAACCCCTTCCTGCAGCACGTCCTCCTCGGCCGCTACCTCGGCCGCGACGCCTTCCCCCACCTCCGCGCGCGGCGTCGCTTCGACTTCGACGTGACCCACGGCGAGCTGCCCGACGTCGCGGGGCTCGACCGCTTCGATCTCGTCCACCTCTCGAACATCTTCGATTGGTCGACCGACGCGACCGTCGCGCGCTGGGGGCGGGCCCTCCACGCGCTGAGGCCCGGCGCGGCGGTGACGATCCGGCAGCTCAACAACCAGCGCGCGCTCGCGGACTTCCTCGATGGCTTCGCGGTCGACGAGGCGCTCGGCGAGGGCCTGCTCGCGCGCGACCGCAGCCTCTTCTACGAGCGCGTCACCGTCGCGGTGCGCCGATGAGGTCGACGTCGCGCGCGCCGCGGCCGTCGGGGAGGACGTCGGCCTGGCTGATGCGGACGACGTGGACGCCCGCGTGGAGGGCGTCGGAGTGGCCGACGTGGACGCCCGCGTGGAGGGCGTCGGCGTGGCCGACGTGGACGCCGACGTGGAGGGCGTCGGCGTGGCCGACGTGGAGGGCGTCGGCGTGGCCGACGTGGACGCCGATGCCGTGGCCGACGTGGACGCCGCGTGTCGCGCCGCGCGGGCGCAAGGATCGACGCGCGTGAAGGTCCGCTTCCAGGTGATGGACGGCGACGCGGTGCAGCAGCACGCGGCGCGGCTGCGCGAGATCGAAGATGGCATCACGTATCCGCTCTCGGAGGATCGCTTCTTCGTCGATCACGGCCCGCGCTACGCGGCGTTCTTCGAAGGGCTCGGGCACGCGCGCTTCCTCGTCGGCTTCGAGGGGGAGCGGCTCGTCGGCATCTGCGCGGCGGCGGTGCGCGAGGCGCGCCCGGTCGACGGCCGCGTCTTCTCGGTCTTCTACGGAGGGGACCTCAAGCTCGCGCCTGAGGCGCGCGGCCAGGGCGTCGCGCGGAAGCTCTTCATCAGCGGCTTCCGTCTCGCCTTCTTCGGCTCTGCGCTGCCCCGCTGGGACCTCGCCTTCGGCGCCGCGATGCGCGGCGAGCGCGGCGACCTCCGAGAGACGTTTCGCGGCCAGCACCCTGGGCGCATGGCCTCGCCGCTCGCGGTGCTCTCGGTCTTCTTCGAGCCACCCGCGCGGCTGCGCGGGCTCGACGACGGCCCCGGTCCCCTCGCCGAGGGCGTGGATCTCGGTCGACCCGGGCCCCGCCCCTCCGTCGTGCGCAACGTCGGCACCAAGGAGTTTCGCCTCGTCTCGAGCGGCGCCCCCTGGCCCCTCGTCCACCTCCCGTGGAGCCCGGCGGAGTGGACGCCTGGCCTCGGCGCGCGCCTGCGCGAGGGAGCCCACGCGCTCGCCGACGACGAGCTCGCGTGCTTCGCGATCGACGAACGCCTCGAAGACGCCCACGCCTGGCTCGCGAGCCGTGGCGTGCGACCGGGCGGCACGTGCACGATCCTCGCGTTCTCCCACCCGTGGCGTGGCCCCTCTCGGCTACGCCGGGCGCCCTGGGTGCACTACCCGACCTCCGAGATCTGAGGGCCTACGCGCGTGGAGGTTCGAGGCGTCGGTCACCTCGAGACGCTCACGGGCGCATCGTTCGGTCGCGACGAGCCGGTCGCGCGAGCGTGGGTGGAACCGATCGTCCCCGAGGTTGTCTAGCAGCCCGTTGAAGAACTCTTCGAGTCCTTCAACGGACTGCCTCTTCTTCCTGGGGTCTTTCGGAAAGACCCCCTCCAGTGGGCAAAGCCCACCGGAGCCTCCCCCAAAACACGCGGCTCCGTTGAAGAACTAGGTTCTTCAACGGGCTGCTAGAATGCCCACATGAGCGAGAGGGATCGACACGAGGCGAGCGTGAGGACCAGCGCCGAGCGCGGCCCGGAGGATTCCGCGGCGGACGCGACCGGCGCCTCGCGGGTGGACGAGGCTGGGCCCTATCGGGACGCGCGAGACGTCCTGCTCGCCAAGAGACGTCGCGTGCGCGCGTCCCTCGAATGGGCCGAGCGCGCAGCGGAGCAAGCGGATCTCCTCCGCCAGGAGCTCGAGCACGTCGACTCCGCGCTGCGCGAGAGCGCGACGTCGGTGCTCGCACGCGTGCGCATCGCGACGCCCTGTCGCGAGCGGTGGGAGGACATGGCGGGTGACGACGTCGTGCGTCATTGCCGGCGGTGCGACCAGGACGTCTACGACCTCGCGTCGATGACGACGGCCGAGGCCGAGGCGCTCCTCGCGAGCGCGCGCGCGGGTGAGGGCCCTTGCGTGCGCCTCCGACGTCGGCGCGATGGACGCGTGGTGACGGCAGACTGCCCGCCTCCGAGCTGGGTCGAACGAGCGCGCGCACGCGCCGCGGGGGCCACCGCGGCGGCGCTCGCGAGCGGCGCGCTCGTGGCCGTCGCGCTCCCGTCGGGAGACTCGGCCCTGGCGGGGTCGGACGAGGCTCCCGCGGGGAGCGCGAGTCTGCCCTTCGACACGCTCGTCGAGTACCTGCGTGGCCAGACCGTGACGATGGGCGCGATCGCGCCGGCACCGAGCTTCGAGGTCTCGGAGGCGGCGCTCGCGATCGCCTGGCCCGGCACCACGCGCATGTCGCCCGCGCTCGCCAAGGACGGCTCCGCTGGCGTGCAGGTCTTCGGGGTCCACGACGTGAGCGTGCTCGCGAGCATGGGGTTGCAAGACGGCGACATCATGCTCCAGGTCGGGGGGCGACCCGTCCAGACCTCCTCCGACGCGGTCGACGCGCTGGCAGCGCTTCGGACGAGAGGACACACGTCGATCGTCTTCGAGCGCGCCGGACACGTCTACGAGCACCTGGTCCTCCTGGCCCGGGGCGATCAGGTCCCTCGTCGTCCGTACTGAATTCGTTCCGGGTATCCGCGGCTCTCGACGCGGATCTCGCTCGCCGACCTCCTCGAATAGGCTTCGGCCTGTCCAACGCGGCAAACGACCTCCACGCCGATCATCCACGGCAACCCGGAACGAACTTCGGGTTGGGGGCACTACGACGCGACACGGCGCAGCGTCGAGGCGCGGGTAGCGTCGCCGTCGACGAGCTCCTTCCGACGAGCGCTTCGCGGGCGCCCACGCGCGCCGTGGCGCGAGGTCCGTCGGCCCGTGTACGATCCAACTCGCACCCGCGACCCTCCCGCGGCGCGCGCCGTGCACGGCACCGACCTCCGAGATCCGATGACCTTCGACGAGCACGTCCGCCACGTGAAGACCCACACCGCGTGGCGCGACAACCCGTACTTCGCGGAGCTCGCGGCCGGTCGCTTCGAGCGCGACGACTTCGTCGAGACGCAGGTGCAGTTCCTCTCGGCCGTCGCCTTCTTCTCGCGGCCGATGGCGGTGCTCGCGGCCCGCCTGCCCCGCAGCGCGCTGCGCCAGAACCTGCTGCGCAACGTCAGCGAGGAGCACGGCCACGGCGACCCGAGCCGCACACACGAGGCGACCTTCACGGAGTTGCTCGGGCGGCTCGGGGTGACTCCGGAGGACATCGCCGCGCGCGCGCTCGGGCCCGAGGTGCGTGCCTTCAACACGATGCTCATCGGCCTGTGCACGCTCGACGACCCGCGAACCGCGCTCGCGGGGATGGGAATCATCGAAGACCTCTTCGCGGGGATCTCAGCCTTCCTCGGTGACCAGATCGCGCGTCGAGGCTGGATGCCGCGAGAGGAGATCGTCCACTACGCGACACACGAGGTGCTCGACGTCGAGCACGCGGAGGAGTTCTACGAGCTCATCCGCCCGCGCTGGGACGACGCCGCGTCGCGCTACGCGATCGAACAAGGGCTCGCGCTCGGCGCGCACGCCTTCCTCGAGATGTATCGCGGGCTCTACGTCGCGCGCGGGCGGCGGCTCCGCCGCGAGGTGCGTGGGCCGCACGCGGCGGGCGACGGGCTCTTCCCTTGACCAACGCGCGCGCAAGCGTCGCCGTGCAGGGACGTTGGGGTCGCGACGCCGCGTTACCATGGCTGGCGCGGCGCGGCCGTCCAGCCGGGCGGCCTGTCGACGCGCGTAAGTGTCGCCGTGCAGGGACGTTGGGGTCGCGACGCCGCGTCACCATGGCTGGCGCGGCGCGGCCGTCCAGCCGGGCGGCCTGTCGACGCGCGCGCCGTGACCGCGCAAGACCACGACAGCCACGACCACCACCACGTTGGCGACCACGATGACGACCACCCTGGCGACCGGAGCGCCGACGGCGCTGCTATCCTCCACCGTCGATGCGCGTCGTCGGTCTGCTCCTCGGCCTCTCGCTCGCTGGATGCCTGGCGTCGGCGTCGGGTGAGGGCGCCGCGGGGTCGGCGATCACGGCGGGCACGCCCACCGCCGGAGACCCCGCCGTCGTCGCGATCGTCAGCGCCAACGCGCCGACCACGCTCCGCTGCACCGGCACCTTGGTGAGCGAGCGCGTCGTGCTGACGGCAGCGCACTGCGACGTCCACCTGGAGTCGGCGTTGCAGGTCTTCTTCGGCGCCGACCTTGGCGGCGCCGGAGCGCGCGTCGCGATCCTCGACGCGGTGGCGCACCCCGCCTACGACGGGTCGGCGGACGCGGATCTCGCGCTCCTCTTGCTCGCCGAGCCCGCGCCCACCGCAGCGCGCGCGCGCCTCGTGAGCGCGCCTACCGTCCCCTCGACGGTGCGCCTCGTCGGCTTCGGGCTGACGGGGATCGGCGCCGGGGACGACGACCGAAAGCGCGAGGGGACGAGCCGGGTCGTCGACGTGACGCCGACGACGCTCACGCTCGGCGCGAGCCCTTCGTTGCCCTGTCACGGCGACTCGGGCGGTCCGGTCTTCGAGGAGGCCTCCGACGACGCGCTCGTCGCCGTCACCAGTCGCGGTGACGCCGCATGCGAAGAGCGCGGGCGGGCGACCCGCGTCGACGCGCACGTCGACGGCTTCTTGCGGCCCTGGCTCGACGCGTGGGCACCCGGCGCGGTCTCGCTCGGCGGCGCATGCCTCTACGACATGCACTGCGAAAGCGCGCGCTGCGTCGCAGCGTTCGACGATCCCTCGCTCCGCTTCTGCGCCGCGCCCTGCGCTGCGGCGCGCGATTGTGCAGCGCCGCTCGTCTGCGAGGAGGCGCTGTGCCGGCATCCGCTTCCAAGCCCAGGCGCGCTCGGGGCGACGTGCGATGGCGACCTGGCGTGCGCGCGCGGCGAGTGCCTCGAGGACGAGCAGGTCTGCAGCGTCCGCTGCGTGACGGGCCGCGGAGATTGCCCGGCTGGTTTCGAATGCGCGCACCTCGGCGGCACGCGCTTCTATTGCCTCGCCGCGCCGACGCCATCCCGCGGTTGCGCGGCGACCCCGGCGAACCCTGGCCCGGCGTCTCCGCTCCTGCTCATGATCGGGCTGATCGGGCTGGTCGCGAGACGCGGCCGCGCTCGGCAACGGCGAGGGCCCTGACCCTGTCGGTCAGAGACTCGGACTCGGAGACGGACTCGGAGACCTCGGAGACGGACTCGGAGACGGACTCGGAGACGGACTCGGAGACGGACTCGGAGACGGACTCGGAGACGGACTCGGACAAGACGGCAGAGCCCGCCGAGAGACGGGCTCTCGACGGGCTCACGGGTTGGCCGCTGCGGCCTTGGCGGTCAGCGACAGTCGGGATCGGAACCGACGTTGCCAGGCAGGCCCGTCACCGAAGCGGGCCACACGCAGCCGCAGTCGCAGCCGTCCTGCGTGCCGCGCCACGAGAGGGGGCAGGACTGGTTCCAGCTGTAGTCGCAGTGCGAGGGGTGGTGGTAGCCGCGCGCGGTGTGTTGGTCGCAGTTCGGCGCCTGCCAGAGGTTCGTGTTCGTGTCCTTGCACCACGCCGACTGCGTATCGAGGATCGAGCCGTAGACGAAGTTGTTCATCTGCAGGCGCGAGTCGTCGTGGCAGTTGTGGCCGCCGCCGCCCGAGTTCCAGTCGTAGTGCGTCTTGCAGTTCTGGAAACGCCACGCCGGCTTGAAGACGTCGACCGCTTCGTAGTACTGCAAGAGGCAGGCCCGGCGCATCTGGCTCGCGCAGCGGCCGTGGTTGCAGGCGTCGTGGACGTGGTACCAGGCGCCGAGCCACTCGTGGAGCTGGGTCGCGCTGTGGTCGCCGAACCAGCCAGCGACGCCGCTGAGCGACTCGCTGTGCATCGCGATGTAGTAGTAGTTGCCGCCGAGCTGGCGGTCCTCGTTCTCGGGGCCGTTCGTGCCGTAGGTGACGTCGCCCGTCGGGCCCTCGATCGACGGGATGGCCCCGCGCTCGGCCAGCTGCTCGCGTCGGTGGGCGAGGCTCGCCTCGAACGCCTCGAGCGCGCGGGCGGCGAAGCCGTGGATGGCGTCGATCTCGGGCGCGAGCGCGGCCGCGCGCTCGGCGCCGATCTGGCGCACGATCTCGTCGCGCATCACCGCGGCGGCGTCGCTCGCGAGCCGGAAGAGGTGCTCGTTCGAGGTGGCCGAGGGGCGGGCGTCGCTCTGCGCGTCGAGATCCCGCGCCCACTGGCGGTTCACCCACCCGTCGCCGCCTCGGCGGCTGTAGAACGTCCCGCCAGCGTCCGAGAGGAATCGCGCGTCGACCTCCCAGGCGGGCATGTCGGGCACCTCTCGGTAGTGCTCGGGCGTGGCGCGCCCGCGGAGCGCCTCCATGTAGATCACGTCGTCCCCGGCGCGGAACGCGAGCGACAGAGCGCCTTCTCCCGCCTCGAGCACCGTCAGGCCGTCGAAGACGGCGGCGCGCTCACCGTCCCCTTCGAAGGAACAGCCCAAGGCGATCACACACACGCTCGACAGGATGGCTCTCCGCATCACGTCCTCCACTGTGAAAGCTGTTCAGCAGAATCCGTGCCGCGGCGTCGAGCCTCGAAATTATGTGGTTATTCGGATCTGTTGGGTGAGCGAGGTTCGCTGCTGGTCTGTTTGTGGACGTTCAATATTTGAGCATGTTCGATTTTGGGTCGGCATCGACGTCGTCTGGTCGTGCTTCGCCGAGGGTAGACTCGGCGCTCGATGCAGGCGCCGCATACCCCCTACACGCTCGACCAGCTCACCACCTTCCTCGCGGTGGTGGACGAGGGGAGCTTCAGCGCCGCGGGGCGCCGGCTCGGGCGGGTCCAGTCGGCGATCAGCTACACCATCGGGCAGCTCGAGGACGCGCTGGGGACCTCGCTCTTCGACCGCGCGACGCGGACGCCCACGCTGACGGACGCGGGGCGGCGTCTCGCCGCGGAGGCTCGGCTCGTCCTCACGCAGGCGCGCGAGCTGACCGAGGTCGCGGCGCGGCTCCGCGTCGGCACCGAGCCCGAGCTCCGCGTCGTCGTGGACGCCTACTACCCGAGCGAGCGGCTCCTCTCCGTCTGCGCCGCGTTCCGAGAGGAGTTCCCCTCTACCGCGCTGCGCCTCGAGGTGGGCCTCTTGAGAGACGCGGTCGCGGTGGTCGCCGCCGGCAACGCCGACCTCGGCGCGTGCAACCTCGCGGGCGGCGCAGCGCCCGAGCTCGCGACCGCGCACCTCGGCACGGTCCACGTGGTCCCGACCTGCGCGGCGGCGCACCCGCTCGCGCGGTTGTCAGCGCCGCAGCGCGGCCCCTTGCTCGCGCAGAGCGTGCAGATCGTCCACGCCGAGCGCGCCGAGGCGTCGGCCGACCAGGGCGTCATCGGCGGGCGCACGTGGCGGGTCACGGATCTCGGCCTCAAGGCGAAGCTGATCCGCCGAGGCGTCGGCTGGGGGAGCCTCCCGCTCGAGCTGGCCGACCCGTGGATCGAAGCCGGCGAGCTGGTGCGCCTCTACCCAGAGCCGTGGCCGCCGGAGGGGCATCGGGTCTCGATGCACGCGGTGACTCGCCGCGAGCGCCCGCTCGGCCGCGCCGGTCAGTGGTTCCGCGCCCAGCTACAGCTCGACGCGTAACGAGCCTCTCCTCCGATCGCCGAATCGCCGCGCGATACATCGCGTGGCGCGCGGCCATCAGAGGCGATAGGCGAGGCCGATCGCGAGCCGCACCATGCCGCGGCTGTCGAAGAGCGCCTCGCTCGCCACGCCGTAGCCGCCGCCGACCATGACGAAGAGCATCGTCGCGCGGCTCATGTTGGCCTCGAGCGATCCCACCAGCCCGAAGACGCCGACAGCGCCCGTGCCCGCGCCGCTCGTGCGGACGAGCGCGAAGCTCGCGAAGGGGCTGGCGCCGAGGGTCACCCGCTCGCTGACGCGGAAGCCGGAGCGCAGCCCGACCTCGAGGCCGGCGCCGCCGCCGATGTTGTCCGAGAAGACGCCGACCTGACCGACCGCCGCCCCCTCGCCGAGGATGCCGAAGGGGCGCGCCGCGAGCGCGAGGTCGACGCTACCCTTGCCATAGACGTGCAGGCGCATCGGGAGCGAGAGCTCGCCGCCGAGCGCGGTGTCGAAGCCGAGGAGCGGGGAGCCCCAGTCGACGTCGATCCGGAGCGAGACGTTGAAGCGGGAGCTCGGCGCGAAGAGCGCCTCGGCGAAGACGCCGGGCCAGCCGATGCCCCCAGCGAGCACGATGTCCCCCTCGTCGACGGTGCGGCCGCTCCAGAGCGACACGTCGTCCGAGGTCGGGCCGTCAGCCGACGCGGCCGAAGGGTCCGCGAAGCCGAGCGCCAGCGCGACGCAGAGCGGACACCAGACGCCGAGGCTCCTCATCGACGCCACCTCATCGACGCTAGGGTCGCCCGAGTCGTCCGGGCTCGTCCAGTGCTCGTGCGTCGACACGCGTGGAGAGCGCGGAACGACGAGCCACGGCGACACGCAATCCGTATCCATGCGGCAACGCTCGCCGGTCCCGTCCGCACGGGATGGCTTGCGACGCCGCCGTTATGACGACCGCGCCAGCTGGACTCGGCGTTCATCAGGGGCTGCGTGTCGGCGCGTGAGATCCGAGCCTTCTGCGAGCCGCCACCGAGAGTAGAGTGTTCTAGTCTTGGTGGATAATTCGTCGCATGAGAGTTCGTTGTGTGTCTCGAACAATCCATTGATATTGCGCCTCCGGTCACGGCATGGTCCGTGGATGAAAGTCGTTCGCGGTGGCTCCGTCAGTTCCGTTGGCCCTTGGGCTCTTTGCGTCGTCCTCGCCGCATGTGGTTCAACCGAGGTCGCCGAACACCGCGTCAACGCGATCATTCGCGGAGCGGATGACGTGTCGACCAACGTCGTGAACATGGCCCGGCGCAATGCGACGGTGCGCCTCAGCAGCGGTTGCACGGGGACGTTGATTACGCCGCGGTTGATCCTCACCGCGGCTCATTGTCGGCTCCCCCGAACCGTCCGTTTCGGAGCCTCGCCGTCGGGCCCGACCTAAGTCGTTCGCGTGCTCCCGCGTGGCTGGAACCCTTTCTCTCCGAAACGGCTATGCTGGGCGGTGTGTACGTAGGACCGACCCATTGTCCCCCAGCAGGAGATCCCGCGCGGACGTCAGCCTGTGACGCCAGCGACACGGACGGGGACGGGATCAACGACCAGTACGGTCGATGCCCCAATCATCCGGACGCGAGCCAGCGCGACACGGATCGAGACGGGATCCCGGACGCTTGCGACGTCTGCCCGAACATCTACGATCCTCTTCAGGCTGACCGCGACAACGACGGCGTCGGTGACCTCTGTGACAACTGCCCAGACGTGTTCACTGAGAACCAAGACCAGACCGACAGCGATGGCGACGGCCTAGGTGACGCTTGTGACCTCTGCCCCCTCCACTTCGACGTCGTCGAGGCCGGCCGAGCGCGGAACTGCAACGCGGACGCAGAGATCGCAATCCATGGCCACGAAACCTACTCGGACGCGTGCGACGCGACGCCGTGCCCGGCGACTCGCCCACAAACGCTCCTGACGGATCTCGGCGGAGTTCTGGGCGGCGGTTCGCGGACGAACGCGGTCCTGCGGACGACGCCGAGCGCGGTGTCGGTGGAGGCGTCGTACGTGGAGGCGCCAGTGGGGTGGCGATTCTGCCCGTGCATCGATGCAATGGGCGGTCGTGATTCTCAGGCCGAACGTGCGGCATGTGTGGTCGATGGCTGTGTCCTAGATGACCCGGCGCTGTTTGAACACCCGATGGGCTCAGGTTGGCGTGATATGACGATCGGGGTCGCGAATCCCCTCTCGTACGAGCCTGGAGCTTGCGCCGAGAGCGGAGAAGGTTGGCGGTGCGACACTCGGTTCCGAGGTGGAGCCGGCCTCGTCTACGCCTCGATCCCCTACACCAACTACTGGGACTTCGAGGCCGATCTCGCGGCGATGGGTCTCCCCCCTGGCACCAGCATCTACGCCGCAGCGGCCGGGGTGCTCTGGAGCCACTCCACGAAGGAGCCGCAAGCCACCTTCTGCCTGCCAGCGTTCCCGCCCCCGCCTGGGGGGCTGTGCGGGCCTACCACCATTCCCTACGGCCCAACCCAGGACGATGTTGCGAGCCACTTCTGGAGCGGCGTGATGGAGCGCCGCACCAACAACCCCTTCCCAGAGTTCCCCATCGAGGACCCCTTCGCTCCGGTGTTGATCCCACCTCGGGATTGCCCCGCGTGTCGCTCCGCGTTCGGCCTCGGCTGGCTGGTGGCTGCTCCTTGTTTCCGCGCCGGCGGCTGCGGCCTGGATCACCTGCAACTTCGCTACCGCGATGTCGGTGTCGCCCCCAACTTCGGTGCCGTTTCGGCCGAAGCCTCCGAGCGGTGGTACCCCGCGGTCGACCTGCCGCAGGTGCGCGAGCTCTTGGACACTGGCGTGCGTCCTTTTGCGGTCTCCTTGGTCACCGACGGCGCGTCCATCGTCCCGCGCGCGGGGCTCGGCTACGACACGACGGGCTCGAAGCTCCTGATGCTCAAGGGCGGCGCGGAGTTCTGGCCGGGGATGAAGGGCGAGGTGGCGGCTTCGCCGTGGAGCACCACGGAGCATCCAAGGATCGCTGAGGGCCTCGTCGCCGCGTACGCCGCCGCGACCGGGCAGATCTACGCGGCGGGCCGTTCCGACGGGCAACCGTCCGAGCTCTGGTCATTCGACCTCTTCACCCGTCGGTGGACCCAGCTCCCGCTGGAGGTCCCCTGCATGACGGGAGGCGCAGGGTGCGACTTCGACCGCGCGACGGTCGACCGGGTCTTGGCGATCGCGGTCCTTCCACGCACGCGCGAGCTCTTCCTCACCGTGGTGAGCGCGGAGGGGGTCGTCATGTTGGTGCGCCAGCACAGCTGGGGAGCGCTGCCCGAGGTACTTTGGGCGGAACCGATGCAGCCGAAGGCCGACCACCACGCGCTCTTCATCGACCTCGACGAGAGGCTGTGGTGGCTCGGGTGGTCGGACGCGGGAGGGGTCAAGGTCCGCGTCAGCACCGTCGCCGCACCCAAGGACGTCTCGTGGGAGCGCGACGACTCGTCGACGGTGATGGGTGTGGCTTTCGACGGCGAGGCGCTCTCGCTGGTCGTCCAGGGTCACAAACCCGTGGCCCAAGTTCGAGCGTTTCGGCTCGAGCACCTCGATGTCGACAAGGGCGGAATCGTGGGAGACACGATATGACCCGTGCGGTCACGCTCGGGCTGTTCGCAACAGTCGTGGCCTGCGGCACCGCGGCGGCCGAACCCGATGCAGGACTCGACGCTGGCGTGGATGCGGGCACGGACGCCGGAAGTGACTCGGGGATCGACGCTGGACGGGATGCATCGGCACGCCGAGATGGGGGCGACGCCGACTTTCAACCGCTCGCCGCTCTGCCTGCGGGTTGCGATGACTTCCTCATCGCCGCTCGACCCGAGGCGATCCCTCCGCTTCGATGGGGCCCATGTTTCGACGGGCGGGAGGGGTGCGAAGAGCTGATCGTCGACTGGGGCAATTGGGAGCTCCTCGGAACCCTCAACGTCGCCCCCGCGATGTACCCGCACCGAGGAACGCCGAGGATCGCGTTCAGTCGTCGGGGTACGCCGACTGTTTACACGGAGCTGCTCGTAGCCAACCGTGACGGAACAATCGAGCGTGCCGTTCGCGCCCCGGGCGGAGGTGACCCCGCGTGTTTCGTCGGCGCCTTCGGCCCTGCGAGCTTCGAGGATGCTCGTTCCCTGCTCGGAATCAACGGCAATTCGGTCGGATTCAGGTTCGGACTGGTCGATCTGATGGACCCTGAGCGAAATGTCCTTCTCATCGAGGAGGATGTGTTGCCGACTACGGTCGGCACCATGAGGGTGAGCGAGACGGGGCTGATCACCCTGCCCCAAGCGCTCGGCGCCCGTTTCGGAGTCCTTCGGGAAGGGATCTTCGAGAGGCCGAGCGTGCCTGGCGCCGCCCGAGAGCCAATCCCGATCGGCGATTCCGTGGTCTTCGAGGACTGGTCAGCGCCAACGGTCCGTCTGCTCCGCGTCGATGAAGCCGATGTCTTGACGGTCGTCGCCGAGGAGGAGGGTGTGACCTTCGGAACCCCTCGAACGGATGGCCGACACCTCGTCTGGATTCGCGCCGAGGGACGTCATCCGGAAGGTCGATTGCTTTGGGACGAACGCCACGTCGTAGTCGCCGACCTTTCCGCCGGCTGGGGCGCATTGGTGCCCCGGATCATCGCGTCTCATGGTCCAGGTCCTATGATCCAAAACATTGTCGTTCAAGACGGGTGGGTTGCGTGGACGAACAACAACCAGGACCATCCGTCGACGCACGCCTATCGAATCGAAGACGGGTTGGAACATACCATCATTCGGCCCGCAGATCACACGTTCCCGAAGTTCCTGTACGTATACCAGAATGAACTCGCGGTCGCGGTTCGTCCTCAAGCCGCTGACCGCACCATCTGGCGGCTGCGTTTGCCAGATTGACGGGGCTCCGACCGGGCTTGCGGTGATGGTCGGGCTCGGTACCATGGCTCCAGACTGCCGCACGCCGAGGCCTCCCAGCGATTCCAAGCGGTCGACCTGCGCAGGTCCACGAGCTTCTGGACGCAGGCGCATGTCCCTGTCGACCCGAGCGGCGATGTCAGAGGACGATCTTCTCGTGCTCGATGATGCGCTCGAGCGCGCGCTCCATGATGGCGCGGGCCTGCGCCGTGAAGAGCGCGAGGTCGGCGTGGATCTTCGCGTCGGCGGGGCTGCGGTTCTCGCAGTTGCGGGCGTACGCCTCGAACGCGCTCAGCGACGACACCAGCTCGCTCAGGTGGTTCGGGCACTCGCAGTCGACGGCAGACTGGATCTCCATGAGGCGCGCGAGCTGCGCGGAGCTGAAGCGGGGTGGGCCGACTTCGACTGGCGGGGGCGACTTCGCGGTGTCGTCGTCGTCGAGCATGTGCCGGACGATCACCGAGAGCATCTGGCTGCGCAACCGCGCGAGTGAGACGGGGCCCCGCAGCGGCCGGCTGACGCTCGTGAGCGCCTCGAGGTCGTCGCGTCGAAGGAAGGTGTAGAGGGCGATGACCAGCTCGGCGCCGGTCTCTTCCTTCAGCGCCGCGATCCGGCGGTCGGGCTGGAGGCCGGGACCGAGCAGGTCGACGTTGACGATGGCGACGTGCGGACGCTGCCGGCGGCAGTGCGCGACGAGCGCGTCCGGATCGGTGCCGGTCCACGTGATGGAGACGTCGGCGAGCGGCCCAGCCGCGTGCTCGAGCTGTTTGGGGAGGGAGTCGTCGAGGATGACCATTCGAACCATGGGGGGTCTATGGGGACCTGGATCGGCCCCGACAAGCGGCGTGTCGTGATTTTGTCTAAATGTTGTCGCGTTGTCCTGATTCTCCGGACGCCGGCCCTCGGGCTGCTATGGTCGCTCGGTGCTGCGCGTCTTCGTCGTCACGCTGCTGCTCGCCGGGCTCGCGCCCGCGAGCGCGAGCGCGCAGCGCCTCGCGTGGCAGGAGGACTGGCGCCGCGCGTCGTGGCCGGACGGCGTCGTCATCGCGGTTGGCTTCGCGGGCGCCGCCACCCTGGCGCTGGCCGTCGACGACTCGCGCGCCGGTTGGGTGGGCGCCGGGCCTGTCGACCGCGCGGTGCTCCGTCTGGGCGCCGACGCGCCGACCACGCGACGTCGCGCGTCGATCGCCAGCGACGTCTTCCTCGCGCTCTCGCTCGCCTCGGGCCCCACGCTCGTGGAGCCGCTCGTCGCGTGGCGCGATCATCAGGGTGTCGCGGCTCAGCTCGCGGTCGCGAGCTTCCGTAGCTTCGCGCTCACGAGCCTCGCCCTGAGCGCGCTCAAATACGGTCTCCGGCGGCGCCGCCCGACCTGCGACGAGGCCGGCCTCGTCCCGTGCGCGCCGCAGGCCGCTCACCGTAGCTTCCCGAGCGGGCACGCCGCGCTCGCGTTCACGGCGGCGAGCCTGAGCTGCACCGCGCACCGGCACCTCCCGCTCTACGGCGCCTCTCGCGGCGCCCGCGTCGCGGCGTGCGGTGCGGCGATCGCGATCGCGACGACGACCTCGCTGCTCCGGCTCGTCGCGCGACGGCACCACCTCAGCGACGTGCTGGTGGGGGTGCTGATCGGGGTCGCCTCGGGCTGGCTCGTCCCGCTCCTCGCCTCCTATGGTGGCTTTGGAGGGACGCGCGCAGAGTGAGCCAATCCACGCGATCCGTGCGGTGGCTCGACCCGCGCAACGTGAGCTCTCGGACGTCGAGCCGCCCCGCGGCGGCCAGGAGCCGGAGAACCAAGCCGACACGAGCGCGGTTTGGCACATGCCCCTCGCGCGTGGGTCCGCGCGGCGTCACCATCCCCCGATGTTCCCGCGGCTCGCGGAGATCCCGACCCCTTGGGGCCCGATCCCCCTCTACACGCACGGCGCCCTCCTCGCGCTCGCGCTCCTCGTGGCGTGGTACCTCATCGTGCACCCCTCGCTCGAACCGACGACGTCCGAGCGCGCGGACCAGCCCACGCCCGAGCCGACGGAGCCGGGCGAGACGAAGCCAACCGAGCCCGCTCCCCGCGTAGGCCCGCTCGACCGCGCCTTCCGCGGGCGCGTCGTGCTCGCGAGCGCGCTCGCGGGGATCTTCATGGGCAAGCTCGCGCGGGCAGCGGCCACGGACGGGGTGCTCTTCGAGGGCGGCGTCGAGGCGCTCGGTTTCCTCCTCGGTGCCGGCCTCGCCTCGTGGGCGATGCTGCGAGACCGGCTCCGCGAGGCGCCGCGCGCGCTCGTGACCGTCGCCTCCCGCTTCGTGCCGGCCGGGCTGCTCGTGGCGGGCGCGATCGCCATCGGCGAGCACCTCGGGGGCGCACGCTTCGGCGTCCGCGGCGTGGCGGCGGGGCTCTCGTCGCTCGGGACGTACCCACGGTGGCCGAGCGCCTCCACGGATCCGACGCACGCGCTCGGCGCCCCCGCGTGGCGCGCGCACGTCGACGCCGGCCTCCTCGAGCCGACCGCCGCGTGGTCGCTTCCCACGTTCCCCGCGCCCTTCTTCGACGCGACGATCGCGCTCACGCTCGCCGCCTTGGCCGCCCGGTTCCCGCGTGCCAGCGGCTACGCGCTCGCGCTCTACGCGCTCGGACGGCTCGCGCTCGATCGGTTCCGGGATCCCGCGAGCATCTCGGACGCGGCCACGGCCGCGCTCGTCGTCGCGTTCGGGTTCATGCTCGCGCGGGCGCTGAGGTCCGAGCCCTCACGTGAGCCGCCCGCGGGCCTGCTCGAGCAGCGCGAGTAGACCGCGCGAAACGTGCTTCGTGTGCCCTCGCGTGAGCCGCGGGCCTGCTCGAGCAGCGCGAGTAGACCGCGCGAAACGTTCTTCGTGTACCTCACGCGAACCCGGCGCGCGCCTCGTCGATCATCGCGAGGAGGCCCTCGCGCTGCACCGGCTTCGAGAGCACCCGCGGGCGGGCGCGCGCGAGGAAGGCCTCGCCGCGCCCGGTGAACGCGCCGCCCGTCACGAAAAAGAGGTGGGGGAGGAGCTCGGGCCGGTGGAGCTGGAGCCACTCGTAGACGTCGACGCCGTCCACGCCGGGCATCATCAGGTCGCAGGCGACCGCGTCGAACGTGCGGCGCTCGAGCGCCGAGATGCCGAGCGCGCCGCCGACGGCGGTCTCCACGTCGTGTACGTCGGCGATCTCCGAGGCGAGCACCTCGAGCACGCGCGGATCGTCGTCGATGAGCAGCACGCGCGCGCGGTCACCCGCCGGCACGAGCTGCTCGATCCGCTCGATCGCGTGCGGGCACGCGGCCGGCAGGCGGAGGGTGAAGCGGGTCCCTCGCCCCACGCGGCTCTCGACCTCGATCGTGCCGCCATGCGCCTCGACGATGTTGCGGCAGATCGAGAGGCCCAGCCCCGAGCCCACGCCCGAGGGCTTCGTCGAAAAGAAGGGCTCGAAGATGCGCGCGAGATCTGCCGGTGGGATGCCGCGGCCGGTGTCGCTCATCTCGATGACGACGCGATCGGGGTGGGTGTCCGCATCCGTCACCTCGACGCCGCCGCGCTCGCCACGGGTCGAGATGCGGAGCCGCGCCTCCCCCTGATCCTCGTCCATCGCGTGCGCGGCGTTGATCACGAGGTTGAGGAAGACCTGAGCGAGCCGCCCCTCGTTCCCGCGCACCCAAGCGTGCGGTCCGAAGTCACGCTCGACGCGGGCGCGGTAACGCAGCTCGGGCGCGGCGAGCGCGAGCACCTTGTCGAGGACCGCGTGGACGTTCACGGCGTCGACTCGTGTCGTCTCGGCCCGGGTGAAGGTCTGCAGGTCGCGCACGATGTCTCGGATCCGTGTCGCGCCGTCGAGCGCCGCGAGCGCCCGGGCACGTTCCGCCTCGGGCACGACCTGAGCGAGCCGCTCGAGGTGGATCAGGACGAAGGTGAGCGGGTTGTTCACCTCGTGCGCGACGCCCGCGGCAAGCGCCCCCACGGTCGCGAGCCGATCGGCGAAGGCGAGCTCGGTCCGCATGCGATCGCGCTCCGCGAGATCGTCCGCGATGAGGAGGGTCGCGGGGCCCCCTTCGAAGGTCAGTGGGAGCGCGACGAGCTCCACCGGCCGGACCGCGCCGTCTCGTCCGACCAGGCGGCGGTCCAAGAGGCGCAGCGAGCCCTGCCGCGCGACGTCATCCTCCAGCTGCGCGTAGGCGTCGCGCTCTTCGGCCGGGACGAGATCGACGAAGCGCGCCCCGAGCAACGCCGCCTCGGCGTCGCAGCCGAGCACGCGGAGCGCGGCCGCGTTGGTCTGCACGACCCGACCCCCGCGCAGGACGAGGATCGCGCTCGGCAGGTGCCCGAGGACGGTCTGCATTCGCGCTCGCAGGCGCACGCTCGCGAGCGCGCTCTCGAGGTGGCTCTCCAAGAGCTCGAGGAACGCGCGGTCCTCCTCGGTCGGCAGCGGCGTGTGCGGCTGCACCACGGGGTCGACCTTCCGCGCGAGGAGCACGCCCTGCGCGCGCCCGTCGACCCGCAGCGGCACCGCCAGCGCCGCGCACGCCGGCCGACGCGCCGCGCCCGGCTCGGCGAAGAGCGACTCCATCGCGTCGAGCATGGCGTCCAGGGTAGGCGGGGCCGTTGCGCCGGGCTCCACCAACGTCGCCGCGGAGGGGAGCGTGACGTCGCGTACCAGCACGTCCTCGCGTCGCCGCTCCGCGTCGTACGATCGCCCCGCGACGGCGTCGACGTAGACCGCGCGGATCACGCCGTCGTCGTGGCGCTGCCAGATGGCGACCTGCTCGAAGGGGAAGAGGCTCAGGGCGAGCCGCGCGACGCGGGAGAGCAGCTCGGGCTCGCTTGCGACGTGGCTCGCGAAGCGCGTGAGCTCGCTCAGCGCGCCCATCCGGCGGAGCTGCGCCTCGAGCGACCGTTGCGTGCGGTAGAGGCGCTGCTCCGTGCGGACGAGCAGCTTGACCTGCTCGCCGAGGAATCGAATGCGTCGTTCGCGTTCGTCTCCTTCGTCGTCTCCGCTCATGCCGTCGCTCGCACGTACGCCGCACAGAGCGCCATGGTGTAGTTGTGGTAGTAGGTCTGCCCGCCGACCGGCGCGATCTCGCCGTACGAGTGGAAGCCGAGCCACGCGCCGTCGTGGCGCGCGGCCTGCTGGACGGGCGTGATGATCTTGGCCGTGACCTGCTCGCCGAAGAGCAGCCGCCCGCGCCCGGCGCAGTCCGCTTGCAGGACGAAGAGGGGCGGAGACTCGCGACGGAAGAGCTCGCGCGACGACTCGACGGCTCGGGCGACGACCTCGTCCGCGTCGCGTCGCGCCATCCCGAGCGTCTCTCCCGTGCGCAGCTCGCCGGGGAAGAAGAGCGCGCCCGAGCCCGGGTCGAGCCCGAGCGGGACCCGGATGATCATCTTTCCGTACGCGGGGTGGTCCTCGGGGAGCGGCTGGGCGACGCAGAGATAGGGGACGTCCGACCCCGAGAAGCGATCCCTCGGGCCGTCGACGTACTCGCGCATCACCTCCCATGCGGGTTGGTCGTCGAGCTCGAAGACCGCGCCGCCCTCGGCGCGGGTGACGCGGTGGTCGATACCGAGCAGCTTGCAGCCGTGGCTGACGGCGACCTCGAGTTCGAGATCGCCCTCGATGATCAGCGCGACGGCCGAGTCTTCGAGCGCCACGCCGTCCGCGTATTGGTAGGTGTGCTCGAAGCGCGAGACCTCCCCCGCGGCGCCACCGAAGACGAGCACCCCTGGCGGCGCCGTCCGGCCGAGCCCGCGCAGCAGCGCCGTGATGTTGCCCGTCAACCCGTCGGGGAAGAGGAAGAGAACGCGCGGGTCCTTCAGCCGCGCCGCGGCCTCCCCGAGGCGCGCGCCAGCGGCCTCGGCGTCCTCCGAGAGCCCCCGCTCCGCCAGCACCTCGAAGCGCAGGCTCGGGGCGCGCAGGGCCAGGACCCCGACCGCGTGGGTACCCTCGTCGGAGCCTGCGCGGGTGATGATCCCGGCGCCCGTGCACCCCGCCATGGGGACGTCCGCCGCGACCTCTCGGATGCCGCGCAGGAGGGCCTCTTGGTCGTGGCCCGCGGTCGCGAAGACGAGGAGGGCGTCGGCCTGCCCGCCGGTGCCGTCGAGGGCGGCGAGGGTGGCCTCGCGCCCCGCGGCTTCGCTGTCTCGGCTCTGGCTCTCCCCGACCGCCGCCCGATGCGTCATGCCCCCATCATACGCCTCGGCCGCTGCGCTGTGCGTCCTGTTCTCGTGCGGAACCGGCGCGAGCTCAGCCGCGGAGGCTCCGCAGCTCGCGGCCCTCGACCACCAGGATGGCGGCATCGTCCATGCTCTGGTGCCAAAGCGAGCGCTGTCGACCGCCGAGCCGCGAGCGAGTGTGGTCGTTCGCCGATGGACCCTTGCCACCGAGCCGCACCAGCCACGGTCGCGTCACTGCCCGCGAAGGCCGTCGAGGTACCAGCGCTCCAAGGTCGACGCGAGCTGCTGGGCGCGGAGGGGGCGGCGTCGCCAAAGGTCCAGATCGACGATGGCCCCGCAGCGCTGACCCGCGAGCCCTTCCAGGGCGTGCGCAGCGGGACCGAGGACCGCGTCCGCGGTCGTGAGGTCCGCCACCATTCGTTGCGGAGCTCGCAGCGTGAGCTCGGCAAAGACGCCACCGGTCCCTCGAGAAACCTCCACCACGGGGTGAAGAGGGCCGCCGCAACAAGGGCATACCGTCCAGCACGCGGGCGGGGTCAGGATCGCCACCTCGTCGCGGTCGAGCTCGCCCGGCACACGCACCCAGGTGTGTCCGTGCTCATCGCGGTGCTCACGCACGAGGCCGCGAGGGTCGATCGGGTCGAGCACGAGGAGACCCTCCGGCGTGCGCGACCGGACCAGCCCACGGAAGAGCGCGACCTCGACGCAGATCTGTAACTCGACCTCACATCGTGGGCAGGGAAGGTGGCCCACCAGGTGGTCGTCGGGATGTGTCGAGCCCTCCGACGCGCGCACCCACGAGGGCGCTCGCCATGCCTGCGGTAGCCCGCGGAGCCCCTCGTGCATCACCAGCTCGGCAGGCACGAACCGACTGACGGCGGGGACCTCGAGCCCGCGCCGGTGCGCGAGCCGGGCGAGCCCGAGCGCGATGTCGTCGAAGATCGGAAGGAACCCATGATCGCGCTCGCCGCGCGGTCGGTAGCTCTGCCAAGCCGCGCCATCATGGGCACGAAGCGCGGCCTCGAGGCGCGCCGAGCTCTGCTCGAGCACGGCCGCGACGAGGGCCGCCAGCGCCTTACCGAGTCGGTGCTCACGCCGATGTGGCCAAGCGTCTGGACGGCGCGTGACCTCGACGAGTTGCTCGTGGGCGCGCGCGGCCGCGCCCTCGTCACCCTCGGCGAGCGCGAGGATGGCGGCGCGGAGGTGCCGCCACGCTGGGGTCACGCTCTGCTCGATCTCGCCGCCGAGATCCGAAGCATCCGTCCAGGTGAGCTCTGCGTCTCGATCTCCGAGGCGACGCAGCAGCCGCGCCGCCGTGGGGAGGGCGTCGACCCAGAGCAGGTGGCCCGCATAGGGCAAGGCAGCGTTCCAAGTCCCCCGCTTGGCGCGCGCGACCCCAGGATGGTCGAGGAAGGGGATCGCCTTCCCTGCCAGCGCGACCACCCAAGTCGCCGAGCCCCCGAGCAGCCACGCTTGGCGCACCCGCTCGCGCAGCTCCTCGACCCGCCACCTGACATCGGAGCCGTCCTTCGGGAGGCTTCCGAGCGCGAGCGTGACCTCGTCGTCTTCGAGAAAGCACTCGTAGAACACCTCGGCCGTGCGGTTGAAGCGCTCGAGCCATCGTATCCGGTCGACCGGGAGCCCCAGCAGCCACTGGCTGCTCGGCTTGGTGCTGTAGGGCCAATCCACGTCAACGTCTCCAGGCCACCACCGCGACGCCCTCGCCGGCGCGGGACAGGCCGCCGACCGACGCTTGGCGGAACTCGCCGAGCGTCAGGTGCGCCGACTCGTCGAGGGCGAGGAAGCGAAGGTCGAGGCCGGTGCCCTCCTGACGCCACGTGATCCTGCCGTCGCGTTGTTCTGCGAAGACAGCGCCCAAGGGCGCGGACGGTTCGATCGTCTCGTCGAAGAACGACGCGCGACCACGGTGGCTCAGCGCGAGACCCAGCGTGTCACCCCGCGCCGCTAGGTCCACGCGCGCCCCGCTGGTGGCCTCCATGACCGTGAGCGACTCCACGCCGAGCTGGTCGGTCAGACGGAGCCAGGCTGCGACCCCCTCGACGGTCCCGTCTATGGCGCGCCCGTCCAAGATCGTCGGTTGGTAAAATTGCGCGCCGACCTCCACGGTCGGCCCAGTCGTGGACAGCGATCGGACCTGCCCTGCCGTCCCCGTGAGGCGTCGTCCTCGGCGAAAGCCCCCGTCGCTGCGCTCGAAGAGCGCCACGAAGCCATCGTCTCCGGTGGCCGCCAACGAGACCCCAACAGGGTCTCCGTCGAAACGCAGGCTGCCCATGCCGAGGCCCGCCACGACGAGGCGCTCCTCGCTGGTCGCGAGGTGTGTGACTCGCGATCCCGTCCCCGACGACAAGCCGCTCGATCGGCCCGCTTGCACCCACCGCAGGCCTCCGCTGGCGAGGTCGTACGCGGCGACCACGGCGCAGGCCACCTCGCTGCATCCTGCGCGGTTGACCCCATCGCCGTAGCCGAGATCCGCCACGTCGCGCACGGTGCCGCCCACGTAGACGACATCGCCTCGGGTCGTCGCCGCGAACGCTTGCGCGTCGGCGTTGAAGGGGTCGCCGAACGTCGCCTCCCAGACGGTCGCCCCATCCGCGAGCCGCATCTGGACGACGTATGCCTGCCTCGCTTGCTCGAGCACGCTGCCCACCGCGACGATCCCATCCGCCGAGCCGGTCAGGGCCTCGAGGCGAATGGGCGCAGGCAGCTCGCGCTGCCACCGCGGGCGGCCCTCGTGGTCGAGCGCCACGACCACGGACCGCGCCGAAGATGCCGGTGACGTAAGCACGCCCCGCCCTGGGTCGATGGTCCCCGTGTACCGGAACGCGAGGACGGCACCCTCCGTGGTGGCTGCGAGCCCGACCGGGGTCACGGAACCCCCACCGCTCGAAGCGGCGGTGTAGAGGTACGCGAGCGTGATCGGCTCGCAGTCGAGCTCGCCCGGTGACTCGAGCGAACGACACGTAGCGCGGAGCCCACAGCCGTCCCCGCAAGCGCCACAATCATCCTCCGTCCCGATCGCGGTCTCGCACCCGTTCTCTGCCAGCTCGTCGCAGTCGAGCCGACCTTCCCGACACGCGAGTGTGCAGCCGGATACCCCACAGGCCGCCTCATCGCCGCCAGGGCACAGGACGTCGCAAGCGCCGCACGAGTCAGGTGAGGTCAGGTCGACCTCACACCCGTCGTCTGGGACGCCGTTGCAGTCCGCCAGCCCCTCGGCGCACTCGTACGCGCAGATGGAGGCGGCACATCGCGCGACCGTCCCTGGTCGCTCGACGCAATCGCCGACGACGCGACAAGGCTCGGCGCCAGAGGGGAGGCAGCGGCCATCGAACGCCACGCTGCCGGCGGGGCAATCGCCGCCGCCGCAAGCGCTGAAGCAGAGCGCCACGGCGACGAGCGTCGAAAAGAGCAAGGGTCGCGAGGTCATCGGAGGTCTCCTTCGCATCTGAGCGACACCGCTCGATCCATCACGGCCGGAAGACATCCAGCACCAGCCCCATCGCGCCGTTGATCCCACCGATGCCGCCCTGGCCGCCGGGGCCGAGCGTCGTGTCCGCGAGCGTGCCGTCGAACGTCACGCCAGCACCCGCGACGACACCGAGGCTCGGCCCACCTGCGCCGCCGCCCCCACGGCCACCGTCACCCCCAAGCCCGCCGCGCCCGCCTGCGCCCGACATCGGCTCTTGGCGCCCAGTGCACGAGTTGAAGACGCCCGCGCGCCCCGGCCCCGGGCTCCCCCCGTCGCCTCCGCGCTGGCCGAGCTGACCATCGCCCCCGCGGCCCCCTCCTGCCGTCTCTACGGTCACCTCGACCAACGTGACCCGGCCGCCCCACGCGAAGAGCCCGATGCTCGCCCCGCCCCCAACACCGCCGAGCCCGCCCGCGCCGCCGGCCCCGCCGGCGCCGCCACCGCCACCCGGGGCACCGATCAGCAGGCAGCTCATGCAGTTCGTGGTCGGGCCTCGCGAGCCTCCGCCGCCGCCCGCGCCGACGCCTCCCTCTCCGCCGCTTCCTGCGCGCCGCGGTGTGTACCCGGTCGGAGCGAACATCCCCGTGCCGCCCGCCGTGCCTGGCGTCCCCGCGCTGCCGGTGCGGCCCATCATGCCCGGCGCCGAACCTCCCTCGACGGTCTCGCCTCCAGGCGCGCGGTTCACGCAACCATCGGCGCCACCGGGTTGGCCATGCCCCGTCGTGAGCGCGTTTTGCGCCTGCCCGCCGTCTCCACCTCGGCCGCAAGCGACGGAGCTCGACCCCCCCGCCCCCACGGCGCCGCGAGCGATTGCGGCGCACGCGCCAGCGGTCAACGGTGCTTGGCCAGCGACCCCCCCGATCGAGCCCGACGCTCCGGTCGCGGCTCGGGGCATTGGCAGCGCAGGCGAGGGGCCGTCGGCGCCTCGTCCGGCGCGCAACGCGACCGCCGCGAGCGTCAGATCGGCGTCGTGCACGAGCGCCGCGATCGAGCTCCCGCCAGCCGTCGCGTCCGTGGACGCGACCTCCACGAGCTGCACCTCGGCGTCCACGCGCACCGCCCGGAGCGCGGGCGACGGCCCCACGATCCGCGTGACCTCGTCGCGACTCCGGGCCCACCCGCGGCGCGAGTCGTAGCCACCGAAGACCGAGACTCCCGAGGCCATCTCGACGGCCTCTTCCCACACGCCCGCCGCGACCAGGACCTGCGAGCGACCCACCGCGACCGCGCGCGCGATCCCAGCGCTGATCGACGTTTCGACCTCCGAAGCCGTGGCGGGAACCTCCGCCCCTCCAGGTGCGACGAGGACGGCGTCTTCGAACGACCCGTCGATTCCGTCGCAGTCGAGATCGCGAAACTCGAGATCTGGGCGGTCACTCTCTTCCGAGCCAGGGAAACACTCCGGGCAATCGTCGTCGCAGTCGTCCGCGTTGTCGACGTAGCCTGGGACTTCCTCGTCGCACGTCATCAACGGCCTCGACGGATCTCCGAAGCCGTCGCCGTCGCGATCCTCGTAGAGGGTGCGCTCCACACATGCGTCAGGCGTCTCGCAGCCCTCATCCACCTCCGAATCGCAGTCGTTGTCGACGCCATCACCGCAAATTTCCTCCGATGGAGTACAAGCGTCGAGATCCATGCGTGCGTCGACGCCGCCATCCCCGACGACGTCGGGGACACACATCGTCCCCTCGACTCGAAACCCCGCAGGACAGCCGGAGTCTCCAGGCCCTCCACAAGCGAGCCAGAGCGACGCGAGGAGGGTGAGAAGGGGGAGGCCGGGGAGGCGAGCGACGCGAAAACGCGCCGAAAGAACGAGAGATTGGTCAGTCATGCCGGACGTCTCGGCCGGAGATTACTCCAGTTGCGTGTTCAATCGACCCGAACAGGAAAAAAGTTGTCGACCGCAGCGAGGCAGGTTCACCGGGGCAGAGCACAAGCTTCGCGCAGCAACGGTTGTCCGTGGCCAGTTCATTGGTCTGAACGGATGTTCTCGACCAAATGGATGAGAACGTGCGGACACACCTCTGCCAGTGGACCTCGAGAAAAAAATCGGCCATTCCATGGCCGCGCACGCAACTACGCGAACGACCGGCCGAGACACCCCTCGACATGCCCACTCCCTCACTCGCTCCCCGTCGAATCCCGCGCCTCGCAGCGGCGCCGCCAACCCGAAACTCCCTCCGGCTCGGTGTCGCCTCGTGGACCCTGGTGCTCCCGGCGCTCACGGTGCTCGCGTTTTCGGCTGCGCGCCCCACACATGCCCAGACCTCTGAGGCCCGGACCTCAGAGGCCCGGACCTCAGAGGTCTGGGTGCTCTCCCGCGGCGCCAGCACCGAGATCGATCTCGCGACGGCCGCCGTCGGCTCGACCCTACGCGGGGCCGGCCACACCGTCCCAGACCCCGACGCGATGCGCGAACGCTTCGAGGCGGAGATCTCCGCCGCGCCCCCCGAGGTCTCGGACACGCAGATCGACGAGTGGGTCGCCCGATCGCAGTCCGCCGTGCGAAACCTCTCCCGAGGCGAGTACGACGCCGCGCGCGCGGACCTCGCCGAGTCCCAGCGGCTCATCGAGCGCGCCTTCGCCGAGCTCAACCGAGAGGTGGGGCGGGCCCGCCAGGTGCTGGACTCGTGCCTCTACTTCGTGCGCTCGCTCTTCGAGACCCGCGAGTTCGAGACCGCGAACCAAGCGGTGCTCCAATGCCGGCGCCTCGTGCCGGGCGTCGAGGCGAGCCGTTTCCAGCACCCGCCCGAGATCCTCGACATGCTCGCCCGCATCGACCAGCGGCTCAGCCGCGGGCCCCGCGGCACGCTCGTCGTCGAGAGCACGCCCAGCGGCTGCGCCGTCCGCTTCAACGGCCTCGCGTCCGGCACCACGCCTTTCGTCCTCGACGGAATCGCGCCAGGCACCTGGCGGGTGCAGGTCGAGTGCGGTGAAGACGAGCGCGGCCGCGTCCACCGCGTCGAGGTCGCGCCTGGCGAAAACCGCGTGCAGATCGACACCGCCTTCGACCACGCGTTCGCCACCAGCCCAGCAGGCCTGCGAATGCGGGCGGCGGCGAGCGTCGGCCACGCGCACACGTTGGCGCGCCGCCTCGGTGTCCGCGTCGTGCTCGTCGACTCGAGCGGCGAGGGCATGCGCGCCACCGTCGTCGACGGCCGCGGGGGACAGCAGGTTGTCGAGCTCGGCGAAGAGGTCGACACGCGCCGCGTCGTCCAGGCGCTCGGCGCCGAGCTCCCCCCGCTCGACGACGAGCGCCCCGCCACCCGCGGCGCATCCACCCGCACGGCGGGGCACGGCCCGCCCTCGCTGGTTGGCGGCGCCGTCGTGGGCGCCCTCGGCCTCGGCGCCTTCGCGACGAGCCTCGCGCTGCACTTCATGCGCGCCGATCGCGGCGACCGCTACGCGATCGCCCAACCCCTCGACGTCGACTTCCTGACGCGCAAGGCCGCCTGGGAGAACCTCGCGCTGCCAACCCACTTGCTCGCCTTCGCGGGCGGCGCCCTCACGAGCGCGGCGCTCGCGCTCGCGCTCCCGCCACGCGACGGCGTCCCCATCTGGGCGTGGGTGAGCGGCGCGGTAGGGCTCGGCCTCGCCATCTCGGCCGGCGCGCTCGTGGCGACCTACGACCCCTGCACCAACGACGCCGACTCGTCCGCCGCGTGCGTCTCGCGCGGGCAAGCCACCCAGCGCACCTCGCTCCTAGGCGCCGCGGCGCTCCCACTCCTCACCGTTCCTTTGACGTATCTGTTCGGACGGGGCAGGACACCCACGCTCGCCCCGGAGATGGCGGCGGGCGAGGGGTATTTTTACATCTCGCTTCGAGGGACGCTGTGAACCGTCTGAGCTTCCACCCGTGGCTCGCGACCCTGCTCGTGCTCGCCACGCTCACCGCCACGACCCCGGCTGCGGCCGAAGAGCGGGTCCTCGTGCTCCCCGCGCGCGGCACCGACACCCTCCTCGAGCGGGCGGGCGCGCTCGCCGTCGACGCCGTCCGCCGCGCGCTGCCGGCCGCGGGCTACCGCGCCGAGAGCCCACGAGGTCAGGTCCAAGACATCCTCCGCGACTGCCCCGAGGCCTCGACATGTGCGCGACAGCTCATCACCGCGGCGGGCGTCCGCCTCGGCCTCTTCACGACGGTGTGGGGGTCGAGAGGCTCGAGCGAAGCGCGGCAAGTCGTCGTCTCCTTCGAGACGCTCGAAGGCGGCCTCCACGAAGGCAGCGCCGACGTGGAGGGAGGCGACGTCGGCCGCGCGGCACGCGACGCCTTCGCGCGCGCGCTCAGCGACCTCCGCGGCGAGAACCACGTCCGCCTGCACATCACGGGCGCGCCCGAAGGCGCAGCGGTGACGCTCGACGGCCAGTACATCGGCACGCTGCCGCTCGCGCACGAGATCCGTCGAGGAGGCCAGGCCGAGCTGGTCATCGCCGCGCGCGGCCACCGAACGGAGCGGCAGACCATCCAGCTCGACCAGCACCTCGACCTGAACGTCGCCCTCGAGCCAACGGACACCCCCGACGAGCCCCTGGACCCCTTCGCAACCCCGGGCCCCCGCCGCTCGACCGAACCAACGCCATCAGCCCCCCGGGTCCGCCCCTGGTACGCGCTAGCCCTGGCAGGCGCCGGCGCCGCGCTCGCGCTGACGACGGTCGCCATCACCCTACCACAGCTCGGCTGCGCCGAGACGTTCGGAGACGGCGAATGCCGCCGCGACCGCAACCTCGGCACGGGCCCCTTCGCGGCGTACCTGGCGATCGGCGGCGCGCTGCTCGTCAGCGGACTGCTCTGGTACGCCATCGGCCAAGAGGGCAGCCGGACCGAGCTCGGCCTAGGGCCGACCAGCGTGCAGCTGCGGACGAGGTTCTGAACGCAGCCGAAGAAGTCCCCTGCCCCTGCCCTTGCCCAAATGACCCCGCCCCACTGGAGCCCCACCATGCACCGCCCGATCCCCCGCCTAGCTCTGCTCGCCCTCCTCATCCACGCACTCAGCGCCTGCACCGTCGTCGAGACCGACGTCTGTGACGAGACCCCGCCCGACCCCCGCTGCCTCGACGCGGGCCCCGCGGACGCGCGCGCGGACACATCCCCGGACGCCCCACCGGACACCCAGCTACCGTGCAACGGGGAATGCGCGCCGGACCTGTGCGTCGCGGACGCTTGTGTCGAATGTAGCGTGACGACCCCTTGTGCGGAGGGAGTCTGTCGGGGTGACGGGGTTTGCGTGGGTTGCACGGAAGACGCCGACTGTGAGGACCCAGGGCGTGCTCGCTGCGACCTCGACACCAACGAGTGCAGGCCATGCACCGACTCGCGGCAGTGCACGGGAGTGACTGCCGGAGAGGTGTGCGAAGGCGGCACCTGCGTAGAGTGCGGAGTCGGGGCGGAAGAGGGGTGCACGGGAGGCTGGACGTGTGACATCCCCACGAACCGATGCGTGGAGGTGGGGCGAGGGAGCCGCCAGACGTGCCAGTCGTGCGGGAGCGACGCGCAGTGCGCGACGGGGCACCGGTGCATCGAGATGACGTTTCGGGAGGCGGCGCACGGGGCGTTTTGTCTGGCGGTAGCGACCGAGTGTAACCGCCCCTTCACCATTCCCGTGACGCGCACGAGCGTGAGCGGCCACGAAGCGGTGGCCTACTGCGGCATCAACGAAGAGCAGACGACGTGCGAGGCGGTGCTCGCCCTCCGAGACGACTGGCGATGCACCGGCACGGATGGCCGCTGCGGCCCGGAGGGCGAGCCGGAGGTCGAGGTCCCCGGCGCGCTGTGCCGCCGCGTCGGCGCATCGAGTAACCGCTGCACCTATGCGTGCACGGGGACCGCACAATGCCGCCCCAGCGGCGAGCCCGGCACGACCTGCGGCCTGGGCACGCCCCCGTTGGGAGAAGGGCCTCAATGGTGCGGCGGATGAGCGACGTACACGGCGCGAGCATCCCGCGGGCCAGGGCGGCGAGAGCCGCCGAGCGCAAGCCACGCGCGCGCTGGCGGGAGCGCGGGCAGCTCACGCTGCTCGCGACGCTCGCGCTGCTCCTCGCGGCGTGCAGCGACCCGGCGTGCCCGGACGGGACCGTCCGCGACCCGAGCGCCCCTGAAGGGAGCGCGGCACGCTGTCTGGAAGCGGACGCGGGCCCCGACGCCCCCGACACATCCCCGGACGCCCCGCCCCCCGACGCGGGCCCCTGCAACGGCCTGTGCGCGCCGGACCTCTGCCTCGACGACACCTGCGTGGAGTGCAGCCCCACGACCCCGTGCACGGAAGGCGTGTGCACGGCCGAGGGCGCGTGCGTGACGTGCACACAGGACGCGCACTGCACATCGCCTGATGCGGCGCGGTGTGACCTGGACACGAACGAATGTGCCCCCTGCGAGGCGTCGCCGGAGTGCGAAGGCGTCACGGCGGGCGACCGCCCGCTGGGCATCTGCGACGACGGCACGTGCGTGGAGTGCGTCCCAGGCGAGCACGGGCCGTGCGGCGCGGGGCGGCTCTGCAACGGCCAGACGCGGGGGTGCGAGGAAGCGGAGGCGGGGAGCCGAGCGGAGTGCCAGCGATGCATCGCGGACGCGGAGTGCATCGAGGGGACGGTGTGCGTGTCACCGGGGCAGTACGGGGAGACGGGACACTTCTGCCTGCCGCGACGGGAAGAGTTTTGCGCGAGGCCCTTCGTCGCGGTGGCGAATGAGCAAACGAGCATCGACGGGGCGACGGTGGACTACTGCCGGCACCGAAACACCTCATGCGCGGGCTTCAATCACTTCTCGTCAGCAGTCCCCGGCTGCATGACGGCGACGGACGGCGCGGTGGTGGGTGGCGTGGCACCCGGGGACGGGTCGTGTGGCTTGCCCGGCACGACGGACAACACGCGATGCCGCGTGGGCGGGGCCGGGGCCCGTTGTACGTACCAGTGCAGCAGCAGCGATGACTGCCGCGAAGGCCACACCTGCACGATGGGCGTCGCGAGCTTCTGCTCCCTCTGACCCGAGCCCCTGCCCCCCCTCTCCACGGAAGAGCCCGCCATGCCGCCCTCCTGCCCGACCGCCCGAACCTCTGCCCGCCGGCCCCGACGCCCGCCGGGGCGAGGCGGCGTCGCACAGCGCTCACCGATGGCGCTGCGCGCCCTGCGGGGCCTCGCGCCCGCGGCGGTGCTGCTCCTGCTGCTGGCGGCGTGCAGCGACCCGGCGTGCCCGGACGGGACCGTGCGCGACCCAAGCGCCCCGCCTGGAGGCACGGCGCGCTGCGCGCCTTGACCGGTCCGACGACCGGGGTACGCTCGACTTCGGGCGGGGAGCGGCTCTGGGTGGGAGCGAGGCGCTCAATCGCCGAGCCAAGCGAGGGCCCAGTGACGGATCGCCCGGTCGAGCGCTCGGCGTGGATCCCGACTTGCGGCCACGAGCTGGCTTGGGGCGAAGTCGAAGACTGGCTCGGTCCACCCCAGGCAGTTGCCCTCGATCCGAGTGACTCGTACGCGGCGGCCGCACGCCACCAGCACTGCGCTCGGGAAGATGAACGCCCCGCAGTCCTCGCATCGCGCCCAATGACGCGGCGACGCGAGCACGCTGCATTCCTCGATCGTGCCCGTGACCGTCGTGAGCCGGTGCCATCGCTCGCTCGTCACCGTGACCACGTCCGCGCGGAGGAACGCTTGGGGAAGAGCATCGAGCGTCGCGGTCCGGCCGACGAGGAACGTTCTGGCACGCCGGCTCGTGCCGACCGGCCGCAAGAGATCGCAAGCGAGGGTGACCGTGGTCGTGTGGCCGCACACCTGGCAGCGCTGGGGGCCTACGTACCGATCCGTCGGGGCCGTCATGTCCGCTCGTCGGACTCCGCGACCATCAGTTGCGCCCCATCGGGTGGCACCGCGCGCTTCATCGTGAGTGTCACACCCCACGGGTAATCTCTTCCTTCAATGCGACCGCCGTCCACCTCGACTTCGAGAGAGCACGCCCTCCCGGCCGGTGAGCCACCCGTGGACACCATCGAGCTCTCCGCGATCTTCGACTGGCGCTCGGACTTCGGCCCGGCCGAGCGTGCGGCGGCCGACGCCGAGCTCTTCGTCTTGGCGCGCGGGCTCGGCCGGGTGCGCCTGCAGGTCGGGCTCGCGCTCGCCGCGCTCGGTCGCGATCACCGCGAGCTCGGCTTTCGGTCTCTCGGCGCGTACGCGCGCCAGCGGCTCTCGCGCAGCAAGGGCTGGGCGGTCGAGTCGCGCGCGGTGGCGTCGAGGCTGGTGGAGCTTCCTCAGATGCTCGCGGCGTTCTGGGAGGGGCGCCTGTCGTGGTGCATGGTCGCGCTGCTGAGTCGCTTCGCGACGGCAGAGGACGAGGCGGAGCTGCTCGAGGCGACGGCGGGCATCACGGTGCGCGAGGCGCGCGAGGTCTTGCGCGAGCGCGGGCACGACCCGGACGAGCCCGACGAGCGCTTCGTGACGCTGCGGCTCTCGATGCCGCTCGAGGACGCCGCGTGGCTCGAGCGCGGCCGCTGGCTCTTGCAAGGGGTCGAGGGCGCGGGCACGCGCGAGTGGTTCGAGCTGCTCCTCGCGGAGGGCGACATGTCGCTGCTCGAGGTGATGCGGCACGTCCCCGGCTGGCACAACACGCCCGAGGACGTCGCCGAGGAGCAAGCCCAGTGGCTCGCCGCGCAGGCGCGCGGGCGTGAAGAGCAGCGGCGGCGTGAGGAGGCCGCGGCGGCGCGGCTCGCTGCGCTGCCTACGGAGGCAGGTGAGGCGCCGGAGCTTCCGCCGCTGCCACGCAGCCCAAAGGCAATCGACGCGGTGCTGCGCACGCTGGCCGCCACGCTCGACGCGCGCGAGCTCTACTTCGGCGAGCTGGCCGAGCGCGTCTTCTATCGGCGCGGCTGGTCCTCGCTCGACTACGCAAGCGAAGAGCAATATTGCCGCGAGCGGCTCGGGCTTTCGGCGGGGCTCGTGCGGTCGCGGATTCGTCTGGCGCGCGAGGCGCGGCGGCTCCCCGTGCTGGGGGACGCCGTGCGGAGCGGGAAGCTCGGCACCGAGGCCGCGCTGCTCGTCGCGCGCATCGCGAGCCGCGCGACGGCGCACGCCTGGGTCGAGCGCGCGCAGCAGCGGACCTACGAGCACCTGCGCGAGGAGGTGCAGGCAGCGGAGCTCACGATGCGGCTGTCGGGCTCGAAGCGCTCGCCGCTACCGCCCGACCGCGAGGCCCTCGAGGCCGCGTGGCAGATGGAGCGCGACACGCTCTCGGGCGCGTCGCTG
Source organism: Myxococcales bacterium (assembly GCA_019637115.1). Lineage (GTDB taxonomy): Bacteria > Myxococcota_A > Polyangia > Polyangiales > Houyiibacteriaceae > JACKEH01. The sequence continues at coordinate 1,583 of JAHBWH010000009.1, read as the reverse complement.
CAGGCGCTCATCGGCAGCCTCGCGCATGAGCCGCACCGCGAGGCGGTGATGACGGTGATGGCGCGTCGTATCGAAGTCGAAAAGTCCCCTGCCCCTGCCCGTGCCCCTGCCCCTGCCCAAGACGAAGCCCACGACAGTACCCACCAATCATCTCCCCCCTCTCTCTCAGTTCTCCGACCTGAGTCCCCTTCCCCTTCCCCTGCAGCTGCCCCTGCCCAATTCAGTACGCACCGCCCCCCCGAAGCAGTCGAGCGGCCTGCCCCCTCCTTCCCCGAAACCCACTCACTTTCCCCGCAAATTCCGATTTCCACTCGGATGTCCGACCACTTCTCGACCGCCCCCACCACGCCCCCGCACCGCGCCGCCACCGAGGCGCACCGTCCCGTCGAGCGCACCCACTCCTCCCCCTCCATCCATGAAGAACACTCACTTTCCACGCAAATTCCGACTTCCATTCGGATGTCCGACCACTTCTCGAGCGCGCCTGACACCTGCTCCCCCCGCCGCCGCGTCGGCTACACCACCGTCGCGATCCGGTGTCGCGAGGACGCCGCGCTCCACTACCGTCAGCTCGAGGCCAGCTACGAGCGGTCCGGCCTTCCCGGGGACTTCCTCCGCTTCGCCGTCACCGCCCTCTGCCACGTCATGCTTCCGCTCGTCGAGTCCAGCGGCGGCAAGTACCGTGACGTCCACCTCCGCGACCGGTTGCGCTGCTCGAGCCCCGTCTGCGACAGCCGGAACGTGACCTGCCACCACGTCGTCTTCCGCGCGCATCAGGGCGGCGAAGAGCTCGAGAACCTCACGAGCCCTTGCGAGTTCTGCCACCTCGAGGGCGTGCACGGTGGGCGGATCCGCGTGGAGGGCCGCGCGCCAGAGCTGCGCTGGGAGCTCGGCCGCGAGCCGATCCTCGTCGTCGAGGGGCGTGAGCTCCGCCCTTGAACGACGAAGGCGGCCCGAGGGCCGCCTTCGTTCATGCTTCGAGCGCGCCGTGCGTCACTTCAGGAGCGACGCGAGCGTCTTGCCCATGTCGCTCGGCGTCGGGGCGACCTTCACGCCGGCGTCCTCGAGCGCCGCGACCTTGGTCGCCGCGTCGCCCTTGCCGCCGCTGATGATCGCGCCCGCGTGGCCCATGCGCTTGCCGGGCGGCGCCGTGCGACCCGCGATGAAGCCCGCCACGGGCTTGGTGAAGTTCTCCTTGATCCACGCCGCGGCGAGCTCCTCGGCGTTGCCGCCGATCTCACCGATCATGATCACGGCGTCGGTCTCGGGATCTTCCTGGAACATCTCGAGCACCGAGATGAAGTCGGTGCCGTTGATGGGGTCGCCGCCGATCCCGATGGCCGAGCTCTGACCGAGCCCGAGCCCCGTGACCTGAAAGACCGCCTCGTAGGTCAGCGTGCCCGACTTGGAGACGATGCCCACGCGGCCCGGCCGGTGGATGTGCCCCGGCATGATGCCGATCTTGCACTGGTCGGGGGTGATGACGCCGGGGCAGTTGGGCCCGACCACGCGCGTCTTCACGCCGCCGTCGAGCACGCGCCGCACCTTGAGCATGTCCATGACCGGGATGCCCTCGGTGAGGA
>JAHBWH010000089.1 GCA_019637115.1 Myxococcales bacterium | reverse complement strand
GACCTCCTCCGACGACCGGACGCGGCGCTGCTTGCCGACCTGGCCCTCCGCGCCGACGGCCCACGTGGGCACACGCTGCCACCGAGCCTCGGCGAGCGTCTTGGGCTTGCTCCACGGGTCGATGTCGAAGAGCTCCTCGAGCCCCCGCGCGGGCCGGCCGCCCCGCTGGATCTCGACGTCGGCGATCTGGTGCTCGAGCTCTTCGTTCAGGTACGCGACGAGCTTCGGCAGGTCGCCCCGAAACGCGCGGTAGAGCTTCGCGGGCGGCGTGAGCTCGAGCGTCAGCTCCTCGGGCCGGCGTTTGAAGTGACGCAGCGCCGGGCGCTTCACCGTGATGGGCCCCTTCAGCCACTGGTCGAACCCGAAGTAGTGGCCCCACGGCATCTGCTCGGGCCGCTCCACGAGCCCCGCCGCGACGACGTTCATCGCGTCGTAGAGGAGGCGCTTGATCTCGGCCTCGACGTCGACGCACGTGGTCCAGTTGGTCTGGCGCGGATCGAAGACGGCGCGCGCGACGGGCTGGCGGTGGCGGAGGAGCAGCTCGTTGACAGCGAACGACATGTCGCGGTGCGCGCTGCGCGTGGCCTCGGCGAGCTCGCGGTCGGTCGGGGTCACGGCGGTGTGGTGGTGGTTGGCGACGAGCGCGGTCTGGTGGACCGCGAGGCCCGTCTTCTGCTGCGCCCACGCGAGCGAGTAGAGCCAGCTCTCTCCGACAGCCGGGTCCCATGGCGCGAGGAACGCTTGGCGCAGCGTCGCGCGCCGCGTGAGCGCGACCATCGCGCCGGGGGTGACGAGCCGGGGCTCCACGCCGTCGGACGAATCAACTTCCGTTCCAGGGATCGCGCTCGAATGATCTCGACCACTTGGACGCGATGACCCTGGCGGATTGGCGGCGGATCCGCCGCCAATCCCTGGCGGGCGCCAGGTGATGCAGTGGCGTCACGCCCCGCGTTGCGGACGGTGCGGAAGCTGGCAGCGGCGCGCGGCACCACCGCGACGCGCTCGTTCGGTGTGTGGGAGCTCGCGGCTGGGCTACTGCGCTGGGCAGCGCGTGGTCGCGCGTTTGGGCTTCGCGTTGCGCGTGCTCGCGCGATGGGCTTCGTCGGGTGGGGCGCCGCTCCGGCGGCCGCGGGTGTTCGGCGCGAGACCTCGGCGGTGATCGGTGCGCTGGTTCCCCAACCCCGCCTCGGGCAGCAGCGCACCTTCGCGGCACCGGAGAACGTGACTCTCCGCTATGACCGACGCCCTCACATCGAGTGTTCTGCCGTCGACGTCCGAGTCGAGACCGCCCCTGCGTGAGATGTCCGATCGTCCGGGTCCCTTCAGCGAACGACTTCGTCGACGAGCGCGGCGTCCGGGTTGAGCGACTGGAAGAGGCGCCGTCGGAACACGCCCTTGCTGGTCTGTAGCTGCGTGGCCATGCGGTCGATCGCGCTGACGGCCATGACGGTCTGGACGTAGCCTTCGATGAGGTCGTCGACGCCCAGGCCGAGCTTGTTGAAGTCGCGGCTGTCCATCAGGAGCAGGCGGTCCGTCTCGGTCTCCCAGCCACCGTCGTCGCGGCGCACGGAGAGGTTGGTGCCGAGCATCGACCAGCTCGAGGCGCCCTCGCCGAGCTCGGCTTCGAGGGGCTTGCGGGCGCGCCGCGCGTACATCGCGACCGGGAAGAAGCCGCTGGGGCCCGCGCCGACCATGAAGCGGAGGTCAGCCGCGAAGATGCGGCTGCGCTTATCGGGGACCGTGCCGACGTGGTAGAGGCGGCCTTGTCGGCCGTGGCTGCTCCACCGGAGGTTGCCGATCAGCGCCTGCACGATGAAGCGGTCGTACCGCTGCTCGGTGTCCATGAAGGCCGCGAGCTCGGTCGGGCTGGTGATCGTGTAGACCCCTTGTCCGGCGTTGCTGTAGGGGTTCTTGACCACCGCGACGCCGCCCATGCGCTGCACCCAGATCGGCACCTCGGCGCGAGAGACGTCCCAGATGGTCTCGGGCGTGCGGAGGCGGAGGCCGCTCTCCCGTACGTCGGCGTTGAAGAGGTCGTAGGCCTTCGCCGCGAGCGCCTTGTTCCGGCCGCCCGAGAGGCAGGCGAGGATCGGGTTGAAGATGAGCGTCTTCGCCAGCGGCGGGATGCGCGTCCACGGGCGCTCGGTGACGTAGCGCATCGCCCCACGCACCGGCCGCCACTCGCCTTCGACCGCGATCTCGAGGGCGCCGTCGATGAAGCGCCATCGGGGCTCGTCGTCCTGCGCAAAGCACGGCACGAGGTGGACGGGCTCCCCCGTGAGCTCGGCGAGCGCCGCGGCATAGCCCGAGGTCTCCATCGGGTTCTTGTCGTAGAGGACCGCGAGCTCGCCCATGATCGCGCCGCGGCGGCGCTCCTCGAGGAGCGGCAGGAACGCCCGCGAGAGGAGCGTTCGGTAGCCCGCGAGCTCGTCGGACTCGTCGAGCAGCGGCATCGACTTCTGGCCGGAGGGGCAGGAGTTGGTCTCGACGACGACCATCTGCCGGTACCCACGCTCGGAGGTGGCGAGGAAGAGGTCGGCGCCGCCCCACCGGAAGGTGCGCGGGACCGTCGCGAGCAGACCGTCGATGGCGCTGCGCTGGGCCTCGGGGTGGAGGTGGACGTATCGCTCTGCGATGCGTTGGTTGCCGAGGTGGAGGAAGTTGCGGACGAGCGGGTGGAGCTGCGCGTTCAGCACCCGATCGTAGAAGTGTTTGGAGGGCTCGAAGTCTCCCGGTCGATAGGTCCGAAGCGTGGGCTTCGGCCTGGGCGGAGGGGTCGACTCGAGCGTCGTGCCTTCTTGCTGCATGCCAGGGCGGCGATGGTGCACGAGGTCCGCGCTCGCTGGGTAGTCGGAAGTCGCGTGAACGTTCGGCGCTTCTCGCGTCGCGCGCGCGGCAAGAAGCGGTCGGCGAGTGCCCGCGAGGTCGAGCCGGCGATCGACGCCCTCACGGCACGGGGAGGCAAACCTCGACAGGGCAATCGATCAGCGGGATGTGAGTCTCGTTGGCCCGCGTCGCGTTGTTGGGGACCGTGATGTCTCGGAGCTGCTGCGACAGCATGCGGTTGCCGATCCGGATTCGAACGGTCGGGCCGCTGGTCGCGTTCGCACCCGCGTTCGACGACGCGGTCGGACCGTGGCCCCAGGCGACGACCCTCCGTCCGTCGACGCTCTGCCACTGATACTTGAACCCGCGGGCGTGGTTGGCGTCCGGCGTGAAGGAGTTGGGCGTGCCAGGCGGGACGATGCGCTGGAGGTCATCCCAGAGGATGAAGCCGTGTGGGCCCCAGCCGCGTACCAAGGAGGGCCAGGGGTTTCGAATGGCGGGCGGGGCCAGCGGCGCGGGGCCGAGCGCGCCGCGGACCGTCCCCGCGATGCCGTCGACGGGGACTTCGTAGCTCGTGTCGAACGGACCAGCGCGGGGGCTATCGATCGGGAGATCGAGGCCGTCTTCGTCGAACGCGGAACCCGGGATGACCGCGACGCCCACATAGAAGCGCGCCAGGTCGTCGAGCGACCAGACGTAGGAGCTTCCGAACGCTTGCGAGTCCCGGACGATGAAGGATCGGGTCTCGCACTCGCCCACGATCGCGAAGTCGACGTCGACGACTTCGTCGAGGACGAGCCAGTGTCGAGAGCTCGCCTGTCCCGGGACGGTCTCGATGAGCGCGATGGCCGGCGAGCCGGACGCCTCGATGAGCTCTGCGAGACCCTCGAGGTCGTGGAGTTGCACCGGGGTGTAGAGCTGGTCTCGCCGACGCAGCGTCTCCGCGAGCTCGCGCGCCGTCGTGCCGCCGCTGTCGTCATCGAGGCTGCATCGTTCGATCATCTCCCCCATCGCCGACTCGTCTTCGAGGACCATCGCGACGGCGGCGGCGCCGCACGACGAGGCGGTGGGTTGGCGGTAGACGGGCCTCGGATTGTCGTAGTCGTTCTTGTCGTCGAACGGCCACCTGGTCCCGTCGAGGAGCCGTCCTCTGCCGGTTGCGTCGGGCGCGCACACCCTCTGGCAACGCGGACGGTCCCAGGTCTCGCCGCTCGCGCAGGCCCAACCGTCACCGTCGCGCACGTCCGCGCCGGCGCCCGCCCGTAGGCCGCGTCCGTACGAAGTCAGCTCGTCGCGTCGCCAGTCGCCGTCGACGAAGATGTCCGTCGCGCTCGGGGTCTCGGGGTCGAAGAGTCGACCCCAGGTCGCCCCCGGCGTGAGGAAGTCCGCGATGGCGAGGTTGAACTCCTCGCGGCACGTGCCGAAGAGGCTCCCGTGCTCGCCGCAGAAGAAGCCCTGCGGGTGCCGTCGACAGCACTGGTCGTGGCGGAGTGAGCCGACCCCCACGGCTTGCCACTGGAGCGCGCGTCCTTCGGTGTCGACGACCTCTCGAAACCACGGGTCCGCGGTGCAGGGGACGGCGTCTCGGGGCGGGCCGACGTGGTCGATGCCACAGCTCACGGGGAAGATGCCGGTGAACGCGGGGTCTCGTTGGAGCGGCGTGCATTGCGCCCCGAGCGCGCCGAAGCACCGTTCCTCGGGGCGGCAACGCCCTTCGACCGGATCGTAGACGCGTCCTTCCTCCGTGCACGCGCAGCTGCGCGCGTCGGGGTCCCAGCGGGGCGCGTCGAGCGGGCAGACGCACAAGGTGGCGCTCGCGTCGATCGTGACGCCCTGGGGAGGCAGCGCCCCGCCGCAGCTCTCGGACTCGGGGAAGAGCACGAGGAAGTTGGAGCCGCGGATCCGTGATGGATTGCATCGCAGCATCGTCGTGGAGAACTTCGCGATGAAGCGGTCCGCGCACCACGAGACCGTCGGGTCGAGGCCCGCCGCCGCCCGCTCCTCGGGGTCGACCACCCGGTCCGGGAAGGCGATGATCGGCGTCGCAACCGCCCTTCCGCCAAAGGGGCCGGCGGCCATCGCGTCATCACACACGGTGATCTCTGGCGTCCCGGGCGCGTACCCCGTCGAGTAGATCGAGCCCGTTCCGTCGACGTCGCCGCTCGCGAGCAACCCGCGGTCGAGCATGCCCTCGACCGCGTAGCTCACGTGCCAAAGCCACTGGGAGCTCCCGAGCAAGCCCGCCGTCGGGTTCGTGTCGATCGCGCCGCCCGCGGGCCGCGCGAGGAATGGGACGCCGTCTGCCGCGGAGCAGGGGACGTAGAGCGGGACCGACTCGAGCGGGGCGCAGGCGCCGTCGCGGCCGCCGACGACCTCGATGAGCTGGATCTGTGGACTCGACGACGCGACGTCCTCGAGGCGCGCGCGCAGGGTGCCGTAGTCGATGGCCGCACCTGCGCTCGGACACGCGCCGACCTCGGGCGCCGGTGGCCCGTCGAGGGGCGCCCCGCAGCGTCGCAGGTCGTCACGCCACTCGAGGCCCCGCGGGCAGGCCTCGCAGACGTGCTCGGCGTCGAACCCGCCGTTCGGGTCGGGGTACTCTCGTCGCACCGGGAACGCGGGGCCGAAGCGCTCGACGCACGTGCAGCCCTCGACGCCCAGGAGCGGGGTGTTCGCGCCCATGCAGCAGTTGTGCTCGGCGATGCGTCGAAACGGTTCCTCGAGGTCTCGGGGTATGCGGGCCAGCTCGTTGCCGTGGAGCCTGCGGACGAGCTGGGGCAACAACCGAAGCCACGCTCGGAAGCTCGCGAGCGACTCCGACGAGCACCGCGCGCTCGCGCCACGCTCGACCGAGAGCGAGGAGGAGGCTCGCCCCGCCGGTACCCACGGGTCGAGCTCGAGCACGCAGGGCGTCTCGCTCAGGTAAGCCCCGATCTCCTCCCACAGGCGCTGCTCCGAACCAGCCGCGAGCGCCGTCCCGTCGACCTGCTCGATGGTGTGCGCGAGCGCCTCGGCGATGGTCGCTGGCTCGACGGCCGCGAGCGAGAGCGCTGCGACGTCGAGCACCCACTGCCCCTCGAGCACCAGCCGTCCGGCGTCGTCGAAGCCCGCTGCCCGCAGCGCCGTGTGCGCTTCCCAGCTCGCGCGGAGGAGGCGCCATCGCGCGACCCCGAGCGCGTTCGCTTCGGGCCCTGCCGGGATGATCAGGTGGTCGGCGACGAACATCGCCCCGCCCCCGCAAGTCGGCGGGGCGTCCGGCGAGCCGTCCGGGGCCTGGCCGTCTACGAGCGCGAGTGAGGCGTCATGCAGGGGCGACCCGCCGCCGTCGATCTCGGACTCCGCTGACCCACATGACCCACACCCGACCACCATGAGCGAGGCGACGACCCCGACGAACCCGCGGTATCCCATGGCTCGAAGCTAGCGGTGCCGCGCGAGGATGGAGCGACGAACGCAGCCTTCGCCCGTGATCCACTCGGAAACGACGACACGACGAGCGACCGCGTCCAACGTTGTCCAACGTTGTCCATCGCGAGGTGGCGGCGCGCTTGATCGAGCGTCGCGGGGAGCGTGCGGCGGCTGGGCGCTCGTCACCCCAGGACGGCGACGAGGCTCTCCTCGATCGCGTCGAGCAAGAAGTGGAGGTCGGCCTCCGTGGTGTTCAGCGGCGGCACCACGTAGATGACGTCCCCGAGGGGGCGCAGGAAGACCCCGCGGCGCTTCGCCTCCTCGTGGATGCGCCAGCCGACCTGGCCGTCGAGGTAGCCGCCGGTGCCGACGTCGACCGCGCCGACCATCCCGAGCGCGCGAGGGTTCTGGACGGCGTCGAGGGCGGCAAACTGCGTGAAGGCGTCAGCGATGAGCGACGCCTGCGGCACCATCGCGGCGAGCGTGCCTTCCTCCTCCATGACGCGCAGGACCTCGAGCGCGACCGCGCACCCGAGCGGGTTGCCCGTGAAGGTGTGTCCGTGGAGGAACGCGCGGCTCATGTCGCCGCGGAAGCCTTCGTAGACGGCGTCGGTCGCGAGCGTCGCGGCGAAGGGCAAGAGGCCCCCGCTGAGGCCCTTCGCGGTGCAGAGCAGATCGGGCACGACGCCCGCGTGCTCGCAGGCCCACATGCGGCCGGTGCGACCGAAGCCGGTGAAGACCTCGTCGGCGATCAGGAGCACCCCCGCGTGGTCGCAGGCCCGTCGCAGGCGGCGGAGCAGCGCGGGCGCGAAGAAGCGCATGCCGTTGGCCCCGAGGATGAGCGGCTCGACGACGAGCGCCGCGACGGTCTCGCCGTCTCGCTCGAGGGTCGCCTCGAAGGCGTCGCAGAGCGACTCCCAGCCCGCCGCGTCGCGCGGGACCTGGCCGTGCGTGCGCACGTGATCCCGGAAGAGCAGCGGCTGGAAGACCTCGGTGAAGTCGTCGACCGCGCCGACGCTCATCGCGCCGACGGTGTCGCCATGGTAGGCGCCGGGGAACGCGAGGAAGCGCGTGCGAGCCGGCCGGCCGTCGCCGCGACGATCGTTCTGTGCGGCGTACTGGAACGCGATCTTCAGCGCGACCTCGACGGCGGTGCTGCCGTCGTCGCTGTAGAAGACGCGCGTGAGGGCGCGATCCCCCTTGGGGGCGACCCGGACGAGCTCGGCCGCGAGCTCGGCGGCGGGCGCGTGCGTCGCCGCCGCCAACGCTACGTGGGGGAGGGCGCGCGCCTGGGCCTCGAGCGCCGCGACGAGGCGCGGATGCGAGAAGCCGAGGACCTGCGACCACCAGGCGCTCGTGGCGTCGAAGTAGCGGCGGCCGTCGAGGTCGACGAGCCACGGACCCTGGGCCGATGCCACGACCAGATCGTCCCCCTCGGCGTGGCGCTCGTGCGAGGTGAAGGGCCGCCAGACGTGCGCCCGATCGAGGGCCAGAATTCGGGCGCGCTCGTCCATGGCTTCGATCGTTGAGGGTCGCGTGGGGCGAGGCAAGCCGGCGGCGACTCGCCTCCGAGTCGCGTGCGCTACTGGACGCGCCGGTCCCTGGACGCGCAGGTCCCTGGACGCGCAGGTCACCGGACGCGCAGGTCCCTGGACGCGCAGGTCCCTGGACGCGCAGGTCCCTGGACGCGCAGGTCACCGGACGTGAAGGTCACTCCACGAGCAGGGTCCGGCGGAGCACGCCACGCATCACCCCTTCACGCCCGTAGGTACGCAGCGCGATCACGCGGGTGCCCGCGCGGTTGAAGGTCGCGCGCAGCCAGCCCCGCGCAGAGCGGACCTCGCCGTCGATCGTGTCCCTCAACGGAAACTCGTCGGCGTCGATCTCGATCGCGACGACCTCGGGGCTCGCGCGCTCGAGGCCGATGTCGAACGTCCGATCCGCGCGACGCCGCATCCAGACGCCCGCACCCGTGGTCGTATCCATCACGGCGTCACCCGTCGCGACCTGCGTCCCCCCAGCGTCGAACGCGCGCGCGCGCAGCACCCGACCTTCGCGCCTCGTGAAGAGTCGCGTGGTCACCGTCAACACGGGAGGCGCGCCCAAGCGGCGTGTGGGTGCGCCTATGGTGAGCCCATCGATGTCGAGCTCGGCGCGCGTGGCGCCCTCGGGGACCAGCAACGAGAAACGCACGACGTCTTCTTCTTCCTCCCACTCGATGTGGACGAGCGGGGCGCCCGCCGGGCACGCGCCGCAATCCACTGGGCAGACGTCGCAGGACTCGACGTCGCGCAGGACGCAATCTCCGTCTCCGCAGCGTCCGCAGCTGCCGCAATCCTCCGGGCAGGTCGCGCAATCCTCCGCGGCGTCGCAGATGCGGTCGCCGCAGGCGGAGGGGCACGGTCCGCAATCGGAAGGGCACGTGCCGCACGTCTCGTCTGCGTTGCACGCGCCATCTCCACAAGCGTCGAGGCACGTGCCGCAGTCGTCGGCGCAGCTCGCGCAGCTCTCGCTGAGGTCGCAGAAGCCGTCCCCGCAGCGCGGCGCGCACGCCCCGCAGCCCTGCACGCAGTCTTCGGCGCAGCGCTCGCAGTCTTCGTGGTCGTCGCAGACGCCGTCTCCGCAGCGTGGCGGGCAGTCGCCGCAGTCGGCCGGGCAGCTCGCGCAGGTCTCCGTCGGCCCGCACGATCCGTCTCCGCAGCGCGCCACCTCGGCGCTCGGGCAGCAGGACGCCATGAACACCCAACCGAGCGCCTCGACGCCGCCCTCGCGGGGTCCAGACGCCGTGCCGCGAACGCACCGCCGCTCTGGCTCGGACCATCCGCAGCTCGGCAGGCGCGCGCACGTCGCGCAGTCGTCCGCCGTCGCACAGTCGCCTGCCGGGACGCGCGTGACGCTCGGGAGCGGCTCCGGCGCCTCGCACGAGCGCGTGCTCCAGATCCACCGATCGACGGGGCAGCTGTCGTCGTCGAGCGGGCCGTAGACGGTCCCTTCGACGCAACGGCTCGACGCTGCACAATACCCACAGTCGCGCTGAGCGGCGCAGTCGCTACAATCGGCCGCCGCCTCGCACGCGCGCGCGGGCCGGGCGGTGGGCGGGCGCTGCCAGCGGGCGAGCGTCGCGTCGAGCGCGCTCGCGAGCGAGACGACGTCGCCGAAGAAGTCGTCTCCGGTCTTCGTCCGAAACCCGCTCGTGATGCGCACGACGCGACCCCGCGCGTCGATGACGGGGCCGCCCGAATCCCCGGCGCAGACCACGCTCGTCGGCTCTCCGTAGACCGCGGAGACCCGCTGGAGCGTCGGGGGCGCGCTCGGCTCACAGCGAGAGAGACAGCCGTAGCCAAAGAGCTCGAGGCGCTCCCCAGCAGCCGGCCAGCTCCGCGCGAGGGGCAGCGTGGGTGCGTCGAGCGCGCCCGCAAGCCGGACGAGCGCGACATCGGCGCGATAAGTGTCGACCGCCGCGCCGCGCACGAGCCGGCCGAGGAACGACTCCGCGGCGACGATCGTCTCCACGCGGCCGTCGACCTCGAGCCGTGCCTCCAAACGGCAGGCCGGCTCGTCGCAGGTCTTGAAGGCGACGCAGTGCGCGGCGGTGATCGCGACGTCGGGCGTGACCAGCGTGGCGGTGCACTCGCCGAGCGCGGAGGTGAGCCGGCCGACGGCTCGCGATCGCTCGTCGCGCTCGGCATCGCGACCCCCGAGGAGGGCGGACGTGGTGGCCGCGAAGCAGGTCTCCTCGTTGGGGGCGTCGGGCGCCGAGGCATCCGGCATGCCTGGCGCGCTCGGTCGACATGCGCCGAGCGCCAGAAGGAGGAGAGCGACGCGCGAGGGCATGACCAGCGGATTCCCTGCAATCCTCGCGCCGCCACCATGATCGCGGGCGATTCGCGTCGCCATCGTCGCTCGAGCAGGCGTCATGGGGTCAACGGTCTCCTCCGGGGCTCTGAGCTCCTCACCAAGCTCACGTGGTCAATGCTGTGGGGCCCGTCGAAAGAAAGACGCGAAGGTCTCGAGGTCCACGTGCCGACCGATCCCGATCCGTGGGATCGCCATCAGGTCACCGCCCGTCGCCGCGGGGGCGCTCGCAACCCGAAACGCGGCGCGGTGGTAGCCACGTGCCAGCGCCCGGACGCGCGCGTCGTGGCTACCGAAGGGGTACGCGAGCAGGCGCGGGTTGGGGCGACCTCGAGAGAAGAGCGCCTGGGCGGCTCCGTGCAGCTCACGCGAGATCTGCGCCTCGTCGAGCTCCGCGAGGCGTGGATGGGTCCGGGTGTGCGAGTGCACCTCGACGACCCCAGAAGCTTCGACCTCCGCGAGCTGCTCCCACGACATCTTCCGCTTCACGGCGGCGCCGCCCGTTCCCACGAAGTCGGTGTGCACGAAGTAGGTCGCGCGGAGGCCGAGCTCTCGGAGGATCGGCCACGCGCGCTCGTAGTTCCCGAGGTAGCCGTCGTCGAAGGTCAGCAAGACGAGCGGTCGACCTGGGTAGGGGCTTCGTCCCGTGAGCAGGTACCGGATCGCCTCTCCGCTCGTGAGGGCGGCGTAACCACCCTCGGCGAGCCACCTCATCTGCGCTCGGAATCGAGCTTCCGTGACGTCGTCAGGAGCGGTCGCGTCCGCCTCGCTGGCCACCACGTCGTGGTACATCAGGACGGGCAGGGCGCCGGCCACACTCGGCCGAACGTCCGTGCAGAACGAGCCAGCGGCGGGGAGACGCTCGCAGAGCTCGCCGGTGGCGCACTCGTCGTCGTTGCGGCAGACGCCCTGCAATCCGCGCGACACCAAGGGCAAGCGCCGGGCGCTGACGTGGAGTGTTTGATGGAGCATCGCGACGGCTTCGGCTCGCGTGACGGGTTCGAGCGGCCTCAGGCGACGGCGCAGGCCGCCCGTCGCGGGGATTCGCGACGAGAGCGCGCGAGCGACGGCTGCGGACGCCCACCTGGGCACGTCGTTGGCGTCCTCGAAGTACCTCATGGGCTCGCCCGCGACCGAGGGCTCGAGCCCCTGCGCTCGCAACCATGCGTCGAGCGCCGCGATCACCTCGACACGGCTGACGGTCGCCTGGGGACGGAAGGTGCCGTCCGGGTATCCCGCCATCGCGCCCGTGCGCCAGACCTCCCCCACGGCGGACTCGGCCCAATGGCCGCGCGTATCCGAGAACTGCGGGGGAGCGTGGCGACCGGTCGCGGTTGGCGCCGCGCGGAGCTCGAGACCTTCGGCCAAGAGCGCCGCCAGCTCGCCGCGGGACAGGCGACGTTCCGGTCCGAACGTTCCGTCTGGGTATCCTGCGACCACGCCACGAGCGCTGAGCGCGTCGATGAACGGCCGCGCCCAATGATCGACGCCGACGTCGCGGAAGCCTCTCGGCGGGAAGGTCGCCAACGTCACCTCGGAGGTCTCGAGGGCTCCGTCGAGGAGAGCGCCCCCATCCCCGTGGCCATCGACATCGACGGCCCCGGCTGAGCTGCAGCCGTGAACGAGCAGCGCGGCGAACATCCACCTCGGCACCTGCGATGCCGCCATGGTCATCGAGCGCGTCGGGGGCATGGTCATCGTCTCCGCTGGGGTTGCGGCCTCGGCCTCTCGTGCGGGCCCAGACCGATGATGCGCGTCGGTGGTCATCGGGAACGGAGCGCTCGGGCCAGGAACGCGGCGGCCTCGGCGCGGGTGGCAGGGTCGTTCGGACGTAGGAGCGTGGCGTGGTAGCCCGTGGGGACGCCCCGGCGCGCGGCGCCTGCGGTCTGCGTGCGACCCCAAGCCGGCACCTGGCCCTGGTCGACGAAGCGCGAGAGGTCGGCGTCCGTCCCCGTCCACCGGAGCCCGCTCGCGATCGCGACCATCGCCTGGAGGCGCGTCAGAGGATCGCTGGGGCCGAAGGTCCCGTTGGCATGTCCGCTCAGGAGGCCGCGCTGGTAGCTCGCGACGACGTGCGGCCACGCCCAGCTCGGGATCTGCGCGCGATCGCTGAAGCTCGGCACGTCCCGCCGGACGACCGGCAGGTCGCTGAACGAGTGGGAGAGCAGCACCGCGAACTGAGCGCGCGTGAGGCGCTGGTCCGGCCCGAACGTGCCGTCGCCGAGGCCGCTCACGATCCCGCGGGCGACGAGGTAGCGGACGTCCTCTCGGGCCCACGAGAAGGTCAGGTCGCAGAGGTCCCCTTCGGGGCAGAACGCGGTGCCGAGCGCGGCGCGGGCGCGCTCGGCGATCCACTTGGCGTGGCCCGGGAGATACATGAAGTGCACCTCGGAGCCGGTCGCACATCGGTTGGAGGTGAGGTGCGACGCGACCCCGACCAGTACGTCCCGTCCGTTCACCGAGGCCCCCTCGACGAAGAGACCGCCGCCGCTGTCGCCCTTGCAGGTGCCACCGTCCAGGCTCCGGAGCTCGATCTCTCGGTCGTTGTGGACGCGGCGGAGCGCGCAGAGGAGCTGGCTCTTGCGGTGCTGCGGGGGGTCGAAGTCGAAGTCGTTGAGCCCCGGGCTCTCGCCGCCGTAGCCGACGGCGCGGAGCGAACGGCCGTGCTCGCGACCGCAGTCGAAGCTGGGCGGCGCGTGCCCGACCACTGCCGGGGTCACGTCGGTGACGGCTCGGCTCAGGATGAGCAGCGCGATGTCGTTCGGGTCGTCGTCGACGTATCGGTAGGACTCGTTGACGACGACTCGGCTGACCTCGTACTCGTTCGGGAGATCGCGGCGGCGCCACGCGGCGACGCGCTGAGGGACCGGCGGGACGTCACCGAAGCCCAAAAAGTAGGGCGCCATCGGCTCCGTGACGCAATGCGCGGCCGTCACCGCGACGCGCGGATGGATGAGGGTGGCTCCGCAGAAGGCGTAGCCGAAGCTCGGGTCGAACGCGCCGTGCTTGCTCGTGACGTACCCCATCGCGCGGAGTCCCGTCTCGCGGCGGCCCCCAATCACGGCGAGGTCGACCGCCTCGTCGTCCAGGTCGTCGTCGTACGGCGCGAGGGTCGAGAGGTCTTCACCGGACGCAGGCGGGGCGACGCAGGAGAGCGCGACGAGCAGAGCGACGAGCAGTGGCAGACGGGCGGCGAAGCGTTCCATGCCTGGTTCCACAGCAACCACCGTGCCACGCGACGAACGTTGAACAAATGCGGTTCTTCGTCCTTCCGCTCATCCAATGGCGGACGAAATGGCTGGTGACATGAGTCGTGAGCGGCGCTCACTGTGGCCGCGGCAGGTGGCGTAGCCACCGTGATTCGCTGGTCGTTCTTCGTGCGCCCGAGACGAAGGGCTTTCTCTTCGTGCGTCCTTCGTGGCGTGGGTGCGAGCGCCATCGCAGGATGAAGCGCCACTCGACATCACGGAATGAGACCGTCGGTCTCCATCGGTCACCGTCGGCATCGGTCGTCAGGTCGGACGCGGTCGGACGCGGACGAACCATGTGGCCGCGGTCCGCGAACCACGCCGGAGACCGAGGCTGACCTCTCCTGCGCCGCATGGCGAATCGACGATCACGCGACGCCAGGCGCCACCCGCCCGCGGCGGCCAGCCTGCAACTCGCCTCCCCGACCGCCCCCGTGCTATGTCCACCGCTCCGATGGGCTCGTCGTACGACATGGGAGCGTGTGGATGACCGTCTTCTGGGTCGGGTTCCTCGTCCTGGTCGTCATCCTGCTCGCCCTCGACCTCGGCGTGTTCCACCGCGACGCGCACGCGGTGTCGCTGAAGGAGGCCACGGGCTGGACCTTCGTGTGGATCACGCTCGGCCTCAGCTTCACCGGCTTCGTCTGGGCGATGTTCGAGTACGGCTGGGGCGGCGCGCAGGTCGTCGACGCTCGGGGCCAGCCGATGGAGATGGCGTCGGGGGCCGGCGCGCTCGCAGCGACCCGCTACGTCACCGCCTACCTGCTCGAGAAGTCGCTGAGCGTCGACAACATCTTCGTCATCGCGCTCGTCTTCGGGC
Organism: Myxococcales bacterium; assembly: GCA_019637115.1. Taxonomy (GTDB): domain Bacteria; phylum Myxococcota_A; class Polyangia; order Polyangiales; family Houyiibacteriaceae; genus JACKEH01. The sequence continues at coordinate 18,062 of JAHBWH010000089.1, read as the reverse complement.
AGTTCAAGGTCGAGGCGCGTCACCGCCATCGGGTGCTCTTCTGGGGCGTGCTCGGCGCGATCCTCATGCGCGGCACGATGCTCCTGAGCGGTGTCTGGCTGCTCCAGAAGTTCGAGTGGCTCTTCTACATCTTCGGCGCCTACCTCATCTACACGGGCCTGAAGCTCTTCGTCCCCGAGAAGGGCGAGGTCGAGGGCGAGGACGAGGGGCCCGACACCGGCTTCATCGGCAAGCTGCGGCGCTGGTTCAACGTCGCCCCCGACGAGGTCGACCACGGCGGCCACTTCTTCGTGCGGGTCGACGGCAAGAAGATGATGAGCAAGCTCGGCCTCTGCCTCATCGTCATCGAGTGGATGGACCTCGTCTTCGCCCTCGACTCCATCCCGGCCGTGCTCGCGGTCGCGCCCGATTCGTTCATCGTCTTCACCTCGAACATCTTCGCGATCCTCGGGCTGCGCTCGCTCTACTTCGTGCTCGAGAACGCGATCCACAAGTTCGGCGAGATCCGCTACGCGCTGGCGATCATCCTCACCTTCATCGGCGTGAAGCTGGTCATCCACTCCTGGGTGCACGTGCCCAACTGGATCTCGCTGACGCTCATCGTGATCTCGCTCGGCGTCGCGGTCGGCATCTCGCTCGCGCGCCAGCGTGCCCGCGCGAGCGAGCGCTGAGCGAGCGGCGCCCGCGAGCGTGCCGGAGCGAGCGCTCGGTGTACGAGGACGAGCGCCGAGCCCACACGAGCATGCGCTGACCACGCTCGGCGAACGAGCGCCGAGCCCGCGCGAGCGAGCGCGAGCGAACGAACGCCGCGCGAGCGAACGCTGAGAGAGCGTGGAACGAGGGGGCGCGCGCCGCGTGCCCTGGTACCCTCCCGCGCCATGCGTGTTCTCTTCTCGCTCTGCTCGATCGTCGGGGTGCTCTCGGCCTGCGCCGACGCCCCCTGTCCCACCGTCCCCGCCGCGCCCCCGCCACCCGGCGACGAGGCGCCGGCCGCCGAGCCGGTCGTCGACGCGACCGACCCCGAGCCAGAGGCACAACCGACCCGCGGCGTGCACCTCGAGGGCACACCCGAGATCCCGGCCTCTCTCCGCGAGCGCCTCGCGCAATACCAAGAGCTGCGCTCGGCGAGCCTGCTCGGCCTCACCGACGACGGCCAGCAAGTCCTCGTCGCCACGCGCTTCGCCGAGACCTCGCAGCTCCACTGGGTCGCGCAGCCGAACGGCGCGCGCAAGCAGCTGACCTTCGCGGATGAGCCGATCGCCAGCGCCACGCTGCTGCCGCGGCGCCCGAACCTCCTCGCGTACCTCAAGGACGTCGGCGGCGACGAGGACCACCAGATCCACCTGCTCGATCGCTCGACGGGCCGGGCGACCTTGCTCACCGACGGCCGCAGCAAGCATCAAGCGCTCGTCGCCAGCCCCGACGGCGCCCTGCTCGCGTACGCAGGGAACGCGCGCAACGGCACCGACATGGACCTCTTCGTCCACCGCCTGCCGGTCGAGGGCCGTGAGGGCGAGGTGCGTCGCATCGATCGCGACGGCTATTGGTACCCCATCGACTTCTCGCCGGACGGGAAGAAGCTCCTCGCCGGACAGTACGTGTCGATCACGGACTCGCGGCTCTTCGTCGTCGACCTCGAGACCGACGCGGTCACGCGGCTCTCTCCGGAGGACACGATCGCGTCCTATCAGCGGGCCGTCTTCGGCCCGGGCGAGACGATCTACGTGCTCTCGGATCGCGACGGCGACTTCCGCCAGCTCTACGCCTTCGACGCGCGCGACCCAGCGCGGCCGTGGCGCAACCTGAGCGCCGACATCCCCTGGAACGTCGAGGGGCTCGCGATCTCGGGCGATCGCCGCACGCTCGCGTTCAGCACGAACGAAGACGGCTACTCCGTGCTGCGGGTGCTCGACACGCGGACGAATCGCGCGCGTGTCGTCGACGGACTGCCGCGCGGCATCCTCTCGGGCTTGCAGCTCGCGCCCCGCGCGGACGTGCTCGGCTTCACGCTCGAGGGCGCGACGCGTACCGCCGACGCCTACACCTACGACCTCCGCCGTCGCCGCCTCGTCCGCTACACCGAGAGCGAGATCGGCGGCCTCGACGCCTCGACCTTCATCGAGCCCGAGCTCATCCGCTACCGAACCTTCGACGAGCGTGAGATCCCCGCCTTCGTCTATCGACCGCGCGGCGAGGGCCCCTTCCCGGTCGTCGTACAGATCCACGGTGGCCCCGAATCTCAGGCCCGACCCTGGCTCAGCGGGCTGACGCAGTTCCTCGCGGTCGAGCGCGGAGTCGCCGTCGTGGTCCCAAACGTCCGCGGTAGCGACGGCTACGGCAAGACCTACCTCGGGCTCGACGACGGCCGGCTCCGCGAGGACTCCGTCCGCGACATCGGCGCGCTCCTCGAGTGGATCGCGACTCAGCCGCATTTGGACGAAGGGCGCGTCGCCGTCTACGGCGGGAGCTACGGCGGCTACATGGTGCTCGCGTCGCTCGTGCACTTCGGCGAGCGCCTGCGCGCCGGCGTGAACGTCGTCGGCATCAGCAACTTCGTCACCTTCCTCGAGAGCACGCGAGGGTACCGACAGGACCTGCGCCGCGCGGAGTACGGCGACGAGCGCGACCCGGAGATGCGCGCGTTCTTGCAAGAGATCTCGCCGCTCAGCCACGTCGATCGCATCCGCTCGGCGCTCTTCGTGGCGCAGGGCGCGAACGACCCGCGTGTGCCCGCGAGCGAGGCCGAGCAGATCGTCCGCGCGGTGCGCGAGAGCGGCCGCGACGTCTGGTACATGCTCGCCTACGACGAGGGCCACGGCTTCCGCAAGAAGGAGAACCGCGATCTCTTCCTCGAGCTCGCGGTGCTCTTCTTGGATCGCCACCTCGCGCGATGAGCTGACGACGAGGCTGACGAGCGCGCGCTCGAGACAACACTGGATGCAGGCTGACGAGCACCCGCTCGAGGCAACACTGGATGCAGGCTGACGAGCACCCGCTCGAGGCAGCGGGATGCAGGCTGACGGGAGCGCGTTCGCTCGAGGCAACACTGGATGCAGGCTGACGAGCGCGCGGTCGAGGAAGCGCCGCATGAAGGCTGACGAGCGAGCGCGCGGTCGAGGCAGTGCCGCATGAAGGCTCACGAGCGCGCGCTCACCAGTCGCCATCGCGGACGCCGTTCGCGGGCAGCTTTACGACGGGCCCAACCGTGATGGGCGCGTCGTCCTGCAGAGGGTGCGTGCTCTTCTCGGCGTCGAGCGTCTTGACGCTCTTCACTTTGGCGAGCGCGTCGGTCGGCGCGAGCGTCGGCGCCTGCTCATCGTAGAGCGAGAACCACGGCAGCCCGTGCTGCGCGTACGTCTTCGCCGTCACCGGGGTCGCCGGGGGCTCCTCACCCGTGATCTCCCGCCAGAGCTCGCTGCTCACGAGGTGGACGAAGATCCGCGACGCCGCGCTCACGTCCCACGTGTCGAGGCCGTGCGGGTCGGGGTAGATCTTCTGCTCCATCTGCCCGCCGGCCGCGAGGCCGAGCGCGCCGGCGGCCTTCTGCGGCGCGGCGGCCGCCGGGGCCGCGCACGGCATCATGAACGCGCCCGTGGCCTCGCGACGTCGCAGCGTCGTGGGTGGGGGCGGCGCGAAGCGGCCGGGCTTCGGCGGCACGACCTTCAGCTGGAGCCCGCCGAAGACCTCTTCTCCGGTGACTTGGCCCTCGACCGTGTATCCCATGCCGAGCGGCATCGCGACGAACTGACGGATCGTGCCCTTGCCGGTGCAGATCCCGTCGAGCCACGGCTGCGGCGGGAAGACCAAGTAGTCCTGACCATCGCCAGCGCTCGACGCGCCGTGCAGCGCCTCGCTCCAGCGCGCGCCGGTGAGCGCGCAGACCTTGCCGACCGCGACCTTCATCGCGTGCGGCTTCCACTGCGGCGCGCGCATGCTGAGCCACATCGCCTCGCGCTGGTACATCGGGAGCATCACGCCGCCGCGCGCGCGCCAGTCGCCCGGGACTCGGTCCGCGTAGTCGTCGACGCGACGCAGCGGAAAGGCGCCGAGTCCGGGCGGGAGCGGGTAGCGTCTGCCGTCGTCGGGGATGCGCAGGGTGCGCTGGAACTGCAGGGTGACGTCGCCAACGCGGAGGGAGTCATTCTCGAGGGTGAAGGTCATGGTCATGGAGGGCTCCTTTCGAAGGAGAGGGCGAGCGGGGGCCCGAGGCGTCACGAGGCGACGCGTCGAAAGCTGCAAGTGGCCGGAATGGCTGTGGGAATCCGGTGATCCGAAAAGCTCGGTGACAAACTCGGCGCTCGCTCGTCTACTCCCCTTGGTGCCGAACGCGGACGCGACGATGTTCTTCGGGGCGCTCGATCGGGGCGACCACCGCGCGGCCGCGACCTGGCTCGTGCGCGCGCACGCGGGCGACGTGCTCAGCCTCTGCCGTGCGATCGTGCGCGACCGGACGACCGCCGAAGACCTCGCGCAAGACACCTTCGCGAGCGCGTTCCGTTCGCTCGCGGTCTTGCGCGGGGAGTCGTCCCCGAGGTCCTGGCTGCTCTCGATCGCCCGCAACCGCTGCATCGACCATCTGCGCCGGGACCGCCGCGCCCCCTACGGCCTGAGCCACGAGCCGGAGGTGATCGAGGACGCCCCCGATGATGGCGCGGCGCCCGGGCCCGAGCTCTTGCAGCGCCGCGACGAGGTGTTGCGCGCGCTCGCCTCGCTCGACGAGGCGACCCGAGCGCTCGTCGTGCTGCGGTTCCGCCACGGCCTCGAGTACGCGGAGCTCGCCGAGGTCTTCGGCCAGAAGGAGGGGACGATCCGGATGCGCCTCTCACGCGCGCTCGCGCGGATGCGCGACGAGCTCGGCGGAGCGCGGGCGAAGTCGGCGCTCGCGCCCGCGCGTCGGGAGGTGGAGGTCTCGAGGCCGCCCATGCCCAGCGCGCCGCGGGCCGAGGCGCCTCCAGTGCCGGCGGCTGCGCTCCCAGCGGCGCGGCTCCCCGCGGCGCCCCGCGCTGCCCCGCTCCCCACGGCGCCCCTTCCGCCGCCGGCGGCTCCAGCCGTTCCGCCTGCGAGGGCTCCGGCGGTTCAGCGTCCGGCCGGTCCGGCTGCGCCGCTTCCTGCCGCCGCGTTCGCCGAGCCGGACACGCTCCCGCCTCCGGCCTCGGCACCCCTCGCGTCCCCAGCTGGCGCGACGTCCGACACGTCCCGGGCTCCGGACGGCGCGCCGCCCGAGACAGCGGCTCATCAACCGGCGACGGGCGCTCCACCACCGGGACGGCTCCTCCGGCGCCGGGTCACCGCTTCGTCCTTCGGCCTCTCGGGCCGCTCGGCGGTAGACGTCGACGCGGACTTCGCGGCCCTGCTCGCGTCGCTCGACGAGACGCCCGCCCCGCTCCTCGCGCGCCTCGAGGCGCTGGCCCTCGCGGTCTGACCCTCCGGACCTCTGACCCGTGGGCCGGAGCACACGCGCGTGGCCGCGCGTCCGTATCCGCGTCCGCGTCCGCGTCCGTGTCCGCGTCCGTGTCCGTGTCCGCGTCCGTGACCGTGTCCGCGTCCGTGACCGTGTCCGCGTCATCTTCCTTGATCCCCGCCTCACGGCGGTCCCGCTTCTCCCACTCTTCCTGCTCGGGGTCGCCAGCATGACGAGACGCCTGCGAGCCTTCGGCGGAGTGGCCATGGACGGTACCCGGCGAGCGAAGGGGGACGAGCGCGCGCTCGGGACGAGCACGGTTGGACACACGATGTCGTCGAGCTATGCGGAATTCGATGAGGGCGTCAGATCGCGGAACATCCTCGCGCGTCTGGTTGTCCATGACGCCGATGCCCTTCGCACGTCGGCTCTGGCGCCCGGCGCTCGCCTCCGTCGCGCTGGGGCTGATCGCCTCGCCCGCCGTGGCAGGAGACGACGGCCTCGACGAGACGACGCAGCCTCGTGCCCCGCGAGACGGTGGGTCGCGGACCTACCACTCGTGGTTCTCGGGCTGGGGCACCGAAGACTATCTGCTCGACGGAACCGAGCGCTTCGCCGCGCCGGGCGAGCGCCCGGACTGCCCGACCGACTCGCTCGTCAGCTACCGCGGCACCACCCTCGGCTACGCCGGCGGGGTGCGGGTGCACGAGGCCTTCGTACCGCGCCTCGAGCGCTTCGAGGCGCTCGTCGCGCAGCTCGCCACGGAGACCTACGGACGCGCCCCGCGCCGCGTCTTGCACCGCGGGGCCTACAACTGCCGACACGCCCGCGGGCGCCGCGGCCGCGTGAGCGAGCACGCGCTCGGCAACGCGCTCGACCTGACGGGCTTCGAATTCGGGCCGCTGCCCCGCGGCGCCGCGCTCCCGGAGGGGCTGCACCGCCGCCACCGCGGCGCGTTCCGCGTCGACGTCCGGCAGCATTGGCGCCCGCGCCACGAGCGCGACCACGTCCACGCGCGCTTCCTCCACCGGCTCACCGAGACGCTGCGGCGCCGCCCGGACGTCTTCCGCGGCATCGTCGGCCCGCCGCGTCCGCGCCACCACGACCACCTCCACCTCGACGCCGCGCCGTGGCGCTACGCGATGTACTCGTACGAGCCTCTGGACTGAGGCTCGCCCCGCGACAGATGGCGCGACGCGATGCGCTCGAGCGAGCCGTTGGACGGAGCCGCGGACGGCGCTGCGGTCGGGCGCCGAGCCGACCGCGCGGCGGACGGCGCGATGCAATGTGCTCCTACGGGCCACTGGACGCGGAGGGCGCGGTGCTCAGGCGGCGAGCCGACCACGCGGCGGACGGCGCGATGCCCGGTGCTCGCACGAGCCGTTGGACCATGACGCGCTGAGACCCGACACGCGATGGATAGAGGTCGACAGGTGGCCCACGGAACCACTCCGTCGTCGAATGCGCCACTCGCTGCGGGCCGTCGGCCACGATTCGTCGGGGAAACGAGCGGGTCAGCGGGTGGCACGCGGTTCGCATAGTCAGGTCCTGAGAAGGGACGACGCGAGATGATGCAGACGAGCGCCTACGACGAGACCATGCTGGCCGAGGAAGACCGCCGGCTCGCCAACCCCGCCATCGCCTACGACCGCCTCTACACGGGGAACCTACGCGCGCCAGGCCGCCCGTTCCCGGTCCTCGACCCCGACCCGTCGGACCTGGAGATCGCGGTCGATCTCCTCGGACGCCCGCACGCGCTCCTCGTCGCGACCCACCACGTCTTCCAGATCGGGGCCCCGATCTCGCTGCGGCTCCACCTCTCGCGCACCTGGGATCGCACCACCATCGCGCACGTGCTCTTCCGCCGCGAGGGCTCGGCCGACATCTGGCCAGCGCTCGCGCTTCACGTCGACGAAGACCTCTTGCTCGAGCTGATCGACGTCCTCCCGCCCGATCAACTCATCTACGGCGCGCGCTCCGAGAGCCTCTATCCGGGCTGAGTCGTGTGCCAATGAGCTCACGCCCACCTCGTGGGCGCGAGGCCGCGCGGTCGTCGGGGGCTCCTCACAGCCCCTCTCCGTTCCCAGTCGCCCTCGGCGGCCGCGCGCTCACCACCAACCACCCCAACCACCCCACATGACGAGGGCCCGCAGCCGTCGGGGAGCTACTCCTCCCTCCCCACGATCCACCCCGGCGGCTGCGGCGTCCGAGTCGAGCCCGCGGCGCTCAACCCGCGGCGACCTGGATCACGCCCTTGCCGAGGACGCGGCGCTCGTCCAGATCGCGCAGCGCCTGCGGCACCTCGTCGAGCGTGTAGCGCCGCGAGATGTGGGGACGGAGCTTGCCTTCGGCGTGGAGCGCGAAGAGCGCGTCGAGGTTCGCGCGGTGCCGGTGCGGGTTGGCGACCGCCCAGCTCCCCCAAGCGACTCCCACGACCTCGCATTGCTTCAGCAGCACGAGGTTGAGGCGCACGGCGGGGATGTCGCCCGCCGCGAAGCCCACGACGAGGTGCCGGCCGCCCGGGCGCAGCGCGCGCAGCGAGGGCTCGGAGTACGCGCCGCCGACCGGATCGTAGACGACGTCGACGCCTCCGAGCGCCTTGAGCGCCTCCTTGAGGTCCTGCTTCGCGTAGTCGACGAGATGCGTCGCGCCGTGCGCCGCGCAGAGCGCGAGCTTCTCGTCGGACGACGCGGCGGCCACCACCTCGGCCCCGAGCGCTGCGCCGATCTCGACGGCCGCCAGGCCGACGCCACCGGCGGCGCCGAGCACGAGGAGCCGCTCACCCGCGCTGAGCCGGCCCCGGTCGACGAGCGCGTGGTAGCTGGTCGCGTAGGTGAAGGCGAAGGCGCCCGCCGTCTCGAGGTCCATCGACTCGGGCACGCGGGTGAGCTGCGCCGCGGGGATCGCGACCTGCGTCGCGAAGCCGCCGAAGAAGGTCAGCGCCAGCACTCGGTCGCCGACCTCGAAGTCGGTCACGCCCTCGCCGAGGGCGGCCACCCGCCCGGCGATCTCTCCGCCTGGCGCGAAGGGGAGCGGGGGGCGGATCTGGTAGAGCCCGCGGCTCATCAGCAGGTCGGGGAAGTTCAGCCCCGCGTGCTCGACCGCCACGACCACCTGCCCCTTGCGGGGCGTCGGGTCGGGGAGGTCGAGCACCTCGATCGCGTCGGGGCCTTCGAGCTGGGTGATGCAAGCGGCGCGCATGGCGGGGGATCATGCGCGGGGAGCCGGGAGCGCGCACGCGTCGCGCTCGGTCGGGGCCCTCGACGTGGGTCAGCAGTTGAGCTTCACGGTGGTCCCGCTGACTACCACCCCGCTACTGTTCGCGACCACGGTTCCTCCGGCATCGAGGCGAACCTCGGATCCCGCGAGCTTCGCCTCTCCGCCATCCAACTTCATCGTTGCCGCGTCGTCTGCGCTCGAAAGCACTGCAGTGTCGCCCACGCTAAGTCGAGACTTCCCGCCTCCAATCGCTCTGACCTCCGCTTTGTCCAGTTTGATCAGCGAATCTCCGATACCGATCGCAATGCCATCCGGCGTCATCGTGAGGATGGAGTCGCCACAACGGAGCGTGATGATCTCCTCGGCTTCTATCGTGATCTGGTCATCTGCTTTGATTGTGGCTGTGCCGGTGGCGCCAGATTCGGTGCTTTTGACAGATATCTCGTACGTGCCGCCGACCGTGAGCGTCCGAGGTCCCGTCGTGACCTCATGGCTGCCTTCGATCGTCTCACGGCATTTTCCCCTTACCGTGAGATCACAATCTTTCTCGAGGATGGTCTCCGTCTCTCCTCGCACGGTCGTCGTCTGCTTGCCGCCCACCGTCAACGTCTGCGCCCCGTCCACGCGGGTCGTGTGGGAGCCGCGCACGCGCTCGTTCAAGTTCCGCTGCGCGTGCAGACGGATCTCCTCGTTGTTCTCGGCGTCCTCGAACGAGAGCTCGTTGTACCCGTTCCCGTTCGGCGAGGTGCGCGTCAGGATGCCCGAGCGCGTCTTGTTCGCCTCGACCGAGGGATCGGACCACGGCGCCTTGCGGTGCTCGTCGTGCACGCAGCCGATCACCACGGGCCGGTCGACGTCCCCGTCCAGGTAGGAGACGAGCACGGAGTCGTCGACCCGTGGCAAGAACCACGTCCCGTAGTTCATTCCGGCCCACGCTTGCGAGACGCGGATCCAAGCGGTGCATCCGTCTCCGTGTGCGCCGCGGTCCCAGTGGAAGCGCACTCGCACGCGGCCGTGGCGGTCGGTGACGATCTCCTCTCCCTGCGCGTCGTCGTCGGCGATGACCGTCGCGCTCTGCACGGGAGGCACGCGCGGTTTGCGTCGCTCGAGGTCGAGGGTGGCGGGGCGGTAGAGCTGCCCCACCGGGATGCACTCGAGCTCGTTCGAGTACTCGTCCCGCGTGCCCGCGCCCTCGTCGCGGTTCCGGCCCGTGTGCTTCACCTTCGTGATCACGTACTCGTCGTCGAGGTCGACGATGGGGTGGCCGCGGAGCTGGAAGGTGGTCCCCGGCGCGAAGCCGACGGCGACGCTCGCGCCCACGAAGGAGCTCGAGCGCAGCGCGTAGGAGTGGTCGATGAGCGTCAGCGGCCCGTGGTGCGCAGCGTAGGTGCCGTCGTCGTTCGGCGTGTGGGCGAAGCCAGTCGCGAACAGATAGTGTTCGAGCGCTCGCTCCGTATCGTCGCCCTCGGAGGGCGTCTCGGCGTAGGGCTGCTCGGAGGCGGTCCAGAGGGTGTCCGCGAGCACGATGCGGTCGGGCGCGAGCCGGCGGCGCGCGTCGAGTGAGTGGACCGGCTCCTCGCCGCGGACGTCGGCGGAGCGAAGCGTCGAGAAGGGCACGGGCTGGTCGGGCCGGAGCTTCTTGGCGGCCGGGAAGGCCTCGTTGCGGTCGCTCAGGACGACGTCCTCGGCGTCGGTCTCGGGGTTCTCGACGAACGAATAGGCGATGCCCGCTTCGATCAAGAGCCGCTCGACGAAGGCGAGGTCCGTCTCGTCGAACTGCGTGATGGTCTCGTGGCGGGGGTAGGTCTCCTCCAGCCGATAGTCGATGGTGCGGCCGAAGCGTCCGAGGTGAGGCTTCAGCACTTGCCCGACGACCTCGGGGATCGTCTGCCCCTGGAAGATCCGGCGGTTCTTGCGGTACTGCAACAACGCCATCGCGGGCACCAAGGTGACGACGAGCTCGAAGTGCTCCGCCGTCTTCGTGCCGTGCCGGACGCCGCGGATGATGCCGTGCACGTTCCGCTCGAGCTCGTCACGGCGCATCGTGAGCTTCGCCGATCGCCCGAGGATCTGAGACGCGGCGACCGCCACCGTCGACGTGTCACGCTCGGACGGGTCGTCGGACGGAGGCGCGGGGATCAGGACGCGAATGGTCGCCTCGTAGGTGGTGTCCAACCCCTCGGTCAGCTCGAAGGTGCTGACCACGAAGTTCGGGAGATCCTCGCCGCTCGACCGCACCTCGAGCTCGAACTCGGCGCGGAGCGGCTCGGACTCGGGCTGGCGCGTTTGCTCTTCGGGTTGCTCGCGCTCTCGCCGCTCACGGCGGGCCTTTCGCGCCTTCGCGAAACTCTTGCCGCTCTGGACGCTCTGGATGACGGCACCGAAGAGCGGAGCAGCGACGGCGAAGCCCGCGCTCCCTGCAGCGTGAGCGTTCGCGAAGCCGCTTGGCTTCTCCTCCGTCCCCAGGGCGTCTCTCTTCTTCAGGATGGCGCCTCCGACGCCGAAGTGTTCGACCGCCGTGGCCTCCGCGGCTTTGGTCAGGGAGTGCGCACCCTTGAGCTTGTCGCCTTCTTGGTAGGCCTTCGTGGCTGCGGACGCGGCAGAGAACGCTTTGCCGGCGCTCTCCACGACCTTGCCCGCCTTCTCGACCTTCTCCTTCTGCTCGTCGTCGAAGAACTTCCCCAGCGCCTGGATCGCCTTCCCGGTGCTCTCGCCCGCGCCTCCTACGTAGCCAAGCCCTTTCGTCGTCGACCCGTGCAGGTCACTCCGGATCTCCTCGTCCGTACGTCGAGCGGCCGCGGTCGCCGAAGCTGACGAACTACGAGCACGGTCGCTTGCGCTCTCGCCGCTCGAGGTGTCGGGGGACTCTGTGCTCGAGGATTCTCCTCCCGCTCCAGCCGAGCCGCTGGTGGGCTGGTCGCTGGGTGCTTCGGGGCTCTCGGGGCTCTCGGGGCTCTCGGGGCTCTCGGGGCTCTCGGGGCGGGTGGGGGCGTTGCGATCATCCGGCATCGGGCTCTCCTCGGTGAAGTGCCCTGGTCTCGGCCCAACCGCCGGCGAGTTGCTCGAAAAACGACCCGCACCCGTTCTCGGCCGACGAGGTAGAACCAGCGGCCCCCGGCCCCGGGGCTTGGCACGTCGAACCAGCCGCAACTTGGCCGACGAGGTCTGCCCGGCCGGCCAGGTCAGAACCAGAGGGCTCGTCCTGGCGGCCTGGGAAACTCGAACGAGATCCCCAGGCCGAAGGTCACCATCCCTCGGTGCAGGAGGTCCGACGAGACGAACCCGAGCAGCCCCACTGGCTTGCGGCCCAGCACCCGGAAGACGAGCTCTGGGCCCGCCATCGCGACCCGGCGGGTGGCTCGCGCGTAGACCGTGCCGTTCCAATGAATTGCGGCGGTCGCCTCGGCGAAGCCGGCGAAGCCGCCGAGCCAGACCTGGAAGTGGGGGCTGAGCTGGAGGGCGTAGGCCAAGAAGTAGGTGTTCGTGAGCGTCTTGACTCTCCGGCGGAGGGACGAGCCTTCTTCGAAAGAGCCGCCCGCGACCGTCAACGGACCGCTCGCGCGAGCCCGCCCCGCGCTGACGTGCACCCCGAGCCGCAGGCGCGACCAGACGAGCCACAAGCGAAAACCGTGACCGCCGCCGGTCAGCTCTTCGATGGAGCTCGTCGTGCCTCTGCGGTCCTCGAAGGGGGTGGGCACGGTGGGCCAGCGCTCGCCGTGGACGAAGTGGGCGACGCCCAAGCCGAAATTTCGCTCGCCGATGTACCTGAGCTCGGGGACGACGCAGTAGGTGGTCGTGCAGCGGGTGCCGGCGGCCGGCTTGACCAACCACCCCGTCGGCGTGCCGTCGCGAAGCTCGGGGACGAGGCACATACGCGCGCAGCGGGTGCGCGCCTCCCTGAACCGGCCGGTCGGCTCGTTGTAGTAGGGCCGGAAGGGCTCGCGTGGCCCGGCGCCGGAGCGGTTGCTGTAGCCGCTCGAGTCGTCCGAGTACCACGACGAGCCGGAGTCGCTCGAGCTGGATGAGCTCGAGCTGGATGAGCTCGACGAGCTCGACGAGCTTCCGGACACGGGCGACGCGCTCCCAGACGTAGAGCTCGAGGATGGTGCGCTGCTGTAGCGTTGCGCGTGCGCGCCCGTCGCGGCGGCGGAGAGCGACACCAAGCAGGCTACCCCCAACCCGACCACGTGGCATGACCGACGGATCATGCTCTCTCTTGTTCGATGAAATCCGCGATCTGGCTACCCCCCATCGGGGGTATGGAGAGAGAACTCTCGGCGTGAGGTGTCGTTCGCTTGATTGTCGCGTGGGCGACGGGCAGCGTGTGCGCGCATGGAAAGGTCTGACCGGCGATCCACCGCGTCGGGCGGCGGTGCCCCCAGCCCGAAGCTCGCTCCGGGTCTCCGCGACCCTCGCCGCGGGTCTCGCTCGCCGACCTCCTCGAATCGGCTTCGGCTCGTCCAACGCCTGCGTGGAGCTCGGCCTGTCCTTGGTCGGCGCAGCGGACTTCGGGTCGGGCGCATGGGGGTGATCGAGCTCATGAAGAGGCTGATTCGGGTCGCGGCCCTCTGCTCTCTCGTCGCGTGCGAGCCCAGCTTCCTCGGCGGTCCTCTCTATGCCTTCTGTGAGTCGGATTGGCTTTGTCCATGCGGCGAGGAGGTCTGCCACCGATGCATCGCCGTGCGGGTCGACGTCGAGCCTCCTACCCATGGGCAGTTCTGCTCGAGACATTGCTTCAGCGATGAGGGGTGCCCCCAGGGCGTGTGCGTGCGGTGGGATGGAGACGCAGACGGCTACTGTTACCAGACCTGTGACTCAGCGGCGGACTGTTTCCCCTCGAGCCAGTGCGCAGACATCTTCGTGGAACGTCGCGAGCTTCGGGTCTGCCTCCCGAATCGGTTGCCCGAGAGCACCGAGTGAGACGCCGCTGCCTAGCAGCCCGTTGAAGAACTCTTCGAGTCCCTCAACGGACCGCCTCTTCTTTCTGGGGTCTCTCGAAAAGACCCCCTCCAGTGGGCAAAGCCCACCGGAGCCTCCCCCAAAACACGCGGCTCCGTTGAAGAACTAACTAGGTTCTTCAACGGGCTGCTAGGCGCGCCTGCGAGCTGCATTCGTGTGACCGCTTCTCTGGTCCGGTGGGATCCGATGGGCGACCCCTGCGACGGGGCTTCTCAGGCGACGCGGTCGGGGGCGGACCCACGAGGTGGTGCTCTCAGAAGCGGGCGTCGTCGGGGCCGATCAGCTGGCCGCCGACGATGACGCCGACGTGCGCGATGGCGAGGTAGATCGCGGGGGCACGCGAGACGACCTCGAGCGCGTGGGCGGTGCCAGGGTGGGTGACCACTCGGGCGCCGCGCTCGTGCACCGCGCCCGTCGCGGTGTCGCGCAGCGCGCCCTGCAAGACCACGCCGATCTCCACGCCGGCGTGGTCGTGCTCGGGGAAGAAGTGGCCTGGCTCGACGCGGACGAAGCCGGTGATGGCGTCGGCGGTCTTGGGACCTCCGTCGAAGTGCAGCAGCGTGACGCCGGGGGCGGGGCCAGGCGACCAGCGGGAAGGATCGTCGACCGCGCAGAGCAGGTCGGCGGCGCAGACGGCGGGCAGATCGGCGTCGCGCGCGATGAGCGAGACGAGGTCCGGGAAGCGGTGCTCGCGGTGCGAGGACTCGAGCAGCCGCGCGCGGACGGCGGGGTCGACGGCAGGGCGTTGGTCGCCCGGCCAGCCCAGCATCGCGCGCGCGACGGCGTCGTCGAAGAGGTCGTCCCCGCTCATGTCCCCTCCAGCAGATCCCGCAGCTTCTGCATCGCCGCCGCCATGCGCGACTTCACCGTGCCGAGCGGGATGCCGAGCGAGGTCGCGATCTCGCTCGACGACTGCCCCTCGAAGTAGCTCGCGACGACGACGGCGCGTTGCTCCTCGCTCAGCGCCTCGATGAGCGCGCTCACGCGGCCAGCGTCGAAGGCGGCCGCGAGATCGCCGTCGGCGCGGCGGTCATCCTGCTCGAGCGGACGGCGGCGGGACCAGGCGTGGGACTTCAGCCGGTCGAGCACCCGCGAACGCAGCCGCACCAGCAGCCAGCGGCGCACGCTCGCGCGCTCGGGGTCGTAGGTGTGCGCCTGCCGCCAGACCTCGAGGAAGACGTCGTGGAGCAGGTCCTCGGCCTCGGCGCGGTTCGGGAGGAGCTGCAGCGCGACGCTCATGAGCAGCCCCGCGTGCGCGTCGTAGAGGTCGCCGAGCGCGCGGCGATCACCGGTCGCGATCGCCTCGACCCACCGCGCGTCCCGCGCGTCGTTCGCCTCGGGCGACCCGCTCGGCTCGTCCCTCTGCCCCATGGTGGAGGAGCATAACGTGGCCGGGGCGTGCATGCCTACCGTACGAGGGGGGAGGCGGGGTGGATCGGGGGGCATGCGGACGTTCGATATCCTGTCGCGCGAACGCGCGCGGCCCGCTGAAGGTTCAGCGGGCCGCGGGGCGATGGGCGCTGAATCTTCAGCGGCCGGGGGTCGAGGCGAGTCGAGGTGGCGTCGGTGCGGCGCCACCTCGACCGGGTGGAACCCTACAAGCAGCCGAGCGTACGGATCTGATGCGCTGTCGTGGGGTTCGTGCCCGAGAGGACGATCAGGGGACCCGTCGATGCTCGGCCTGCGCTCACCGTCGTGCCTACCGCGGCATCGAAGCGTTGCTCCGAGGACAAGCGGATGGTCAGCGCCGACGGCACGGTGACGTGTAGCGCCAGGAGGGAGCCTCCGTGAGCCCGCACGATGTCCCACCCGGTGGACGTTCGAGACGCGGCGAAGCGAGGGACGAGCGGTCCCTCGTAGGCCACCAAGCCGAGGCCTTGCCGGGTGATCGCCCCGGTCGTTCCGCCGATGGTCGGGTTGCGGCGGAATCGGCCGTCGGAGTGCACGAACGAGCCTGAGAGCGAGCTGTTCCCGCCGGTGAGCAGGATCGCCATGTCGCCGCCGGACACGAGCTCGACGCTCTCGGTCTCGGGGAGGCCGCACTCGTGGTTCTGAACGGTGGTCCCGGAGAGCGTGAACTTGCAGACGGTGCGGTCCGCTCGGCGGTAGGCAAAGACGGGGGTCGTGCCGATGGCGTCGGACGAGACCGCGCGGGCGTAGGTGTACCCCGTGGCGGTGTTCGCTTGGGCCGAGAGACTGGTCGCGCTCGTCGTGTAGCGTCGCACGGAGAGCGGGGTCTCGACGCCAAGGGAGCTCGGGTAGGCGACGTAGATCGAGCTTGCCGCGACCGCTACGGAGATCCCCTGGAACCCGTGGGTCGCGCTCGCGGTGGCGCTCGTGCCCGAGTGCGCGGCCACCGTAGCCCGCGGACCCGCGGTGATGCTCGACCCGCTGAGCGAGAACCGCTGCACGTACACCGTGTAGGTCGTGCCAGTGCGTGCTCCCCACGCGACGATGAAGGACGAGCTGTCGTATCGCTTGGCGTCGAAGCTATCATTGGTGGTGGAGTCGGGGATCGTCAGCACACTGCTGCTCACGGCTGCCGTGACGTCCGGACCCAGCACGCGAGCCTGAAGACGCGACGAGCCAGTCGTGATGTACACGTGCCGATCGCCGAACGAGATCAGTCGGCCTCGGCTGCCGGTCAGGCCCGTGGTCGCGCGCGCGCGCCAGCTCGTGACGCCCTCGTCAATGTGGCCATCGCAGTCGTCGTCGACGCCGTTGCACGTCTCCGCGGGTGGGGTGCATGCGTTGCCCGTGGGCACGGCGCACATCGCGTTGCAGGTCGCGCTTCCCGTCGTGCCACAGGTCGTCGTGCAGCTGACCGGGGTCGCGAGGACACATTGGAAGGAGGGGGCGTCGTCCCGGTTGCCCGAGCAGTTGTTGTCGCGGCCGTCGCAGACTTCGGCGGCGCCGGGGTTGATCGCGGGGTCGTTGTCGTTGCAATCCCACGTCGCCATCGAGGGGGCGCGGGTCGTGTAGCCGACGGGGCAGCCGGCGGCGGGACGGCACGTGGCGGCGGCGCCGTTCGGCGGGTAGGAGTCGCCGTCGTTGTCGACCCAGCAGCCGGGCGGGAGATCGTCGACGGTCCCCGAGCAGTTGTTGTCGCGACCGTCGCAGACCTCGGTCGCGCCGGGGTTCACGGAGGCGTCGGTGTCGTCGCAGTCTTGGTTGGCGCGGGTGTTCGGCTGTCGGGCGGTGAACATCGGCGGGCACATCCCCGTCGCCGGGAGGCAGATGCCCATCGCGAGCGCGGAGGCCGGCGCGTAGCCGTCTCCGTCGTTGTCTTGCCAGCAGCCGGCCATCAGGCCGTCGTCGATCTGGCCGTTGCAGTTGTCGTCCATGCCGTTGCACATCTCGGGACGGGGCTCGATCGCGCCCTGGCAACGGAGGGTGCCAGCCTCGCAGACCTCGGTGCCCTGGCGGCAGCGGCCGATGTTCGATCCGCAGCTGGCGCCGCTCGTGTCCTCGTCGACCATGCCATCGCAGTCGTCATCCTGGCCGTTGCAGGTCTCTGCGCGGGGAAGGACGCCACCGGTGCACGAGCCCCAGGTGCCGTCGGTGCAGGTCTGGGTCCCGGTTCGACAGGCGCCGACGTCGGTCCCGCAGGTCTGGGTCTCGCCCGAGACGCACGGGCAACCCTCGTCGACCGTGCCATCGCAGTTCTCGTCGATGCCGCGAGGGTCGCAGATTTCCTCGCTCGGGAGGACGGCGTCGCAGCCGACCCACTCGCCGTCCTCGCAGGTCTCGGTGCCCATCGTGCAGGCGCCGACGCTCGTCTCGCCGCAGGTGCGGCTCAGGTCCTCGTCGATGAGGCCGTCGCAGTCGTCGTCGAGGCCGTTGCAGATCTCTTCGCCCGTGGGCTCGCACTCGGTGTCGGCGTCCGGGTCGGGCGTGTCGCCGTCGGGCGTGTCTGGGATCATCGCGTCCGGGCGCGGGACGCCGCCGTCCGGGACGTCGTCGACGTCGACGCAACGGCCGCTGGTGTCGAGCACCGTGCCAGGTGGGCAGACGGGGTCGCTCGGACAAGCGGTGAGGAGGAGGGAGGCGCAGAGCGCCGCGAGCTGGATTCGGGGTGTCGTTTGCATGGGAGGTGTCCTCTCGGGCGCCCTCCTCGACCGCCGCGCTCGCGAGTTGCGCGTCGTCGAGAAAAAAAGACAGCGCGCTGTGATCACCGGATGCCTGCCGCTCACCCGCCGCGCGTCACTCTCCGCGCGCTTGCCCTCCCCCGCTCACCCCGCACCCTCCTCGCCCGCTCAGCTCCGCCGCGCGCGAGCCCCCTCTTGGGGGGCAGAACCACAGCAGGGCACCTGGCGGCCGCCACCCCCTCCGCCGCCAATCCGCCGCCAGAGGGGCGAATTCGTGCTCGATTCATCAATGGATTCGCGCCGCGCTCGCCGGCACGTCGGTTGCTCACCACGACGCGCATGAGCAGAGCCCAGCGCGTCGTGCCCGGTCAGGTGATCTTTGCGTCGCGGATGAC
>JAHBWH010000088.1 GCA_019637115.1 Myxococcales bacterium | reverse complement strand
ACGCTTGATCTCGGCCTCGACGTCGACGCACGTGGTCCAGTTCGTCTGGCGTGGATCGAAGACGGCGCGCGCGATGAGGCGGCGGTGGCGGAGGAGCAGCTCGTTGACGGCGAACGACATGTCGCGGTGCGCGCTGCGCGTGGCCTCGGCGAGCTCGCGGTCGGTCGGGGTGGCGGTGGTGTGGTGGTGGTTGGCGACGAGCGCGGTCTGGTGGATCGCGAGTCCCGTTCTCTGCTGCGCCCACGCGAGCGAGTAGAGCCAGCTCTCCCCGACGGCCGGATCCCACGGCGCGAGGAACGCATGGCGAAGCGTCGCGCGCCGCGTGAGCGCGACCATCGCACCAGGTGTGACGAGCCGGGGCTCCACGCCCTCGGCCGAATCAACTTCCGTTCCAGGGATCGCGCTCAAATGATCTCGGCCACTTGGACGCGATGACCCTGGCGGATTGGCGGCGGATCCGCCGCCAATCCCTGGCGGCCGCCAGATGGGGGAGCGCGACCCCACCCGCTTTGAGGGGTAAGCGCGCGGTTCTTGATCTTGACAGGAACCTGCAATGAGCGGAGCTCACCGTCCGCGCCGGTCCCCCGCAATCCACCTCCCCGCCCAGATGCGCCCACGCACAAAAAGCAATCGGTGCCGGGTACCGGTCGAAAGAGGGCGTTGACGCGCCATCACCAAGCTCGATGTGAGCCGCCTTGGGTCGCTTCTTCGCGAGCCCGCCCCGCTGATCCCCTGCCTCCGCAGGCCGTTGCTGGCGGGCAACGATGCTGGGGGTGCGCTCGGTGCTGAGATCGTGCTGAGAGCGTTCCAGAAGCCCGCGCGACCCTCGCAAAAAAACCGTCGTTTCGGGTGGTTAGCGATCGTCGGTTTCGCGCGGGACTCCGGAACGAACTTCGGGTTGGGGGCACTAGTGCACCGCCGTCGAGATGGAATCAACCAAAGCGATGGCGCGAGCGGCAGGTGGGGGCTCGCACTGCTTCACTGCCCGGCTCGTGGTAGGAGCGCCGGGCCATGCTCGTCCTCCCCGGATGCCCCGCGCTCTCGGCCGCTCGCGCCGCGACCGTCCTCGAGCGCCTCCGCGCTCACGCCCCCTCGATCGCCGCCGTCCACGCGCGCTTCGTCCACTTCGTCGACCACGGGGACCAGGCGCTCCTCGGAGATGAGCGTCGCGTGCTCGAGGCGCTGCTCGAGTACGGCGTCGAGGGCGCCCCCGAGCCCGCCGGGGAGCGTCGCTGGGTCGTCCCGCGGCTTGGGACGATCTCCCCCTGGTCTACCAAGGCCACGGAGATCGCCCGGCGCTGCGGGCTCGAAGGGATCCGGCGCGTGGAGCGCGGCGTGCGGTGGACCTTCGTGGGCGCCGCCCCCGACGCGGCCCTCTTGGCGCGGGTCCACGACCGGATGACCGAGAGCGTGCTCGAGCGCGAGGAAGACGCCGCGCGCCTCTTCGAGCGGCACGAGCCGCGTCCCAAGGCGACCATCCCCCTCTTCGCGGAGCGCGGCTTCGAGGCGGGGCGCGCGGCCCTCGAGGCCGCGAACGCCACGATGGGGCTCGCGCTCGCGCCCGACGAGATCGACTACCTCGTGCGGTCCTTCCACGAGCTGGGCCGCGACCCGACGGACGTCGAGCTGATGATGTTCGCGCAGGCCAACAGCGAGCATTGCCGCCACAAGATCTTCAACGCCGAGATGGTCATCGACGGCGAGGAGAAGCCCGCGTCGCTCTTCGCGATGATCCGCGAGAGCACCAAGGCCTCGCCGGACGGCGTGCTCAGCGCCTACTCCGACAACGCCGCCGTCTTCGAGGGCAGCGTCGCGGGGCGCTTCTTCCCCGACCCGGAGACCGGCGTCTACGCCGCGCACGAAGAGCCCGTGCACGTGCTCATCAAGGTCGAGACGCACAACCACCCGACCGCCATCTCTCCCTTTCCGGGCGCCGCGACTGGCAGCGGCGGCGAGATCCGCGACGAGGGCGCGACGGGCCGCGGGGCCAAGCCGAAGGCCGGGCTCGTCGGCTTCAGCGTCTCGAACCTGCGCATCCCGGGGGCTGTTCAGCCGTGGGAGGAGGGCGCGCCGGACGCGGACCTCGGGCGGCCCTCGCGCATCGCGTCGCCGCTGCAGATCATGCTCGAGGGGCCCCTCGGCGGCGCGGCCTTCAACAACGAGTTCGGACGACCCGCGCTCTGCGGCTACTTCCGGACCTTCGAGCTGCCGGTGCCGACGGCGGACGGGCGCGAGGTCCGCGGCTACCACAAGCCGATCATGATCGCGGGCGGGCTCGGCAACGTGCGGCCCGAGCACGTGCTGAAGGGCGAGATCCCGGCCGGCGCGGCCATCGTCGTGCTCGGCGGCCCGGCGATGCTCATCGGGCTCGGCGGCGGCGCGGCGTCGTCGGTGGCCGCGGGCGCGTCGAGCGAGGACCTCGACTTCGCGTCGGTGCAGCGAGACAACCCCGAGATGCAGCGGCGCTGCCAGGAGGTCATCGACCGCTGCTGGGCGCTCGGCGCCGAGAGCCCGATCCTCTCGATCCACGACGTGGGCGCCGGCGGGCTCTCGAACGCGCTCCCCGAGCTCGTGAACGACAGCGCGCGAGGCGCGCGCTTCGAGCTGCGTGACATCCCGAGCGACGAGCCCGGCATGTCGCCGCTCGAGATCTGGTGCAACGAGGCGCAAGAGCGCTACGTGCTGGCGATCGCGAAGGGGAAGCTCCCGCTCTTCGAGGCGATCTGTGCGCGGGAGCGCGCCGTCTACGCGGTGCTCGGCGAGGCGACCGCGGAGCGGCGGCTCGTCGTCGGCGATCGACACTTCGGCGACGCGCCCATCGACGTCCCGCTCGAGGTGATCCTCGGCAAAGCGCCGCGAATGCGCCGGGAGAGCGCGTCCGCGCCGCTGCCCGGCGAGCGCTTCGACGTCGACGCGCTCGACACCGCCGAGGCGCTCCGGCGGGTCCTCCGGCTCCCGACCGTCGCGGACAAGACCTTCCTCGTCACGATCGGCGACCGGACCATCACGGGTCTCGTCGCGCGCGATCCCATGGTCGGACCGTGGCAGGTGCCAGTGGCCGACTGCGCGGTGACCGCCGCCACCTTCGACACCTACGCGGGTGAGGCGATGGCGATGGGCGAGCGCGCCCCGCTGGCGTGCCTCGACGCGGCGGCCAGCGCGCGGATGGCGGTCGCCGAGGCGATCACGAACCTCGCGGCGGCCCCCGTCGCGTCGCTCTCGAAGGTGCGCCTCAGCGCGAACTGGATGGCCGCGGCGGGTCACCCTGGCGAGGACGCGCGGCTCTACGAGGCGGTGCGCGCGGTGGGCGCGGAGCTCTGCCCGGCCCTCGGGGTGGCGATCCCGGTCGGCAAGGACTCGATGTCCATGCGGACGGTGTGGGAGGACGAGGGGGCGAAGAAGGCCGTCATCGCGCCGGTCTCGCTCATCGTGAGCGCGTTCGCGCCAGTCGAGGACGTGCGCCGCGCGCTCACGCCGGAGCTGCGCCGAGACGCTGGGGACACGCGCCTTCTGCTGATCGACCTCGGCGCCGGGAAGAACCGCCTCGGGGGCAGCGCGCTCGCGCAGGTGCACGCCACCATCGGGGAGCGCGCGCCCGACCTCGACGAGCCGGCGCGCCTGCGCGGCTTCTTCGCGGCCGTGCAGCGGCTCTCCAGCGACGGGGCGCTGCTCGCGTACCACGACCGGAGCGACGGGGGCCTGGTCGTCACCTTGCTCGAGATGGCCTTCGCGGGCGGTACGGGGCTCGCGATCGACCTCGACGCTTACGCGGCCACGCTGGCGGGCGCCGCCGCGTCGACGAACGCGATCCTCTTCTCCGAGGAGCTCGGCGCCGTGGTGCAGGTGCGGGCGGAGGACGTCGCGCGCGTGCGCGCGGCCTTCGACGCCGAGGGGCTCGGCGCTTGTGTGCACGAGCTCGGTCGGCCTCTCGAGGGCGACGAGGTGCGCGTCACGCGCGCGGGCGCGGCCGTGCTCTCCGAGGCTCGCAGCGCGCTCCGCGGCGTGTGGTCGGAGACCACGTGGCGCATGCAGCGCCTGCGCGACGACGAGACCTGCGCGGACGAAGAGCACGCGCGGCGGGTCGACCCGAGCGAGCCCGGGCTGGTGGCGCGACCGACCTTCGATCCGAGCGAAGACGTCGCGGCGCCCTTCGTGGCGAAGGGAGCGCGCCCGCGCGTCGCCATCCTTCGCGAGCAGGGCGTCAACGGACAGGTCGAGATGGCCGCCGCGTTCGATCGCGCCGGCTTCGAGTGCGTCGACGTGCACATGAGCGACCTCTTCGAGGGCCGCGTCGCGCTCGACGGCTTCCACGGCCTCGCCGCGTGCGGTGGGTTCTCGTACGGCGACGTGCTCGGAGCGGGCGGCGGCTGGGCGAAGAGCGCGCGCTTCCACGCGGGCGTTCGTGCGGGTTTCGAGCGCTTCTTCGCGCGGCCCGACACCTTCTCGCTCGGCGTCTGCAACGGCTGCCAGATGATGTCGAACCTGCGCGAGCTCGTGCCGGGGGCCGCGCGTTGGCCGCGCTTCGTCCACAACCGCTCGGAGCGCTTCGAGGCGCGACTCGTGATGGTGAAGGTCGAGCCGAGCCCCTCGGTGCTCTTCCGCGGCATGGAGGGCTCCGTCCTGCCCGTCGCCGTCGCGCACGGCGAAGGTCGCGTGCTGACGAGCGAGCTCGAAGCGCTCGACGCGAGCGGGCTCGTCGCGGCGCGCTACGTCGAGGCGATGGGCGAACCGACCGAACGCTACCCCGCGAACCCGAACGGCTCGCCTCGCGGCATCACCGCGCTCACGAGCGAGGACGGCCGCGCGACCATCCTGATGCCGCACCCCGAGCGGGTCTTCCGGAGCGTGCAGTACAGCTGGCGCCCAGGCCTGCCCGGCCTCGCCGGCTTCAGCGCCGGCGGCGGCTGGGGCGAGGACGCGCCGTGGATGCGCCTCTTCCGCAACGCCCGCGTCTTCGTCGGTTGAACTGCTCGCGTTCGAGCCTCTCGCTCGTGCCGGGCACCACCCGAGCTAGCACCCTCGACGCAAACTTCGGCCCGGGTCGAAGTTTGCGTCGAGGGTGCTAGCTTCCGCGTCGTGTCCACGCTGCACATCGACGGGGCGAGCGACTCCCACTGTCTTGGTCGTACTGGGGCCGTGCAGCTTCAGCTGTGGCGCAGGGACGTGCCCCTCGAGGCCGCGCGCGTCGCGCGAGACGCCGCGCGGCGCCTTCCTACGGACGAGCCCCGCGGCTTGCTCATCGTGGTCGAGCACGGGGCGCGTCCGCCAGAGGGGGAGGCACGTCAGATCCTGACCGAGCTGGGCACCAAGCTCTCGGGGGCCGTGGGTTGCGCCTTCGTCAGCGAGGGCGAGGGGTTCATGGCGGCGACGATGCGTGGGGTGATGACCAGCATGGCGTTGCTCGTGCGACCGTCGTTTCCAGTGAAGGTCTTCTCGGATGTGCGCGACGCCGCGAGCTGGCTCGCCGAGCGAACGGGGCGAAGCCCGAGCGAGCTGGTCAGCGCGTTGGGCGAGATGCGCGATCGCCGGGCGTGAGGGGACAGCTTGGTCGTGGCGTGAGCTGGTTTCGCGCCGTCGCGGCACGTAGACGCCGATGCGTGTCGCGACCGTCTTCGCCGTGCTCGGGGTCTTCGGATGCTCGGGTGCCATCGGGAGCCCCGAGGGGCGCGGGCCAGATGGGCGTTCGGCGCCGGTTCAATGCGACGATGGGACGGCGCCGAGCGTGGCCCCCTTGCACCGACTCGCGACCACCGAGTACGTCGCGAGCCTACGTGCGCTCTTCGGGGACGCGCCGGTCGGCGCGCTCGGCAGCGTGCTCGACGCGCTCCCGCCCGACACGGCCGCCGACGAGACGTTCTTCGCGCGTCAGGACCACCGCCTGAGCGATCGCCACGTCGACGGCTACTTCCGCGTCGCGGACGCGCTCGCGGCGGCCGCGCTCGAGGACGGCGCGCTGCGGGCCCGGCTCGGCGGCGCGTGCGAGGCGGCGATCGACCTCGCTTGCTTGGATCGCTTCGTACCGACCTTCCTCGCGCGGGCGCTCCGGCGGCCGCCCGAGGCCGACGAGCTCGCCGATGCGCGCGCGCTGGTCGAGGAGCTCGGCGACCCCGAGGCCGCGCTTCACGGCGTGATCTTCACGACCTTGATGGCGCCCGACTTCGTCTATCGATTCGAGAACCGCGGCTCCGCCCGCGGCGGCGTCGTGACGCTCACCGCGCACGAGCTCGCGTCGCGCCTCTCCTACCATTTCTGGGGAGCGCCCCCCGACGAGGCCCTGCTCGACGCGGCCGAGAGCGGCGCGCTCGACACACCCGATGGCTACGCGCGCCAGGTCGAGCGTCTCTTCGCCGACCCGCGCACCGAGGCCACGCTGGTGCGCTTCTTCGCCGAGTGGATGCACCTCTCGCGGGGGGACTTCGAGCCCAGCCCGCGCCTCGAGGTGCTCCGCGACGATCTCGAGCTGAGCGGGCTCGTGCAGGAGATGCGCGCCGAGGTCGAGGCGCTCTTCGTGCACGCGCTGCACGACGAGGGCGCGACCTGGCGGGACGTGCTCACGAGCCGTGAGAGCTTCGCCCGGGACCCGAGGCTGGCCGACATCTACGGCGTCGCGCCTTGGGACGGGGAGGGCGCGCGCCCGCTGCTGCCCGAGGGGGAGCGCAGCGGCCTGCTCACGCGGGCGGCGATGCTCTTCTCGCCGGATGGCTCGACGAATCCGTTCCGCCGCGGCGTCTTCGTCCGGCGGGCGCTCCTCTGCGACGCGGTCGTCCCGCCGCCCGCGGACCTCCCCGCCGACGCGCTCACGCCGCCGCCCGTGCAGCCCGGCGCGAGCACGCGAGATGCGTTCGAGGCGAAGGTCGCCGACGAGCCGTGCGCGAGCTGCCACGCGCAGTTCTCACCCCTCGGCTACGCGCTCGAGGCGTTCGACGGACTCGGCCGCTTCCGCGAGGAAGAGCGCCTCGTCACGACCGAAGGTGACGCGCTCGGTGTGGCGAGCGTCGACACCGTCGTCTTCCCGCGCGTCGAGGGCCACGACGCGACGGTGGTCGGCACCGCGGTGGAGCTCAACGAGCGCATCGCGGAGAGCGAGAAGTCGAGCTTCTGCTTGTCGCGGCAGTACTTCCGCTTCGCGTACCGGCACCAGGAAGAGGGCGCCGACCACTGCACCATTCGCGCGTGGACCCGAGCGATCGAGGGGGGCCAGTCGCTCCGAGACACGCTCCGCTCGATCGCGCTCGACCCCCACTTCCGCCAGCGACAGCTCGAGGATTGAGCGATGCGATACGATCCCTTCACCCGACGTCTCTTCCTCACCGGGCTCGGCGGCGCCGTGCTCGCGCTCCCGCTCCTTCCCTCGCTCTTGCCACGCGCGCTGCGCGCGAAGGCGGAGGCCCAAGCCGGTGCGCCGCCGCGTCGCTTCGTGGCGCTCAAGACCTACAACGGCATGCCGGTCAACGACTTCTACCCGCGCAACCCGCCCGCCGGGTACTCGCGCCACTCGGTGGACGGAACGGTCGCGCTGCGAGAGCCGCTGCGGGTGGCGACGGGGCGCCACGCGAGCGGCCGGACGTACTTCGGTCACGCCGCGCCGCTCACCGACTTCGCCGACGCGCCGCTCTCCAACGTCTTCGGCACGGCGTTCGGGCGCTTCTACGATCAGATGACGCTCTTCCGCGGGCTCGACTTCATGCCCAACCTCAACCACAACCACGGCGGTTTCCTCGGGAACCTAGGGTTGCGCACGAACGGCGTCGGCGGCGCGCTGCCCGGCGCGCAGATCAACGCGACCATCGATCACGTGATGGCGCGCTCGCCCGCGGTCTACCCGTCGATACCAAGCGGGCCCCGTGTCCTTCACGTGGGCAGCCGCCGCAATACGTGCTCGTACGCGCCGACGAACCCCGACGATCCGCTCGCGGTCGGCCTCGGGGCGGTGCAGCAGGCGCAGGCGTACACGAACCCGCGGACCGCCTTCGACGTGCTCTTCGAAGGCTTCGCGCCACCCGCGCCGGGGATGACGCCCGCGCCCGAGCGGCCTCGACCCACGTCTCGCCTGGTCGATCGCGTGATGGAGGACTACCGCCGCGCGGCGCGTGGGCCCAACCTGAGCGCCGCGGACCGACGGACGCTCGAGCGGCACCTCGCGCACCTCGCCGAGCTCGAGGCGCGGCTCGAGGGGCCCGGGATGGGACCCGGCGCGACGCCTGGCGCGTGCGAGCCGCGCGCGCCAGGTGCGATCGACACCGGCGGCGAGTTCGACGTCAGCGTGCCGGCGATCACGGGCTTCTGGGAGGCGATGGTCGACGTGGTCGCGCTCGCGCTCGCGTGCGACGTGACGCGCGTCGCGACGATCGACGTCGCGAAGATGGTCATCCCCGAGGCTGGCGGGACCTTCGGCATGGGCGACTCCGAGAACCCGAACGCGGCCGGGCGGAGCAACTGGCACCTCCAGGCGCACGAGTGGGACGCGAACGCCCAGCGATGGATCGGGCTCGGGAACCAGTGGGTGGCGCAGACGGTGGTGCACCGCTTGCTCACGCGGCTGGGCGAGGTGAGCGAGCGAGACGGGCAGTCGCTCCTACACCACTCGCTCGTCCTCTGGGGCAACGAACTGAGCTTCAACCACCTCAACTACAGCATGCCGACGGTGCTCTTCGGTCGCGCCGGCGGGCGCGTCCGCGCGGGGCGCTACATCGACTACATCGATCACGATCAACCGATTCGGTTCCGGCAGCACGACGGCTCGGTCATCGAGGGGGTCCAGTACAACCGCCTGCTCGTCACGCTGATGCAGGCGATGGGGCTCGCCCCGAGCGAGTACGAGCGGGTCGCCGGGCGCGGCTTCGGGGAGACGCGCGCCATCGAGAAGGGCAGCGGCTTCGCGGTGGACTACGACGACTCGAACGTCGGCGAGCCCCTCCCGGACCTGATGGCCTGAGCTGGACGGGGCGCGAGCCCCGCGAGCGCGTGGTCGTCAGTACGAGAGCGCCAGTGCGGCCACGAGATGCTGGTGGCGTTCTCGTGCAAGCGGCGGGCTGGACTCCGCGCGCCTTCGGTGCGCTCGTCGTCTCGGCGGAATCGGCCAGCTTCGGCCGGGGACGTGCAACTCCTCGGCGCGGCGCCCGGCGCGAAGACCGCGAAGCTCGTCCGCCCCGTGCGTCTGGGTGTCTGCGTCGAGCGTCTGGGTCGAGCCGTCTGGGTCGAGCCGTCTGGGTCGAGCGTCTGGGTCGAGCGCGGGCTCAGGAGCGCTCGTGTGAATCCGCTGGAGGACGAACTCGGCTTTGGGTACCGGCTTCGGGGGCATTCGGTACTGAATCCGGCGCTTCCATTTGGATCGTGGCAGGGGGTCGTGCGATGCGAGGCGCGGGTGATCTGCTACAGGCTCATCCAGAGGAACAGTCCGTGACCGCGCTCGTTCGCCGCTCGCGCCATCGGGATCAGGCGGTCGAGGATCTCCTCGAGATCCTCGGTGGTGTGAAAGTCGAACGTGCCACCATCCCACTGGTGCCAGGACCGAGCCGCGGCTGCGAGCTCGGACGACTCCAGCGCCGAGAGATACGTCAGGAGATCGTCCGGCACGGCGAAGACCCACGGCCCGTCTTCGCCGCCTTGATACGCCACGTCCCACTCGCTCTCGTCGCCCAGCGTCGCCGCGCGGAGCGCGAAGAAATGGTCCGCCGTCAGGCCTTTGAGGTCCACGCCATCGAACTGATCGGCGGGCGCATCCGCCTTGCCGATTCGCTCGGCGGCGTCCTTCGGCGCAACGAGAGCATCACAGAGCATTCCCATGGGGCATCGGGCTAGCATGAGCCGTTGCGTCCGCAATCGACACAGGTGCAGATCGACTCATGTCCGCGAGGCAACATCTCGTAACTCCACCGGTTCGTCGCGTTGGATCCTGGCCGGCGCGTAGTTGAACAGGGAGGCGGCGTGCTGCCGCTCGGGGACGAAAGCATCGAAGGCGCCCCAGTCGCCGTTGACTTCGATGCACCGAAGCTGAGCGACGGCCTGAACGGGCTCTCGCATCCATCGCATGCCGCCATGGTCGCATCGCTTGGCGAGGACGAACTTGATGGCGCCCTCGACCATGCCGGTGGAGAGGACGAGGTCGCGACGCCGAAGTGCCGTATCGGATCTTGTCGAGGCGCTTGGCGAGGCAGCGGCGGGCGTCGGCCGTGCGTTCGCGTTTGGACTTGTTGCCCGGGCCCTTCTCCGGAAGGAGATCGAGGCGAGCGTCGAGCTCGGCGAGGACGGCCTCCGGCTTCTGGGAGGCGATGGTCGACGTGGTCGCGCTCGCGTGCGACGTGACGCGCGTCGCGACGATCGACGTCGCGAAGATGGTCATCCCCGAGGCTGGCGGGACCTTCGGCATGGGCGACTCCGAGAACCCGAACGCGGCCGGGCGGAGCAATTGCGCGAACGCCGACGGTCATACTTCGGACGGTCATACTTCGGACGGTCATACTTACTTCGGACGGTCATACTTCGGACACGGCCCTCGCCACCGTCGGCGCGGGGGCGCACCCTCACGCCGTGTCGATCGCATCGTCATACTCGGCGCGCGAGGAGTGGGCGCATACGTTCACCCACGGCGTGGGCGCGCTGCTCGCCATCGCCGCGCTGGTGCTCCTCGTGGTCTTCGCGACCGGCGCGGCCGCGATCACGAGCGCGGCCGTCTTCGGGGCGACGCTCGTGATGACGTACTCGGTGTCGACGCTCTACCACGCCGTGCCGGCGGAGCGGGTCGACACCAAGCGCGCCCTGCAGCGACTCGACCATTGCTGCATCTACCTGCTCATCGCGGGCAGCTACACGCCCTTCGCGCTCGTGACGCTCCCGGGTGCGTGGGGCTGGACGCTCTTCTTCGTCGTGTGGGGGCTCGCCGTGCTCGGGGTGCTCCTCAAGCACACGCCCCTCGGCGACAACGGCTGGGTTTCGAACGCGAGCTATCTCGGGATGGGGTGGCTCGCCGTCGTCGCGTTCGAGCCGCTCGTCGCGTCGCTCCCCGTGGGCGGGCTCGCGCTGCTCGTCGCTGGTGGGCTGGCGTACACCTTCGGCGTCGTGTTCTTCGTGTGGGAGCGGCTGCCCTATCACCACGTCATCTGGCACCTCTTCGTGCTCGCGGGCAGCACGCTGCACGTGCTCGCGGTGTTGCTCTACGTCGTCTGAAGGGCGTCTCGCCTTGCTCCGCACGCTCGCCGCGGAGCCTTGGTGTGGGAGAGCCGCAGCCGAGCCTCCGCACGCTCACCGCGGGCTGCGGCTGCGGGTCTTCCCACGCCGAGGGGCGGCCGCGTCCCACGGGTCTTCCCACGCCGAGGGGCGGCCGCGTCCCACGGGTGATTGCGCGAGCGCGCGAGGTCGTCAGTACGAGAGCGTCGTCTGCAGGAAGAACGTGCGGCCCGCCTGCGGGACGAGCGCGAGCGAGACCTCCTCGCCGGCGGGGTAGCCGTAGCGCCAGCCGAAGACGTTCCGCAGGCCGATGGCGTAGGAGAGGTGCCAGCGACGGATCTCGCCGCTCACCACCACGTCGGCCAGCAGCGGAACGTCGCCGTCGACGAGCCGCGGGGTGCCGTCGGTCGCGAGCACGAGCGCCTGGCGGCGGCTCTCGGCCCGCAGCCGGATCGCGAGGCTGACGAGCTCGGGGACGATGGGCATGATCCCCCGCACGCTGGCGAGGTGCTCGGGGGAGTTCGGGAGTCGCTCACCGCCGAAGAGGTCGCCGACCCGCGTGCGCTGCCACGCATAGGTGCCCGCGACCATCCAGCCCTGCCGCAGCTCGCGGCGCACCTCGAGCTCGGCGCCAAGGGTCTGCGCGGCCTCGTCGACGTTCGTGTAGCGCAGCGGCGACGAGGGCGTCGCGTCGACGGCCTCGACCGTCACGAGGTTCTCGATGCGGTTGTAGTAGGCGCTGCCGACGAAGACGAGCGCGTCGATGCGGTGAGAGAGCTCGACCTCGCCAGTCCAGATGCGCTCGGGCACCAGGGCGCCCGGCGCCGGAGAGACGAGCGCGAGGCCGCCGTCGTTGTAGCGGAGCTCGTAGGGGCTCGGCGCGCGGAACGCGCCGCCGCCGATGAGCTTGAGCGTGCCCCCGTCCCACGGCCGGACGATGAGCGCGCCGCGGGGGCTCAAGGCCTGCTGGGTCGTGCGCGCGTCGTCGCGCGCGCCCGTCACGGGATCGACGTTCGGGGTCTCCGTGGAGACGTAGTCGAAGCGCGCCCCGAGATCGACGGTGAGCCAGCGGGTCGGCTGGACGTTCGAGAGCGCGTACGCGCCGACGACGAGCAGGCGCGGCGTCTCGTCGACGACGGGCCCCGTCGCGGGGCCGCCCGTCGTCCGATCGCGCTCGAAGCGGCTCGTGAGCTCCGCGCGCGCCGACGCGCGGACCTCGGAGCCGACCGTGAAGCGGAGCCAGTCCGTGGCGCTGATGACACCTCGGGCTTCGCCGCCGACCCAGACGCCGCGCCAGCGATCGCGGAGGAGGCCGCCGTTGCTCTCTTCGTAGGGGTAGTCCCCGTCGAAGAAGTAGAGGTCCGTGTACGCGCGCGTGACGAGCGAGAGCGTCTCGCCGAAGGTAGGCTCCCAGCGGAGCTCGACGAAGCCCCGGGTGTCGGTCACGCCGGCGCGTGGGTCGCCCGGGATGCTGCCGAAGGCGCCGGTGGCGAAGCGGCGATCGCGCCGGTTCCACTGGGTCTGCAGCGTGAGGTCGTGGTACCAGCCGCGCGCTGCGGCGTTGAGCGCGTGGAAGCCGTCCGCGTCACGGATCGTCCGATCCTCGTCCGCGAGGTAGAGGTCGTCGCCTTGGCTCCAGACGCCGCCGGCCGACACCCAATAGCCTGCGTCGCGGTGGATGCGGTGCCCGCCGCCCACCCGCAGCCGCGCCGTGCCGCCGTCGGTCGCGAGCGAGACGTGTGGCGGGAGCGTCGACTCGCGCTCGCGCGTCACGACGTTGATGACGCCGAAGAACGCGTTGGTGCCGTAGAGGACCGAGCCCGCGCCGCGGACGAGCTCGATCCGCTCCACGTCGAGCAGGTCCACGCGCGAGTCGTACCCCACGTACGCGCTGCCGAGCAGGTCGTCGTTCATCGTGTGCCCGTCGACGAGCGTGAGCAGGCGGTTGCCGTAGTCCTGGGGTTGCGAGAACCCGCGCAGGCCGAGCGAGACGTAGGTGCGGTCGTTGCTCTGGTAGATGCCGCGCTGCCCCGCGACGGCGTCCCAGACGGTCTGGTACCCGAAGGCGCGCAGCTCCTCTTGCGGGATGAGCGAGACGCTCGCCGGCGCGTCGTCGGCCGACTCCGCGCGTCGCGAGGCCGCGAGCACCTCCTGCTCGGAGCGCAGGCGCGCCTGGATGACGTGCTGCTGGCGAGCGCGCACCTCCACGTCCTCCTCGTACGCGCGGAAGCCGGGCTGGGTGATGCGCACGACGTGGCGACCGGCCGGGACGTCGCCGACGACGACCGGCGTGAACCCGGCGGCCTCGCCGTCGATCTCGACGAGCGCGCCTCGCTCGGCCGTGTCGACCACGAGCGACCCCGCCTCGCGCGCGAGGCGCACCTCGAGCCGCGTGCTCCCGCGCGGCACGACGTCGACCTCGTAGCGCCCTGTCTGGTGCCCCGGCGCCGCGACGTAGAAGACACGGCGGCCCGGCGGCGCCTGCAGCGCCCGCCCCACCGCGCCGAGCGCGGGAGCGTCCGGGTCGCCGTCGTGCACGGTCGCGCCGAGCGGCTCGCCGACGACCCGCACCTCGCCGAAGATGGGCGTCAGGCGCACCGAGACGCTGCGCTCCTCGCCGACGGTGGCGCGGAGCTCGGCGCTCTCGCCGGGCTCGTGTCCGTCGAGCGCCAGCAGGATGCGGCGGCGGCCGGGCTCGACGGCGAGGGTCCGGGGGGTGCGCCCGCGGGCGCCGAGGTCGCGGCGATCGACGTAGATCGTCGCGCCGGGCGGGTCGCTCTCGACGCGCAACAACGCGACGCGGGGGCGGATGCGCCGGAGCGCCTCCTCGGCGGGGCGGCGCTCCGCGGGCGGCAGGTCGTCGCCCTCGAGGTAGTCGGCGTAGTAGCGGAAGGCCTCCGCGTAGCGCTGGATCTGCTCGAAGCAGACCGCGACGTTGAACGCGACGTTGCGGTTCGGCGCGAGGCGCTGCGAGGCGAGGTAGTGCGAGAGCGCGGTGCGGCAGTCGTTCGCCCGCTGCGCGGCGACGCCGAGCTCGAACTGGACCTCCGCCTCCGCGGCGAGGTCGAGCTGGCTGTCCTGGGCGGCGACGACGCGAGCGGCGCAGGTGAGGGCGAGCGCGAGCGGGAGGGTCCGGAGGTGGCGGGCCATCGGCTGAGGCCGATGCTGCATGAATCCGAGGTGGGCGTCACGCGGCGTGTGGGTGCCGTTCGCGTGAGCACGAGCGAGCCCGGCGCGGGAGCTCAGCGGCTCGTCTTGATCATCACGTCCGAGGGGGGGCTCACGTCGCCCGCCATCGTGGCGCCCGGGGGGCGGCGCCCGCGGCGACGTTGCAGCGTCGGGTTCACGCGGACGTCGTCGGTCGCGGCGGATTGCGTCCACTCGTAGGGGACGTAGCCCTCGAGCTCGACGCGAAAGGGCGCAGGCTCGGCGGCCAAGGCGTCGTAATCGAGCGTGAGGTGGGTCGGCGTCGTGCCGACGCGCTGCTCGCCGCGCAGCAGGTCTGCGCCGGGCGGCGTGCTGTCCACGTAGAGCGTGAAGGTGCGCGCCTGGGGCGGCTCCGCCGGCCGCTCCGCGGGCGAGGTTGCGTCCGCGGGCGGTTGGGGGCTCGGGGTCGTGTCGTGCGCGGCGACGGGAGGGGCGTTGGATGGCTCGGGGCGCAGCGCGAAGAAGCTCGCGGCCCCGCCGATGACGACGGCGCCCGCGAAGATCGCGATCTTCATGCCGCGGCTCGGGCCGCTCGGTGCGGGGGTGGCCTCGACCGACGCGGCCTGCGGATCGGCCTGCGCTCGCATCGCGCGCACGCTGCGCGCGACCGTCGGCTCCTCGCGCGGCGTCGCGACGCGCAGGCCGCTCGCGTAGGAGCTCTCGCCCGTCTCGAGCGTCCCGCCGGCGACATCTTGGAGTGCGTGGATGAGCGCGTCGGCGTTCGGGAAGCGCGCGTCGGGATCCTTCGCGAGGCAGCGCATCACGATCGACTCGAGGCCTGGTGGGAGCTCGACGCCTTCGGGGACGCGCAGCGGGGGGACGGGCTCGTTGACGTGCCCCATCAGGGTCTGGATCGGGTTGTCCCCCGCGAAGGGCACCTGACCGGAGAGCATCTGGTAGAGGATGACGCCGAGCGCGTAGAGGTCGGCGCGGCCGTCGACCGGCATGCGGTGGATCTGCTCGGGCGCCATGTATCGCGGCGAGCCGATGAAGACGTCCTCCTGCGTGAGGTGCTCGCTGTCGTCCCGCACGAGCTTGACGAGGCCGAAGTCGAGGACCTTCACCCCCTCACCCTCGCCGCCGTGGGTGAGCATGACGTTCGAGGGCTTGAGGTCGCGGTGGACCGCACCTTGCCGGTGCGCCTCTCGGAGCGCGCGCGCGATCTCCTTGGCGATGCGCATCGCGCGCGCGGGGGCGATGACACCATCCTGGATGATCGCGTCGCCGAGGGTGATGCCCTCGACGAGCTCCATCGCCATGAAATAGCTCTCGCGACCGAGGCCCTCGAGGCGGCCGTAGTCGTAGACGACGACGATGTTGGGGTGCGTCAGCTTCGCGCAGGTGGCGGCCTCGAGCAGGAAGCGCTTCTGGAAGTCGCCCTTGTCCTTCTTCTCGTCGAGCTCCTGGTGGAGCACCTTCAGGGCGACCGGGCGCCCGAGCGGCATCTGCTCGGCGCGATAGATGCGACCCATGCCGCCCGCGCCGAGCACGTCGATCACGCGGTACTTGCCCTGCACGGTGCGGCCCACGAGGGACTCGACGCCGCTCGCGGACACCTCTTCGGCAGGGGCTTTCTCGGCCACGTCGCGAGATTATACGACATGAGGCACGAGAGCCCGTCGAAGTGTCGGGCCTCGCCGTACACACGAGCGGTACGGGCTCGCGGCGTCCGGCTACTCGCTCGAGGCCAGCGGCAGGGTCCGGCGCTGCATCAGGCCGCGGTCGAGCCGCTCGCCGGGGCGGACGAGGGCGCGCCGAGGGCGGGACTCCGGGAGCGCGTCGAAGGCGTGCTTCCAGTCGCGGAAGCGTCCGCCCGCGTGGACGGCGTCCATCACCGCCCGGCCCTCCGCCCGGCCGCCCTGGGCCAGCACGTACTCCACCCACGCCCACCGCGCGCTCGTCGCGCGCAGGTCGACCCGCCCCTTCACGCCGCGCCGCAGGCGCGCGAGCCGCTCGTCGACCTCACGGATGCCCGCGAAGGGGGCGCCGTCGAGCGGGGTGTTCCGCTTGGCGCAGAAGGGCGCGATGCCGAGCGAGAGCGGGATGATGCGCGAGAGCTCGGTCGAGAACGCGACGAGCTCGTCGATGTCCTCGTCGGTCTCTCCGGGCAGCCCGACCATCATGTAGAGCTTCATGCGCTTCATGCCGTGGCGGCGCGCGAGCTCGGCGGCGCGGACGAGCACGTCGCCGCGTGCGCGGCGCTGGATCTGGTCCCGGAGGCGCTGGCTCGCCCCGTCCGAGGCTGTCGTGAGCGCGCGGTGCCCAGCGCGCACGAGGGCAGCGACGAAGCGGTCGTTCAGGCGATCGGCGCGCAGTGACGAGAGCCCGACCTCGAGGCCGCGGTCGGCGAGGGCCTCGACGATGTCCGCGATCTCGGGGTGATCGGTGGTGGCGGCGCCGACGAGCCCGACCCGCTTGGCCTCGGGCGGGACGAGCGAGAGGAGACGCTCGGCGGCCACCGTCCGCATGCCGCCGTTCGTCGAGCGGCGCATCACGCAGTAGGTGCAGCCCCGGTGGCAGCCGCGCTCGGGCTCGATGAGGAACATGTCCCGCAGCTCGGTGTGCGGCGTCATGATCTGCGAGCGCGCGGGCAGCCCCGCGTCGTCCGCGCGGGCGATGGGCGGCATCTCGTCGCCATGCAGCGAGGGCACGAAGCAGCTCGGGATCTCCCGCGCCAGCGCCGCGAGCGCCTCGTCTCGGGTGCGGCAGCCGAAGAGCACGTCGAGCGCTTGGTGGACCGTCTCGTCCGCTTCGCCCATGAGGATGGCGTCCACGTAGGGCGCAAGCGGCAGGGGGTTCGAGAAGGTGAGCGGCCCGCCTGCGAGGATGAAGGGGTGGCGCTCGTCGCGGTCCTCCGCGAGCGGGGGGACGTTGGCGAGCTCGAGCGCGTCGATGACCCCGGCCAGCTCGAGCTCGTACGCGACCGAGAGGCCGATGACGTGGTAGCTGCCGACGGGGCGCTCGGCCTCGTAGGTCAGCAGCGGCGTCCGGGCGTCGCGCCATGCGGCGACGTCGTCGGGGAGGAACGCTCGATGGGCCGCGCGGCCGCGCTCGTGGATCGTGCGGTAGATCGTCTGATACCCGAGGGACGACATGCCCACGGCGTAGGGGCTCGGGTAGAGCAGGCAGACGGCCTCCGGTGCCTCGGATACGAGCGTGCCGACCTCGTCGCGGAGGCGATCTCGTTGCAGGTCGAGGAGGGGACGGCGGCGCGCCACGGCCTTTGCCTATAGCGCCCGACCCCGCGCTCGTCACGGCCTGCGCAGGTCCGTCACCGTCGCGGCGCGCGCGAGCGGGGCTATTGGACGGGCATGAAGAAGCGCGACCAACGGAAGTCGCCGCAGAAGAAGCCGCCCGCGGGGTCGTGGCAGCTCAGGTAGATGAAGAGCGCCTTGCCCTTGATCCGCGACACGGGGACGGGCCCAATCATCGGGTTCGTGCTGTCGTTCGAGCGGTCGCGGTGGTCTCCGCGGACGAAGACGTGCCCCTCGGGGACGGTCACGGGGCGCATGTCGTCCGTGTAGTAGTCGTCCTGGCTCACGTGGTAGCGGACCCCGCCGACCTCTTCCTCGTAGACCTTGCAGCTCGGCGACTCGTCCTTCTGTTCGTCGCGGACGCAGGGGCCGACCTCTTCGTGCGGGATCGCCGCGCCGTTGCGAAAGAGCAGCCCGCCGCGCAGCTCGATCACGTCGCCTGGGATGCCGACGACGCGCTTGACGATGTCGACCTCGTCGGCGGGGCTCTTGACGATCACGACGTCGCCGAGGGTGGGCCCGCCCCAGGTCATCACGGCCTGGGAGGTCCCCGGCAAGAAGAGGCCGTAGAGCATCTTGGCGACCACCACGCGGTCGCCGTGTTGCAACGTCGGCTCCATCGAGGGGCCGTCGATCTCGAAGGCCTCGAAGAGCACGATGCGGATGAAGACGGCGAGGAGGACGGCGCCGCCGATGGTGCGGACGTTCGCCTTGAAGCGATCCCAGCTCGTCTCCTCGACGACCGGCGTGCCGTTCGGTTTCGCCGAGGGCTTCGCTCGCGGGGTGGCGCGCGGGTCGCTCATCCGTGCACCGTGGGGCCGAGGGGGAGGGTGTGGGCGACGCTCGCCTCGCGCGTCGCGAGCAGCCTCAGGCGCTCGCGCGCGGCGGCCCCGAAGCGCGCCTCGGCGAGGCCGGCGAAGAGCGTGAAGTGCCGCGCCTCGGCCATCATGAGCGCGCGGTAGAAGTCGGCGAGCTTGGGGTCGGGCAGCCGCTCGGCGAGCAGCTTGAAGCGCTCGCAGGAGCGGGCCTCGATGAGGGCGCTGACGAGCAGCCGGTCGAGCAGGGCCGGGGCGTCGCCGTGGTCGGCCCGGGCCGCCTTACGCAGCAGCTGGACGTACTCGTCGACCGCCGGCTTGCCGAGCGCGCCGCCGCGGGCCTCGATGTGCTCGTGCACCTGCCGGAAATGCTGCGTCTCTTCGCGCGCGAGGGCCGAGAGGGGCTCGACCAGCTCCGGGGCCTCGCCGCCGAAGCGCGCGACGATCGAGAGGGCGCTCTGCGCGGCCTTGAGCTCGCAGTGGGCGTGGTCGGTGAGGAGCCCGTCCGTGTCCACGGCGACGGCTTCGACCCACCGTGGATCGGTCGGCTCGAGGAGGTGGAGCATCGGCTGGCAGAAACCTCTGGGCGGCAGTAGCGTTCCCGGTGGTCGTGGTCAAGAGAAGCCGCGCCTCGACGCCGCGACAGGAAGCCCGTGCCCGAACCCCAGCTCTGCTGCCTCGCCCTCGACACCTCGAGCCGCTGCTGCTCCGTCGCGCTGCTCCGCGGAGAGGACGTGCTCGCGGCCCGGGCCGTCGAGGCCGCGCCCGCAGAGGTCGTGCTCGGGCTCGTGGACGAGGTGCTGGCCGAAGGAGGGGTCCCGCGAGGTGCGCTCGAGCTCTTGGCGGTCGGGCTCGGTCCGGGGGGCTTCACGAGCACCCGGGTCGGCGTCGCGACCGCGAAGGGGATGGCGCTCGCGCTCGGCCGTCCGCTCCTCGGGGTCGGGTCGCTCGTCCCGGTGGCGCGCGCTTCGCTCGACCTCGGCGCGTCGGCGACGCGAACGCCTGGGGGCTCGGAGGGCTCCACGCTGGGGGTCCTCGTCGACGCGGGGCGGGGAGAGGTCTATGGGGCGGCCTATGCGCTCGGCGTCGATGTCGCGGCGGTGAGCGTCGCGCCCTTCCTCGCCGCCCCGCAGGACGCGCTCACGCAGCTCGCCGCGTTCCCTTGCGTCGCCTCGGCGTCGCTCGGGCTCGACCTTCCCAGCGCCGCCTCTCCAAGCGCCACGTGGATCGGCCGCGAGGCCGTTCGCCGGTGGCGTCGAGGAGATCGCGACGCCCTCGACGCGCTGGAGCCGGCCTATGTGCGGCCGAGCGACGCGAAGCTGCCGACGAGCCCGCTCCGGGTGGAGCCCACGCGCTGAGCCACGGCGCCGTGTTCGGGGCTCGGTGGGCTCGCTGCGGACTCGGACTCGGACTCGGACTCGGACACGGACTCGGACACGGACTCGGACACGGACTCGGACACGGACTCGGACACGGACTCGGACTCGGACACGGACACGGACACGGACTCGGACTCGGAGTTCGAGGGGCGTTCTGGTCGGCCACGCGGATGCGGACGTTGGAGGTTTGATCACTTCTTCGCGCGGCTCACGGCGGGGGAGGACACGCCCCGCCACACCGGCGCGGCGCTGATGGGGCTGTAACTTCGTGACAGCCCCATCGGCCTTGACGGTGTGGTCGGGGCGTGTCCTCCCCCGCCTAACCGTTCGATCGATCCTCGGGGCTCCCGGTGCGCGTCGCGGTCGTGGGACTTGCGTTGCTCCCGATGCCACGAGGCTCCGATGACGGCTCTTCGCCCCCGGATTCGCGCGAGGGACCTCGGAGGCTGAAGCGCGCCCGGTGCCGTCGGACGTTCGATGGACATCACGCCCAAAAATTGAAAGTAGGGTCGGAGGCGAGCGCCGTCGTGAGCTGCGCGCACGACAGCGCTCGCAGGGTCCGACGTGCGCGAGGTCGCGACGTTCCGTGTCGAGGGTGCGGTGGTCTTCCGGAATCGGAGATGGGGTTGCCCGCTCCGCGCTGAGGCGCTGCGCTTCGCAGGTGGGTCGGCAGGCCGTCGGGTCGGCGCGGACGCCGCGCGGATCCAGACTCGGTTCCGTGCCCGGATGCGCCTCCGCAACGCTGCCGGTACACGCGCGTGCCCGTCCACGTCCACGTGCCCGTGCGCGTGCCCGTGCCCGTGCCCGTGCCCGTGCCCGTGCCCGTGCCCGTGCGCGTGCCCGTGCCCTCGCCCGTGCCCGTGCCCTTGCCCGTGCGGCGCGTGCGCGTGCGCGTGCGCGACCAGAAGTCCCTCAGTTCCGGGGTGTTATGCCCCCAACCCGAAGCCTGTTCCGGGTTGCCGTGGATGATCGGCGTGGAGGTCGTTTGCCGCGCCGACGAAGGACAGGCTGAAGCCTATTCGAGGAGGTCGGCGACCGAGATCCGCGGCGAGGGCCGCGGATACCCGGAACGAACTTCGGGTTGGGGGCACTAGGTACAGAATCGTTCGACGTGGGCGTGGGCGTCAGCGCGCGCGCCAGGCGCCCAGGCGCGTGATGGTCGGCGCGAAGAAGGTCGTGTCCTCGAGCGCGTATTCGTGTGCGCGTCCGAGGCGCTCGCGGCGGCAGCTCTCGTCGCCCACGAGCTGTCCCAGCGCCTCTTGGACCGTCCGCAAGGGGACGCCGAGCGTCTCTGCGACGTCGCGGGCCGAGGCGCGCCCGCCTCGATCGGCGAGGAGGCGGAGGATCTGTTCGCGGAGATCCGTCGTGCACGTCGGATCCGGGATGACGAGCGGGGCGTCGGTGCGGAGCACGAGCTCGTCGTCTTCGCGTCCGATCTCGGCGCGCCCCTCGAGCTCTTGCCGCATCCGGTAGAGCAGCGTTCGGAGGACGCCGGCGTGCTTGGTCGGCACGAACGCGAAGCCGTAGACGTCGCGGAAGAGCTCGACGTCGGTGCGGCGGCCGTCGGTCGCGAGCGCGAGCGCGACGAGGCCGCGTAGCA
The DNA here is from genome assembly GCA_019637115.1 of Myxococcales bacterium. GTDB lineage: Bacteria > Myxococcota_A > Polyangia > Polyangiales > Houyiibacteriaceae > JACKEH01. Next base: position 10,834 of record JAHBWH010000088.1, on the reverse strand, counting down.
CCCTCCCGTGCTGGAGGTCGTAGGTCGCGGGCGGCGGCAGGCCGAGCAGCGCGAGCCCGTCGACCAGCACCCGGCGCGGGCGCCTCCCCGGGCGGGTGCACACGACGACGCCGGCGCGCTCGCGGCCGGCGTCGGCTCCTCCGAGGATCGAAGCCGCGCCCACCAGGCCGCTCAGCCCCTCGGGCGCGGGAGCTTGGGCGCCATGCAGCCAGGCCTCGAGCGTGGTGCTCGAGGCCGTCGCCTCGAGATCGAGCAGCGCGACGACGTGGCGGCGCTCGGCGTCGAGGACCGGCCACGGCGCGGCGGCGGCGGTGGCGTCGCGCCAGCGACTCCGGTCGCCAACCGCGGCGGCGCCGAGCGCCGACGAGAGCGCCTCGGTCGCGGCCGCCCACCTGCCGGCCTGGCGCCCGAGCTCGCTGGCGCGCGAGCGCGCGCCGACGAGGGTGAGCTCCCACCCGACGAAGCCGCGCCACGCCGCCGGCGCCACCCGCGCGAGCGCGTCGAGGATCCGGAACGCGAGGTACCAGCGCCCCTCGAAGCGCCGCACCCGCGCGAGCGCGAGGTTCGCGACGTATTCGTACGCGAGCACGCCGTCGCTGCGCGCGATGCGCGAGGCGCGTCGAGCGCGCTCGCGCGCCTCCTCGAGCGCGCCGGCGTCGAGCGCGAGCAGCGCCGCGAGCGCCTCGCCGTGCGCGAGCAAGCCGGGCAACCCGAGCGCGCGGGCCGCGGCGACCACAGGCTCTGGATCGTGAGGCTCCTGGTGTAGCCACGCCCGCCAGGCGGTGACGAACGCGCTCGCGGGGCCGCCCGCGCCGCGGGCGAGGAGCTCGAGCCGCGCGGCGTCGCCCGCGAGCGCGGCGAGGAGGGTGGCGTCGACGAGGGCGACCGCGAGCCGCTCGGGGGGGCCGTCGACGCGCGCGCCGCTCGCGATCTTTCGGAGCAGCGCGTCACCGAGGAGCGGACCACGGCCGACGCGAGGAGGGCGATCGCGCGGGTCAAGCAGCAGGTCCAGGTGTGCGACGAGCGCCGCCGCCGAGGCTTCGTCGGGCACCCCGACGCCGAGCGCCTGCCCCTCGCTCAACCACTGGACCCCTGGGTCGAGCGCGCCGCGACGGACGTCGTCGTAGAGCTGCACGAGCGGCACGATAGCCGATGCGGCCTCGTGAATGGGCGGCGGCTCGCGCTTCGCGCGTCGGTCTCGGTCTCGGCCACGACCGATCACGCCGAGCGTGTGAACGACGCCCACTCGACGGGTCGTCCGATGAGCGCTCTTCGTCTATTCTTCCCGCCATGTCCGACCCCAGAGAACGAAGTGGCCGTGTCCTCAGTCAGAGCGAACAACAGAACCTGACGTCGGAGGAGGCCTTGCGGATCCTCCTGGACGGGAACGAACGATTCGTCGGCGGCGACGTCACGCACCGCGATCATCGCGCGCAGATTCGGGAGGCGGCGAAAGGACAGTGGCCCAAGGCCGTGATCCTCTCTTGCCTCGACTCCCGAATCCCGGTCGAGGACGTCTTCGATTGCGGCATCGGGGACCTCTTCGTCGCTCGCGTCGCTGGCAACTTCGTCAACGTGGACATCCTCGGCAGCATGGAGTTCGCGTGCGCCGCGGTCGGTGCGAAGCTGGTCTTCGTCCTCGGACACGAGCACTGCGGCGCCATCAAGGGCGCGATCGACGGCGTCGGCGAAGACCTGGAGAATCTGGCTGCGCTCCTTCGCACCATCACGCCAGCGGCCGAGCAAGTGCCCGGGCACCCCGGGACGCGGACGAGCGCAAACGCGGCGTTCGTGCACGAGGTCGCCGAGCAGAACGTCTTGCGGAACCTCCAGCGCATTCGTGAGGAGAGCCGGGTGCTTCGAGAGCTCGAGGCCGATGGGAAGATCCAGATCGTCGGGGGCATGTACGACATGGACACCGGCAGAGTCACGCTTCTGTCCGAGCACCACAGCCCCTAGTGCCCCCAACCCGAAGTTCGTTCCGGGTTGCCGTGGATGATCGGCGTGGAGGTCGTTTGCCGCGCCGACGAAGGACAGGCCAAAGCCTATTCGAGGAGGTCGGCGAGCGAGATCCGCGTCGAGGGCCGCGGATGCCCGGAACGAACTTCGGGTTGGGGGCACTAGGCGCCACCCTCGCTGCCGCGCAGCTGAACGAAGACGCCCGCGTCGTCGCTGCTGCCTGGGTCGGCTCGTACCGAAAACGAAGACGCCCGCGTGGAAGACCACGCGGGCGTCTGTTCGCGCGCTGGGGAAGCGTCAGCCCTTCAGGGCCTCGGCGCCGCCGATGATCTCCATCAGCTCGGTCGTAATCGCGGCCTGACGGGCGCGGTTGTACTCGAGCGTGAGCTTCTGAATCATCGTGCTCGCGTTGCCCGTCGCGGCGTCCATCGCCGTCATGCGGGCGCCGTGCTCGGAGGCGACGCTCTCGAGCAGCGCGCGGTAGACCTCGACCTCGCAATACATCGGGAGGAGCTTGTCGAGAAGCGCGACCTTGTTCGGCTCGTAGATGAAGTCGCCGATCTCGTCCTCGGCCAGATCGCGCGGGACGATCGGGAGGAGCGGCTCGACCACGACCTCTTGGCTGATCGCGCTCTTGAACTCGTTGTACACGAGGAAACAAGCGTCGAGGGTCGGCTCCTTCGCGTGCTCCTCGTCCGCCGTCTGGTCACCCACGTACTCGTGGATGATGACGCGCGCGATCTCGCCGGCCTTCTCGACCGAAAGGTTCTCGAAGATGCCCGTGAAGTCGTGGCGAATGTCCGCGTCCCGGCGGCGCAGGTAGTCGCGCCCCTTGCGGCCGATGACGGTGAAGCAGACCTCGGCGCCCTCGGCCTCGAGCTCCTTCCATCGGAGGTAGGCCGCGCGGCAGATGTTCGTGTTGAACGCGCCCGCGAGGCCGCGGTCCGAGGTCAACACCACCATCATCACGCGCTTCGGCGCGCGCACGAGCAGGAGCGGGTGCGGCGTCTCGTCGTCCGCCGCGCGGGCGGCGACCGAGCTGAGGACGTCGAGCGTCTTGAGGGCGTAGGGGCGCAGCTCGAGGATGTTCTGCTGCGCGCGGCGGAGGCGCGCCGCCGCGACCAGCTTCATCGCGCGGGTGATCTTCTGCGTGTTCTTCACGCTTCCGATCCGCTTTCGGATGCTCTTCAGGTTCGCCATCGAGCGTTCACCTTTCGTCGCAGGCCCGAGGGGCGCGCGATCACTTCTTCTTCGCGGCCGACGGCTGGAAGGTCTTGGCGAACTCGTCGCAGGCCGCCTTCAGCTCGTCGCCGAGGCCCTTCTTCAGCGTCTTCTGCTCGCGGATCGCGGGCAGCAGGCTGGCCTTGTTCGCCTTGAGGAAGGCGATGAGCTCGCTCTCGTAGCGGCGGACGTCTTCCGCCGGGAGCTCGTCGACGTAGCCCTTCGTGGCCGCGTAGATGATGGCGACCTGCTCGGCGACGTCGACCGGCTTGTACTGCCCCTGCTTGAGCACCTCGACGAGGCGCTGACCGCGCGAGAGCTGCTGCTGCGTCGCCTTGTCGAGGTCGGACGCGAACTGCGCGAAGGCCTGCATCGCGCGGAACTGCGCGAGCTCGAGGCGCAGCGTGCCTGCGACCTCCTTCATCGCGCCGATCTGCGCGTTGCCGCCGACGCGCGAGACCGAGATGCCGACGTTGATGGCGGGACGAACGCCCGAGTAGAAGAGGTCCGACTCGAGGAAGATCTGGCCGTCGGTGATCGAGATCACGTTCGTCGGGATGTACGCCGAGACGTCGCCGGCCTGCGTCTCGATGATCGGGAGCGCGGTCAGCGAGCCGCCCGAGTCCGGGATCTTCTTGGCGACGAAGCCGTCACCCTTCGCCTTCGCGGCGGCTTCGGCCTCGTGCTTGGCCTCCTCGCCGAGGAAGATCTGCGCGCCCTCGCGCTTGGGCTCGTCGTCCTTCTTGCAGACGACCCACTCCTCAGCGAGCTTCGCGGCGCGCTCGAGCAGGCGGCTGTGGAGGTAGAAGACGTCGCCCGGATACGCCTCGCGGCCCGGCGGGCGGCGGAGGAGGAGCGAGAGCTGACGGTAGGCGACGGCCTGCTTCGAGAGGTCGTCGTAGATGCAGAGCGCGTGGCGGCCGGTGTCGCGGAAGTACTCGCCCATCGTGCAGCCCGTGTAGGGGGCGATGAACTGGAGCGGGGCGGGCTCCGACGCGGACGACACGACGACCGTCGTGTACTCCATCGCGCCGTGCTCCTGCAGCTTCGCGACGACCTGCGCGACCGTCGACTGCTTCTGACCGATCGCCACGTAGAAGCAGTACATGTTCTGCCCCTTCTGGCTGATGATCGTGTCGATCGCGACGGCGGTCTTGCCGGTCTGGCGGTCGCCGATGATGAGCTCGCGCTGGCCGCGGCCGATGGGGATCATCGCGTCGATGGCCTTGACGCCCGTCTGGAGCGGCTCCTTGACGGGCTGGCGGCCGATGATGCCGGGCGCCTTCAGCTCGACGCGGCGCGTGTGCTTCGTGTCGATCGGGCCCTTGCCGTCGATCGGCTGGCCGAGCGCGTTCACGACGCGGCCGATGAGGGCCTCGCCGACGGGCACCTCGACGATGCGGCCGGTGCGCTTGACGCTCGCGCCCTCCTTGATGCCGATGTCGCTGCCGAAGACCGCGATGCCGACGTTGTCCTCTTCGAGGTTGAGGACCATGCCGAAGACGCCGCCCGCGAACTCGACGAGCTCGCCGGCCATGGCGCTCTCGAGGCCGTAGACGCGCGCGATGCCGTCACCGACGGTGAGGACGGTCCCCGTCTCCTTGACGTCGATCGTCTTGTCGTAGCCAGCGATCTGCTGCTTGATGATGTTCGAGATCTCTTCGGCGCGAAGCTGCATCGTTCTGCTCCGTGGCCGCCGGGTGGCGGTCGGTAGGCGCCGCCAAGTGGCGGGCGAAGGGCTGTCTGACGGGAAAGCGGACGGGGAAAGCTGGAGCGCCTCGCGGCGCGGAAACAGTACGAGGGCTCGCGCACGCGAGCCCTCCGGTCAAGCGAGCAGCGTCTCCTCGAGCTGCTCGAGCCTCGACTTGAGGCTTCCGTCGAAGACCTTGTCTCCGACGCGCGTCACGACCCCCGCCAGCAGCGTGGGGTCTTGCTTCTTCACGAGGGTGACCTTCTTGCCGAGGTTCTTCTCGAGCGCCTGCTGCAAGCGCACGTAGTACGCGCTCGCGAGCTCGGTCGCGCTCGTCACCTCGGCCACGACGGCGCCCGCGCTCGCCTGTGCGAGCGCGAAGTACGCCTCGGCGACCTCCGGCAGGTGGCGCATCCGGCGGCGCTCGGCGAGCAAGCGGACGATGCTCGCGGTCGGCTTCGACAGGCCCATGCGCGTCGCGAGCCCCTCGAGCACCTTCACGCGCAGGTCACTCGTGATGGCGGGGTTCTCGAAGACGTCGCGCAGCTCCTTGCTCTCGTTCCAGCTGGCGACCAGGTGCTCGAGCTCGGTCTGCACCTTCGGGGTGAGCTTCTGCTCCTCGGCGAGCTCGAGGAGCGCCTTCGCGTAGCGGCGACCGATCGCGGACGTCTTCACGACCTCACCTCCGGCTGGCTGACCTTCACGAGCTCCTCGAGGTAGGCCTCGGCGAGTCGCTGCTGGTCGGCGGGCGTCGTCTTCTCGGCGAGCAGCCGCTCGGCCGCGCGGATCGCGGCGTCGACGGCCTCTCGCGTCAGATCCTCGCGCAGCTGCTTCATGCGCTGCTCGATCTGGAACTTGGTGTCCTTGCGGACGATGGCGGCCTTCGCCTCGGCCTCCTGCACGATCCGATCACGCTCCGCCTCGGCGGCGTTCTGGATCTCCGTGCGGATCTCGGCGAGCTCCTCGTCGAGCTTGGCGAGGCGCGCCTCGAGCTCGGCCTTCTTCTGCTCGGCCTCCTCGCGGACGCGGTTGGCCTCGGCGACCGCCGACTCGAGCTCGGCCTTGCGCTTCTCGAGCGCGTTGCGGATGGGACGGCGGAGGAAGAACACGGCGAGCGCGAGCAGGAGCCCGAAGCTCACGAGGCTCGCGAGGAAGTTCCCGTCCGCGAAGATCGCGCCGAGCGAGACGTGGCCGTGCCCGTGGTGCGCGTGGTCGTGATCGTGGTCGTGGTCGTGGTGAACGCCATCGACGTCGTAGTGGTCCTCGTGCGCGACGAGGTGCTCTTGCGCGACCGCCGACGCGGCGGGGGCGAAGAGGGCGGCCGTGAGGAGGCCGAGTGCGATCGTGCGGGACATCACGCCACCTCTCGCTGCAGGAGCTTGGACGAGATCGCGCGGGCGATGGGCGCGGTCTCGGTTTCGATGTGCTTGCGGGCCTTGGCCGCCTCGGCCGCGAGGGTCTCCTCGGCCGCCGCGAGCTCCTTCTGGGTGTCCGTGCGGACCTTCTCGAGGAGCGTCGCCTCGAGGTGCTTGGCCTCGGCGCGGAGCTTCTCGCGCTCCTCGTTGGCGCGCGTGCGGACTTCGGCGAGCTGCTTCTCGAAGGCCTTCTGCTTGTCGCGGGAGTCCTTCTCGACGCCCTTGGCCTCGCGCTTCGCGCCGTCGATGGTCTCCTCGCGCGCCTCGAGCACGGCGAGGATCGGGCGGAAGACGGTGGCCTTGAGGATGAAGTAGGCGATCCAGAAGATGGCGAGCTGGATGAAGAAGGAGCCATCCAGGTCGATGATCGAGCCTTCCGAGAGGAGGGCGCTGAGCAGGTTCATCGGGGGTCCTCTCTGCGGACGTCCGCGTCGTCGCGGGCCGGATGCGCTGGGCCTAGGTCCGGCGGTCCCGTGCTGCGAGCCCTCGGCTCGTCAGCGCGCGCGGACCTAGCATTCGGCTTCGGGGGAGTCAAACGTGAGCGCCCCGCGAGCGACGGGGCGCTCGGACGGGGCTAGCTCTTGGAAATTACGTCGAAATGTTGGTCGAACGACGCTTCCGTCGGGGGTGTCGAGCTCCACCGAACGCCCTCAGTACACCGAACCGGAAGGTTCGCGACCAGGTGAAAAGAAGCTCAGCCGATTTCGCAAGCCGCCCTACCGGACGGCGCGCAGCGAGCGAAGCGAGCGTAGGCTCGTGGGAGGGGGCCCCGCGGGGCTTCATGCCCCGTGGGGGAGGGGCTGGCGACCTGGCGACAGCCCCTCATAGGAAGCTGTACTCAGCCCATGGCGCTGCCGCCGTCCACGTCGATCGTGCGGCCCGTGAAGTAGTCGCACTCGACGATGAACTGCACCGCGCGCCAGATGTCCTCCGGCACCCCGATGCGGCCAACCGGGATGGAGGCGACGAGGCGGTCTCGGGCGGCCTGGTTCATGCCCTGGGTCATCGGGGTCTCGATCATGCCCGGCGCGACCGCTCCGACGCGGATGCCGAAGGGCGTGAGCTCCTTCATCCAGGTCACCGTGTTGGCCGCGAGCGCGGCCTTGGCAGCCACGTAGTTGGTCTGGCCGCGGCTGCCGTGGCGGGCGATCGACGAGATGTTGACGATCACGCCGCGCTCGCCGCGCCCCATCATGTGGGCGGCGACCTCACGCGCCATGAGGGTGGCGCCGACCAGGTTCACGTCGAGCACGCTCGTGAGCTGCGCGTGGGACATCTTGGTGATCTCGCCCGTCTCGCGGTGCTTCTTCACGAGCAGGCCGTCGCGGATGATCCCCGCGTTGTTGATGAGCGCGTTCAGGCCGCCCATCGCTTCGGCCGCCCACGCCACGAAGGCTTCGCACTCCGCCTCGCTCGAGACGTCGAGCTTGCGGCGGTGGATGCCCTCCGGCAGCTCGGCGAGCAGGGCCTCGTTCACGTCGCCGACCGCGACCTGCGCGCCCGCCTCGTGGCAGCGCCGCGCGAAGTGCGCGCCCATGCCGGCGGCCCCGCCGGTCACGATCACCTTGAGATCCTTCAACTCCATCTTCTTCTCCTCCGCGTTGCGGCCGACTGGCGCGCGACGCTATCAGCTTTCCATCCGACCCGTCCCTCCGGAGCAGGCCGGAAGCGGAATCGGCGGAGCTGCGCGATTTGACGAGACCGCGACTGCGGGACGCGGTGCGACGAAGCCCACCCACGAGCGGTGCTGGCCTGGGTCGGGCCCACGCCCGCGCGCGACCGCGCGTCGAGGTCCAGCCCGATGTCCAGCGCCACGAGTCGGGTCGACGTCCGCGCGCGACCACGTCTCTGATGCCGAGCACGACCCACCGATGCCACGAGTCCTTCGCGTCCACGCTGACGAGGGGTGTCGTCGACGGCGTGGGGGAAGCAGAAGGTGGGTGCATCTCAGGGACCGGTGCGGTCGTGCTCGACCTCAGAGGTTCGTGCGCTGGCGATCTCCGAGGGCTTCGCCCCATCCAGCCAAAGCCCTCGAAGATCGAGGATCGTGATCGCGGGCTCGGGTAGTAGGGGCGGCACCCTCGAGACGAAGCCGAGCACGAGCGACGCGGCTCAGACCCCCGCCGGGCGGAAGCTGCCGGCGCTGCGGGCTGCCTCGAGCGCGACGCGGCGCCACTCGCCCTGCATCTGCAGGCTCGCCTTGAGGGTCGCCTTCGTCAGCTTCGCGACCTCGTCGACGGCGCCCGTCATGCGCTCGACCGACTCGGTCTCGAGCTTCGCGATCTGGCCGACCGCCTCGTTCCACTGCTCGAGGTTCTTCTGGAAGGCCTCGGCGAAGAGGGTCACGAAGGGATTGTGCATCTGCGAAAAGACGTTGGTCGTCATCCTGTCCTCTGCGTTTCTTTGTTTTCGAAGCCGATTTCCTTCGGCGACGGCGCGAGGATAGGACCTCGAGGGTCACTGTCAACCCAGAAATGTTGCGACGCACAAAATCACGAGGCGTCTCAGCGCTTCTTCTTCAAGCTCCGCTCGAGCGCGTCGAGCTGGGCCCGGAGCGCGTCGAGCTCTCGGCGGCTCGGAGGCCCCGAGTCGACGTCCGGGTCGGCGTCCGGGCCCTCGTCTTCTTCTTCGTCGAGGTCCTCCTCCGGCTCGGGCACGGGGCGCGGACGTCCCGCGACGGGCGGAGGTGGTGGCGTCGGCGTCGGGTACGCTGCGGCCCCGGGGAAGCCTGCCCATGGCCCGAAGCTCCCCAGCATGCGCGCGAGCGCGTTCGTCGCCTGGAAGGGCACGCCCGCGAAGGGCACGTAGGGCTGGAGCTGCGAAGCGCCACGTTTCGCTTGGAAATAGAGCTCGAGCGCCCAGCCGAGGTAGTTGCCGAGGAACTGCGCCAGATCCTCCTCCTCCATCCGGATGAGCTGCGTCAGCAGCGGGGCGGGCAAGAGCTTCCCGGCCCCTCGGCTCTCGAGGATGATCTGCGTCAGCGTCTGCTGCGTGAGGTCCGCGTTGGTCTTCGCGTCGATGACCCGGACGTCCACCCCACCCCGCACCCGCTCCGCCAGCTCTTCGAGGGTGATGTAACGGCTCTCGTCGGTGTCGTAGAGGCGCCGGTTGCTGTATTTCTTGACGATGACCACGGGGCTGCGTAGCGCAGGCCGCCCCGCGCGCGCAAGCGCGACCTATGCTGCATCGCAGCACAAATCTGCTTGACCGACGCCGCTCGTGGTCGTAGGAGACGACATCGACCTCGTTTTCGCACCGCAGCGCGCTTCGTGCTGCACCGCGGAACGGGCGCGCCCAGGAGGGGTCCTGGGTGTCGAGTGGGTGTCGAGTGGGTGTCGAGGGTGAGGAGTTTGGGCATGCGGGAGTCGAACTGGCCGGGCGCGGGCGCCCACGAGCGTCGAGGCGACCCCACGGTCGCGCGCCGAAGCGTCTCCGGGGCCGCGCTGCTCCTGCTGGGCTGGCTCGCCGCGATGACCGGCTGCGCGGCGAACGGAGCGCGTTGCGTGGTGGGCGCGGATTGCGCGTCCGGTGTCTGCCGGAGCGACGGGAGCTGTCTCCCCGTCGCCGACGACGGAGGCTCCTCCGACGACGGCGGCTCCTTCGACGACGGCGGCTCCTTCGACGATGGCGGGCCCGCGGACGCCTCGCCGACGGACGCCTCGCCCGAGCTCGACGCCGGTCCCTCCGGCTGCGCACCCAACCGCGACGGGACGATCACGCGCAGCGAGGTACCCATCCGCGCAGGGCTCCGCGCCACCTTCAAGACCGCGACGCAGGTGATGGTGGACCTCACGGGCGAGGTGCTCGACGGCGGCCGCCGCGCCTGGAGCCTCGTCGGCCCCTTCGAGGGCGACCGCGACGTGCTCATCGAGCTTCGGGATCCGAGCGACCGATGGTTCGCCGATCAGTTCGGAGGCGCGAGCTACGTCACCGAGCTGACGAGCACCGACGACCTCCTCGGGATCTTCGAGATCACGGGCGACGCGCTGCTGCTCCGGGGGGTCGCCTCTCCGGAAGACAGCCTCACGCGCACGCGGCTGACCAACACGCCCGCGGTCGGCACGCTCCGTTTCCCGCTGCGCGAGGGCAACCGCTGGGTCGACGAGGTCGCCATCAGCGGGCAGGCGCTCGGCGTGATCACCGCGTACGACGAGCGCTACGAGAGCCACGTCGACGCGGCGGGTACGCTCGAGACGCCCTTCGGCACCTTCGAGGTGCTGCGCGTGCGCACGGACCTGCACCGCACGAACGCCTTCGGCGTGACGCTCGCGCGCGTCCGCACCTTCGCGTTCGTGAGCGAGTGCTTCGGGACGGTGGCCGTGGTCCGCAGCCGCGACAACGAGACGGCGATCGAGCGCTTCGTCGCCGCGGAGGTCCGGCGGCTGACCCCGTGAAGCAGAGAAAACAGTCCCCTGCCCCTGCCCATGCCGAACCCGACCCCGTGACCGCGCCCGACCCAATGACCGCGTCCAACCCCACGACCGAGTCCGACTCCGCGACCGCGACCGACTCCGCGACCGCGACCGACTCCGCGACCGCGACCGACTCC
>JAHBWH010000087.1 GCA_019637115.1 Myxococcales bacterium | reverse complement strand
CCACGCGAGGCGCCGCCGCTGAGCGAGGCGCCACCACGCGAGGCGCCGCCGCTGAGCGAGGCGCCACCACGCGAGGCGCCGCGACGCGACATGCGCGCATGCGAAGCGGGCGACACGCCAGCGGGCAAAGCCCCGCCACCGGGCAGCGCGCGGAGGCCCGACACGGCACCCCGGATCGGTACGCCAACGCACCAGGCGCCACAGACGCCGATGCGCGGCGTGAGCGCATCAAGGCCAAGCGAATCGACGCTCGACAAGCGGCGGGGCTCGGACCCGCCTCGGGCCTCGGCGCCGTCGCTCGCGCCGAGCGACGAGCCCGCGACCCCCGTGACCCCCGTGACCGGGGTGCGCCGACGGATCGCGACCGATGAGCTACCCACCGCGCCACCGCGCGTCGTCATCGTCGAGGACGACGACGACGCGCGGTGGATGCTCCGGCTCGTGCTCGAGGCGAAGGGCCTGCACGTGATCGCCGAGGCCCCCGACGGCCCGGCGGCCGTCACCGCGATCCTCGAGGGACACCCGGACCTCGCGCTCGTCGACCTCTCGCTCCCAGGCTTCGACGGCCTCGAGATCGCACGCCGCGTCCGCGCGCTCGGGTCGCCCACCCGCCTCGTCGCCCTCACAGGCCACGGCGACGCCGAGACCCGGCGCGCCGCGCACGACGCGGGCTTCGACGCCCACCTCGTCAAGCCGCTCGACGCCCCCGGCCTCGCGATGATCCGCCGCCTGCTCTGCGACAGGCCCCCAACGTCGTGACGTTTCCGCGCAGTGTGTAAGGAGGCGCCACTCGACAAACTTAACTTGACGCTCACCCATGAGCGAGGGGCCAGGCCCACCCGAGTCGCGCGTCCCCATCCAGAGCGGGTTCAGCACGCTCAGAGCTCACTGATAGCGGAGAATCAGCCCTCCGTTGCCGACCGCCCAGACGTTTGTCTCACCGGTTCCGGACACGGCGTTGAGAGCCGGCGACGTCGGACCCTCATGCGGCACACGGGGCCCCCACGAAGTACCATTCCAACGCCGAATACTACTAGGGTCTAACGTGATCCCAACGGCCCATATATCGGACTCAGACGTCCCCCACAGCCCGTTGGTGAGAAGCAATGGCGCGTCATACTGAACCCATCCACCGGACGAGCCTGGCACATGTCGTGCGAAGACGACACCGCCTGAGGCGAATGTCGTCACCGTCGACACGGGCCCCCATCCAGAGACAAACTCGGCTGAAAACGGTGGCGTGCTAGTTGATCGAGTGAAGGAAGTCCCGGCGATCGTCACGGACTCCAACCTGCTCATTTCTACGATACTGATTTGGACGCCATTGTGCACCACAACCGCACGATAGGAGCGTGCATCCGTGGTCGATCCAGAAAATCGCGTCCGCCACGCGGAACCGTCGTAGTGAAGTATTACACCATCACCGACCGCCCATATATTGCTCCCTGCGCTTCCGTGGATTGCTCGAAGACCCCGCGTCGTTCCGCTCGTCTGCGCGACCCACGAGGAACCGTTCCATCGGCGAATCACTCCTCCATCTCCGACGGTATAGACATTGTTTCCGCCGGCACCCCACACGGCCCGCAGGCCCTGCGTCGTTCCACTATTCTGGCTGACCCACTGCGTCCCAGTCCAGCGCCGGATCACACCACCATCTCCCACCGCTACTGCAATCTCACCGGAGGCCCAAACGCCGTTGAGGTTGGCGGTCGTGTGACTCGGCACACTTCGCCATCGCGGCCGGCAGATGGGCGCCGTCCCGGACCAGGTACCGTCCGTCTGACATGTACGTCTATTGGGTGTCGCACCTGTCCCCTCGAGGGTCGACAATGCCTCGCAGCTGTACGTCGCAACGGTCCCGGTCGTGCCCGTCGTCGGCGACACCGTGCCCCACCTCGGGTTGGACAACGTTGGGCATGGGTTCGGCGTGCACGTCGGCGCAGACCCGCTCCACGTCCCCGAGGCTTGGCACGTCCGATCGAAGGTCGACCCGCCAGTGCTGAGCGTGTAGCCCATGTTGCACTGGTACGTCGCGACCTGTCCCGTCACCCCACTCGTGCGAGAGACCGTCCCATTCGCGGGCGCGGTCAGCGGCATCGTGCACGGGTTCGGAGCGCACGTCGGCGCGGAGCCACTCCACGCCCCCGACGGCTGGCACGTCCGCGCGAACGTCGTGCCCCCAGTGCTCAGCGTGTAGCCCATGTTGCACTGGTACGTCGCGACGTCCCCCGTGACGCCGCTCGTCCGGGAGATCGTTCCGTTCGTCGGCGCCGTCAGCGTCATCCCACAAGCGTTCGCGACGCAGGTCGGCGGGCCGGGCGCGATCGTGCCGTCCACGCCGCACGCGCCCATGCTCGCACCCATCGGCGAGTATCCCGCATTGCACGCATACGCCACGTCACCCGGGTAGTTCACCATCGACGGGATCACGGTCCCGTTCAATGGCGCCGTCCCGACGCAGAGCACCCCGGTCGCGCACGTTGGCCCAGTGTAGCCACTGCCTTCACAGTCGCAGTCGAAGTCGTCGCCGACCTCCATGCACGCGCCCGAGCCACAAGGGTTCGGCGTGCAGGGCGTGACACGAGGCGCGCAGGTCGGCGGCGTGCCGCTCCAATCACCCGACGCCGCGCAGACCCGCGTCGCCGTGCCGGAGAGGACGAAACCGTCGTCGCAGCCATAGGTCGCGACGGCCCCCGGAGAGCTCTCCGCGTTGGCGATGACGGATCCGTTCGTCGGCGGGTCGAGCGTGGGGCACCGTGGACCCGCGTCGAAACCCGCATCGGCGGGCGCGTCGATGCTCGCGTCCGCGGCACCATCCGGCTCCGAGTCCGCATCCATCACGCTCGCCGCGTCGGGACGAGCGTCTGCGGTCGCATCGAGTGCATCCAACGCGTCAGCCCCGGCATCCGCGGTCGCGGCGCCGTCTTGGTGGCGGCTCCCGTCGAGAACCAACGCGCAACCTGCCATCGGGATGAGCCACACGGCGGCGGCGATGGCCATGCGCGGCGACCCCGTGGCGCTCCCCTTCAGTCGCATCATCGCCCCCCTTCCGCACGACGCCGCCCTTGCCGCAGCGACCCGTCGACGCGATCCCTCCGAAGCGCATGGTCACGACGAACACCCGCTTCGCTGCGCGCGGCCGCCGACCGGACGTGCTCCAACCCCGCCAGCGCCCCCATCACCACACCGTCCCTCGCACGAGCACGCCGCCCGCGCGTGCATGAACCCAGGGCGCCACGCGCAAGGCGGTCGCTCGGCGCCCGCGCCTCAGCGCTACGCTCAGCCAAGTGACACCCGCGACCAGCGCGACCGTGGCCGTCATCCACCCGATGTCCGCCGCGAGCGCTCGTCGTTGGAGGCGCTCCAGCTCCTCGTCCGCGCAGCGCGCGCCGACGTTCGCCCCGCAGTCATCCGCGAGTCGCGCGTCCTCGTGCAGCGCCAACGTCCCGCTGACCCCAAAGGCCAGCGCACCGGCGATCGCGACGCCGAAGAGGACGATCGGCCCGGTCAGGCCAACGCGGGGACGCTCGACAGCCTCTGACGAAGCCGCCGGCAACGTTGGCGACGGCCCGTCCGTCGCTGGCGGCGCCGCCGCCTCGCTTTCACCGCTGGCCTCGCCAGCCAGGCGCGACAGCGCCACGCGCACCGGCTCGCGGCTCCCCGCACGCACCTCGATGCCACGCTCGAGGGGCTCGAAACCCGGTCGTCGAGCCACCAACGTGTAGGTCCCCGGCGCGAGGAGGACGGGCGCGTCGGCTCGCACGGGCTCACCGTCGATCTCGACGACGGCGTCTGCCGGGTCGCGCTCGAGCAGGAGCTCGCCGACGCGACGCTCGACGTCTGGAAGGAGCGCCTCCTCGAGCTCGCGTCGTCTCGGTGGATCGAGCGGGTTCCCAGCATCGGGCGCCGTGAGGGCGAGCCGGTACATACGTACCGCTTCTGGGTAGTCGCCGAGCTGCTGCGCGACGCGCCCGAGCAGGCGGTAGATCCGGGGGTTGGGCCAGATGGTCCGTGCCTCTCCCCAGATGCGTCGCGCCGCCGCGAAGTCGCCGGCGTTGAACGCGGCCTCTCCCGACATCGCGACATCCCGGTAGCGACGCCTCGCCTCCTCCGTGAAGCGGGGAGCCTCTGAATCTCGGTCGGCCCCGGATCGCGTGGGTTGCGCGGCGACGGTGGGGACGTCCGTCACGGCGCCCACCCAGGCCACGCAAACGAACGAGACGACGGCGCGCACGAACCACCATCCCCCATGGCGCCGTCGATTCACCCACTCGCGCTTCATCTCGCCTCCTCCTTCAACCTCGTGTCGCTGCGTCCCGATCTCAGACTCGCAGGCAGACTCGGCATCATCGTTCGCGCGTGCTGGCAGCCCACGTTCGCGCGTCAGTACTCACCGAGTGAGACCGGGGCGATGCGCCCGGGTGCCGGTGTCGCTGGCGGCGGCGTCATCGGCGTCGCCGGCGTGGCGTTCGCGGAGTCCTCCGCGCCTCGCGGCGCCTTGGTCATCGTCGTGGGCCGGCCTCGCGGCGGGGTCTCGACCGCCATTGTCTCGATGAGGGCGACACCCGGCATCTCCACCCCATCCGGCGTCTCATCCGTTCTCTCGACGGCTCCGGACGACCCCTCGAGCACGCTCTGCCCCTCCACCTCGTCCTCTTCGGTCGAGGGCCTCGCGGCCGCCGAATCGTCGATCGAGCGCGTCTGCTCGAGCAGCTCTTCGTGCTCTGGCGATGCTGCGGAGACGTCCGCGGCAGGGAGCTGGTCGCGGCGGGAGACGACGACAGCGACGACGACCAACGAGGCCAAGGCGACCACGCCGACCAAGACGATCATTGGCGAGCGCGCGCGTCCGTCCCGACTGGGACGGACGCCTGCGGCCGCCAGGGCTTCCTCCACGCTCGAGCCAGACCGCAGCGAGATCCCGCTCCGCGACGGCACGTCGCGTGACGCCCTGACGCCCAGAGGGACGGGCGCGTCGTGCGACGCGAAGGGCTCGAGCTCGCGCGCCAGCTCGGCCATGGAGGCTTGCCTCGCGTCCGGAGACTTCGCCATCGCGCGCATCACGGTGGCCACGAGCGCCTTCGGCAGGTCTGGCCGGAGCGTCTCGAGCGGAGGCGGCGGCTCGGTCATCACCTGCACGACCAGCTCCGGCAGCGTCTGGCCGCGGAACGGCAGCTCTCCCGAGAGCGCCTCGTAGAGCAAGACCCCGAGGGCGTAGATGTCCGCGCTCGGGCCGACACGGCTGGCGTCGCCGAACTGCTCGGGCGCCATGTAGCTGGGCGTCCCGAGCACCGCGCCCGGCGTGGTCCCGACTCCGTTCGCGTCGCGCCCCGTCAGCTTCGCGATCCCGAAGTCGAGCACTCGGACGTCATCTCCCTCGAGCAGGAAGACGTTCTCCGGCTTGATGTCGCGGTGCACGACACCTTCTCCGTGCGCCCGCTGCAGGGCGGACGCCACCTGGAGCGCGATGCGGACGACCCGGCCGGCGGGGAGCGCGCCCTGCTCCCGGATGCAGGAGTCGAGGTCACGCCCCTCGAGCAGCTCGAGCACGAGGAAGGGGGCACCATCGTCGGTTTGCCCGATATCGGTGCATTCGAGGATGTTCGGGTGACGGATCATCGCCGCCGCGCGGGCTTCGTTGAGGAAGCGGCGCACGACCTCGTCATGGACCGAGAGCTGGGCATGAAGCATCTTCACCGCCACACGCCGTCCGATCACGACGTGCTCGGCCTCGTAGACGCTCCCCATACCTCCGCCACCGAGCCGCCGCAGCACGCGATATCGGCCAGCCAATGTAGTCCCAATGTAGGGGTCTGCGCGCGGCTCGAACTCTTCGAGGTGCTCGCTCGCGATCATGCCTCGAGCTCCTGGAGAGAGCTCCTCCGGGGCCCCGCTACTTCACTACCACAGTGACTCGGAGGTTCGGACGGCACCAGGCGACGTTGCCAGCGCGCTCCGAACTCGTCGATGGTCATTTCGTCCACGTCAAACCGTCCATAGTAACTTCGTCCACACGCATGGCCGTCGTCCAAGACCTCGCGCCCGCGCGACATCCTCAGCACACCATTGACACACGTTCACGTTCTCACTCACATGCCTCTGCATGCCCTCGTTCGATCCCATCAGCGTCGTCGAGACGGCGTACCGACTCGACGTTACGACCGACCAGTGGCTCCTCGCTCTGGCGCATCACGCCCTCCCCTCGCTTGGCCGCGGATTGGGTGTTCAGGCGATGATCTTCGGTGCGCAGCTGAACAAGACGGCGCCACTGGGGATGGCGAATGTGGGCGCGAGCCCCGAGGTCGAAGGCTATCTCCGCAGCCTGAACACGACCACGCCGGACGCTGGCATGAGGTTCTTGTACGAGAAGAACATGGGTCGCTTGATCTCGCTCAGCGAGATGCTCTCGAGTGAACCCTGCGACGACATCCGCTACGACCGAGTGGGTGGGAGCGAGCTCGCTCGCGCGGTCGTCGATCACGTGGCGCTCTACGTTCCGGCGCCCCCCGACCGACACCTCTTCGTCGGGGCCCTCTCCTTCCGCAAGGAACGAACCTCCGCCCAAGACCGTCAGCGCTGGGGACGCATCGGCGCACACCTCGGCGCAGGGCTGCGCTTGCGGGAGGCGGGTATCCGCGCCACGACGGACGCCGTTCTCGAGGTCGATGGCCGGTGCGTGCACGCGGAGGGCGACGCCCGGGCGGAGACGACGCGCGAGGCTTTCTCGCGCCATGTGCGCGCGATCGAACGCGCGCGCGGCCCACGCCGAGCCACACCGGATGAGGCCCTCGATCTCTGGCAAGGCCTCGTACGCGGGCGCTGGAGTCTCGTGGATCGCTGGGAATCCGACGGCCGACGGTACGTGGTCGCGCGCCACAACCCGCCTCCGAGCGTCGACCCGAGGCGCTTGAGCAAACGAGAGGCCCAGGTCGTCGAGCTCGCGGCACGTGGTCACGCCAACAAGTACATCGGGTACGCGCTCGGCCTTCAGGAGTCGACCGTCTCGACGCTCGTCGGGCGTGCGCTACGGAAGCTGGGAATGTGCCGGCGCGAGGAGCTCGCGTGGGCGCTCTCGCTCGCCGTCACGAGGGAGCTCTCGTGGGCAGGAGAGCGCCTCGTCGTGCAGGTCTGCGAGGACCTCGGACAGAAGTGGGAGGGTGTCGGACTCTCCCCCGGTGAGCGGGCGGTGGCCCTGCTCGCCGCCTCGGGCGCCAGCAACCGGGAGATCGCCTCCCTTCGCGGCACCTCGCCGCGCACCATCGCCAACCAACTCCACCACGTCTTCCAGAAGCTCCGCATCGGCTCGCGGGCGGAGCTGTCGGCGTTGGTGTGTAGGCCTCCGCCACACCAGCCTCCGCCGCTCGATGACACGCAGGCGTCTTGAGCGGTGGCGCGTCGCGGTCGCTCGAGCGCATTGCCATGGGGACAAGAACGAGCGCGCCCCGCGCCGCTCACATGCGATCTCGCGCGAAACCTCCGAGCTCGCCGTTCAGTCGTTCTGCATCAGCCCGAGCACCCGCCCATCGGGCGTCACGCGGACGCGCATCGCGCTCGGCTCCTTCGGCAGACCCGGCATCGTCATCACGTCGCCGAGCAGGCAGACGACGAAGCCCGCGCCCGCGCTGAGCCGTGCCTCGCGCACCGTCACCTCGAAGCCCTTCGGTCGGGGCCCCGTCATGCCGGGATCGTCGCTGAGCGAGAGCGGCGTCTTCGCCATGCACACGGGCAGACGCACGCCGTCGCGCTCGAGCTGGTCGAGCACGCGCCGCGCCGCCGGCAAGATGACCGCGCCGTCGGCGCCGTAGATGCGCTTCGCGATGGCGTCGATCTTCTCCGCGTAGGGCGCGTCGTCCGCGTAGGTGAAGCGCGGCGCAGGCGCGGGGCTCTCGTCGAGCTGGCGCGCGACCGCGTCGGCGAGCCCTTCGGCGCCCGCGCCACCGTCCGAGAAGCCGGTCGAGGACTTGGCGACCACGCCGCGCGCCGCGCAATGGTCCTGCACCATCGCGAGCTCTTCGGGCGCGTCGCTCGGGAAGCGGTTGATCGCGACGACCGCCCGCAACCCGAAGCCGGCGATGGCGTCGAGGTGGTGGTCGAGGTTCGCGAGGCCCGCCTTCAGGGCCGCGTCGTCACGCGCCGCGAAGTCCTTCGCGCCGCCGTGCGCCTTGAGCGCGCGGCAGGTCGCGACGAGCACCACGAGGTCCGGCCAGAGGCCCGCCTGGCGGCACTTGATGTCGAGAAACTTCTCGCCCCCGAGGTCGAAGCCGAAGCCCGCCTCCGTGACCACGACGTCTGCGTACCCGAGCCCCATGCGCGTCGCGAGCACCGATGAGCAGCCGTGCGCGATGTTTGCGAAGGGTCCGCCGTGCACGAGCGCAGGGGTGCCCTCGCGTGTCTGGACGAGGTTCGGGCGGAGGGCGTCGCGCAGCAGCACGCGGAGCGCCGCGGCCGCGCCGAGGTCCCCCGCCGTCACGGGCGACCGGTCCTTGCGCCGCCCGACGACGACGCGCGCGAGCCGCGCCTCGAGGTCCTCCTCGCTCTCGGCCAGGCAGAGCACCGCCATGATCTCGCTCGCGGCGGTGATGTCGAAGCTCGTCTCGCGGATCACGCCCTCGCCGCGCATCCCGACCACGACGTTGCGCAGCGCCCGATCGTTCATGTCGAGCACGCGGGGCCACGAGACGCGCCGCGCGTCGAGGCCGCTCTTACCGCCGAAGTGCAGCTCGTTGTCGACGAGCGCCGCGAGGAGGTTGTGCGCGCTCGTGATCGCGTGGAGGTCGCCGGTGAAGTGCAGGTTGATGTCGGTCGCCGGCTCGATCTGCGCGACGCCGCCGCCCGTGCCGCCGCCCTTGATGCCGAAGACGGGCCCGAGGCTCGGCTCGCGCAAGCAAACCGCCGTGCGCCGACCGATGCGCTCGAGGCCCATCGCGAGCCCGACGCTCGTCGTGGTCTTGCCCTCGCCCGCCTTGGTGGGGTTGATGGCGCTGACGAGGACGAGCTTCCCGCGCGCCTCGGCGGGATCCCGCAGCGCCTCGAGCTCGACCTTCGCCTTGTGGCGGCCGTAGGGGATGACGTGCTCGGGAGCGAGCCCGAGGTCGGCGGCGACGTCCGAGAGGGGGCGGAGCTTCATGGTGCGCGCATGCTGCCAGAGGCGGAGCCGACGGCCCGTGGGCGAAGTCACGCACGCAGCGCGATCGGGCCTCGCGCTGGCAAAACGCGGCCCCCTCCCGGAACCGGGACCCGCACGCTGCGCTTGTCCGGCTCGCCCTCCTCGCGGAGGATGCGGGTATGGCCAGCCCCGGAATCTTCGCCCTCCCGCTCACGCTCGAACAGGTCCGCAAGCAGCTCGGCGAGCCGACGAGCGCGTCCGGCGTTCACACGTTCTCGACCCCTAACGGAGAGATCCACGCCGGGACGCTCGAGGGCGGCGTGACGATCCAGCTCGGGCTCGACTTCGACACCGAGCCGACGCAGGCGGGCGCGATCCTCCGCTTGGCGCTCGGCGCCGCGCTCGACGGCCTGGTCGAGCCGCGCGCGTTCGTCTACCCGGAGGTCGCGCGTCCGGCGGCCACCTCGTACGAGGCCCTCGTCGTCGAGGTCGGTGAGGGCGGCGAGTGGGTCCCGGTGCCCTCGGAGGCCGAGGCGAACGCGCGGCTCGGTCTCGGCGGCCCCGCGGGCGCCCCGGGAGGAGACCTCTTCGGCGCGCTCCAGTCGATGATGGGCGGGGACATGCTCGGGAAGATTCAGGCGAGCTTCCAAGGGATGACCGGCGGGCAAGGGCTGCCGGGAGGCGCGGACCTGCCGGGCGGCATCGAGGGACTCGCCGGCCTGGCGCAGCAGCTCCTCGGCGATCCGGCGATGCGCGACGCCCTGCAACAGGCCGGAGAGCAGCTGCTCCGCTCGGGCGCGCTGCCCGAGATCGATCCGGAGAAGGATCTCTTCACGCAGGCGCAGGACATCGCCAGCCGCATGATGGCCGGCAACCCGCAGCTCGCGGGCCTCGGCGCGCTGCTCGGCGCGGCCGCCGACGAGGGCGACGCAGACGAGGAGATCGACGGAGAGAGCGAGGACGAGCGATGAGCCGTCCTGGGGGGACGAGCGCGCCGACGGGCGCGAAGAGCGCGAAGAGCGCGAAGAGCGCGAAGAATGCGAAGGGCTCGAGCGCGAAGCCCGCGAAGGACACGAAGAGCGTCCACGCCAAGGACACCAAGACCTCGAACGACACGAAGACCTCGAACGCGAAGGACGCACACGCGAGGGACACGAAGAGCTCACCCGCCAAGGCCTCCCCCACGAACGGCACCGCCGCGTCGCGTGGGGGTGTGGTCGGTCTGTTGGCGAGCTCGGATCCCGAGGTCCGCGTCGCCGCCGCCGTCGTGCTCGGCGAGCTCGGCGGCGACCTTCAGGGGCCCGTCGCCCGCGCGCTCGCGGCGCTCCTCGACCCCGACGCGCACGACACCCTCGCGCAGCGCGCCGCCCTCCGCGCGGTCGCGAAGCTCCGCGCCGACGGCGTCCCGGACGAGCTCCGCGCGGCCGTGCTCAATCTGCTCGGCGCGCGCGACGAGGGCGTGCGCGAGGCCGCCGTCGAGGCCGCCGTCGCGATCGGCAAAGACGTCGTGGTTCCCCTGCGCAAGCGCCTCGAGAACGTCCCGCTCGGCGCGGCGGGCGCGTTGAAGGGCATGCCAGCGCCCGGCGCCGCGGAGAAGCGCGCCATCGAGACGGTGCTCTCGCGGCTCGGCGGCAAGGAGGCCCTCGGCGCGCTCCTCGTTGGCATCATCGACGACCCGGCGTCCGCGCGCACCGTCACGCACGAGCTCCGCGCGCAGATCAAGGACGCGGACGGAAACGCGCGGCGCGCGCTCCGCGCGCAGCTCGAGGCCTTCTTGGCGGCGCACCCGAAGCCCGACGCGAAGACCGACCCAGCGCGCGCCGCGGCGCTGAAGGTCCTGGGCCACCTCGAGGACGAGCGCATCGTCCCGCTGCTCGTGAAGCACGCGAAGAACCCGAAGGAGCCCGACGAGGTCCGCCAGGAGGCGGTCATTGCGCTCCGCTTCGCGGCGCACTCGGCCGACGCGAGCGTGCTCGGCGCGCTCCTCGACGCGGCCAAGGCGCAGAGCTCGACGCTCGCGCAGACCGCGCTGCTCACGCTCGGCGCGTTGCCGATGAGCGCCAAGGTCGCGGCAGCCTTCCGAGAGCTCGCCTCGCACCCCGACGTCGCGCGCGCCCACCTCGCGATCCGCCGGCTGGCGAGCGACAAGAGCGCGGACGGCGCGGCGGCGCTCGCGGCGATCGTCGCGGACGCAGGCCGAGACGAGCAGCGCGCGCAGCTGGCGGCCGACGCCCTCGCGGAGCGACGCGTGGCCGGTCACGACGACGGCGCCGAAGCGCTCGTGACCCACCTCGCGGCGACCGACGACGCGCGCACCGCAGCCCGCATCCGGCACCTTCTGCGCCCCGTCGCGCCGAGCTGGCCGAGCTCACAGAAGAAGAAGCTGCTCGCGAGCGCGCGCAAGGCGTTGGACGCCGGGCGCGTGGGCTGGCGCGAAGCGTACGACCTCGCCGCGCACGCCGACGCCAAGGCCACCGCCAAGGACCTTCGCGAGGCCGTCGCCGCGGCGAGAAAATCCCGCAAGCGCGACCGTGAGCGCGAGCTTCTCGGTCTGCTCCTGCGCATCGACCCCACGCCCGAGGATCGCTACCGCCTCGCCCTCTTCTTGCTCGCGGAGAGCAAGCTCGACCCCAAGCTCCACGCGCGCCGCGGGGACGAGGCGCTGCGCCTCTTCGACCGCCTCGCGCGGGAGGACTTCGACCTCTCGGGCGCGCTGCGCAAGGAGAAGAACGTCTCCCCCGAGCAGCTCTACTACCTCGGCTTCTGTTTCGTCGAAGAGGGCAACGACCTCGGCGAAGAGCTCCTCCGCCTCGTCGTGGAGCAGGCCGGCCGCAAGAAGATCGGCAAGGCGGCGAAGAACAAGCTCGAGCTCGCCGCGCGCTGATCCGTGGGCCGAGCGTTCGACCCGCTTCAGGCCGCGGTCCGGCAGCTCTCGACGCACGCGCGGCACGCCTCGGCGCAACGACGGCAGTCCTCGTCGTCGTGCCGCTCGCAGGCGTCCGCGCAGGCGAGGCATGCCTCGACACAGAGCTGCCGAGCAGTCCCCGCGAGTGGGCTGCCTCGCCGCGCGAAGCGGTCGGCGGTCTCACACGCGTCGATGCAGTCACGACAGGCCTGCACACAGTCCGCCCGAGAAGGCCCCTCGCGAAGACATGCCTCGATGCATCGTTCGCAGTGGCTCACACAGTCGCTCGCGTCGCCCGCACAATCGGTCATCCGAGCCTCGTAGCACTTCCGGCTGGACCGGGCATCCGCACCCATGAGCCCAAGTCTCGCTCGCCGCTCTCTTCGAACGCGTTCGAACCTGTCCAACGCCTACACGGCAAACGAGCTCGACGTCGTCATCCGCCACGAGCCGTCGCCCGACGGCGCCCCTCCGGGAGGGCGCTTCAACGCGACGTTTGGGCCGCGCGCTCGCGCCACGCGCGCGTGCGCTCGGCCCGCGCGCGTGCCTCCGCGAGGCGGGCCTCTCCGTCGTGCCGCCGGATCGACTGCTCGCGCTGCAGGGCGTCGCTCAGCTCGCGCGTCGGCCGCTCGACGAAGCGGCGCGACGGGTTCCGTGAGACCGCGCCGCGCCGCCACTCGAAGTGCAGATGCGGCCCGCCGGCGAGACCCGTCTGTCCGACGCGGCCGATCACCTGACCGCGCCGCACGCGCTCGCCCGCCGCGACGAGGCCCTCGCTGAGGTGAGCGTAGAAGGTGCGCGTGTCGTTGGCGTGTAGGAGCACGACGAGGTTTCCATAGCCGCGCAGCTTGTTGTCCGCGTAGAGCACGAGGCCCGCGTTCGTCGCACGCACCTCCTCGCCTTCGGCCGCCGGGATGTCGACGCCGCGGTGGAGCCGCGCCGCGAGCCGGCCCTCGCGCGTGTAGCCGAAGCCGCGACCCATGAAGCCACGCGGGACGGGCCAGACGAGCGACTCGTCCACGAGCGGCGGGACCTCCGCGAGCAGCCCCTCGTCCGCCGCGCGGCCGAGGATCGCGCCGACGCCCTCGCGCGTGCCGATGCCGAGCCGCTCGACGCGCGCGAGCGCCTCGCCCGTCGGCGCCGGCATGCGGCGGGGCCCATCACAGAAGCGGCGCCGACCGCGCCGGTGACAGTCGCGCGTCTCGGAGAGCCACACCCGCGCCATCGCGCGGTCCCGAGATGCTCGTCGTCCGAGCGCGTCGCCCGCGAGCGCGTCGCCCGCGAGCGCGTCGCCTGCGAGCGCGTCGCCCGCGAGCACATCGCCCGTGAGGGCGTCACCCGCGAGCGCGTCGGCGGTCGCGAGCGCATCGGCGGCGGCGGCGTCTTCGTCGGCGCCCGTGCGCTCTGCGCGTTCGAGCGCGTGGGGGGAGGAAGCCCCCCTCGCCGCTTCGTCCGCTGTAGCTCGCTCTCGATCTCCCTCATCGACGACGGGAGGAGCTGATGCCCCGGTCAGGCCCGCGGTCGCACCGACCAAGACCGATACAAGCGTCCCCCCCACGAGGAGCCCAATGCGTACCACGGGCAGCAAGGTGCCAGAGCGATCGGAGCCCGTCCACGCGGGCATTTCCCTACATGTGTGGCGCACAGTCTCGCGTCCGCAGCGCGCGTCGGTAGCGCGCGCGAGCGCGAAGCGTCGGCGCGCTTCGGCGCGTCCGGTCCCGAGTCCGGTTCCGAGTCCGGTTCCGAGTCCGGTTCCGAGTCGGTTCCGAGTCCGGTTCCGAGTCCGGTTCCGAGTCCGGTTCCGAGTCCGGTTCCGAGTCCGGTTCCGAGTCCGGTTCCGAGTCCGGTTCCGAGTCCGGTTCCGAAGAGCGCGTCGAGAACGCCAAACGCGTGGCGCAACGCGCTCGACGCGTCAGCGCCTCGCGAGGTCGTGCAGCACGCTCGCCATGCAGGCGGTGAGCTTCTTCCCGCAAGGGATGTGCAGGAACTCGTTGGGCCCGTGCGCGTTCGACGCAGGGCCGAGCACGCCGGTGATGCAGAACTGCGCGTCGGGGAACTTCGCGCCGAGCATGCCCATGAAGGGGATCGTCCCGCCCTCGCCCATGTAAGCGGCGTCGGCGCCGAAGAACGTCTGGCTCGCCTGCTGGAGGCTGGCCTCGAGCCAAGGCGCGAGCGGCGGCGCGTCCCAGCCGTCGGCCGCCTGCTCGGCCTCGAAGGCGACCTTCGCGCCGTAGGGCGGGTCCGACTCGAGCGCGTCCTTCAGCGCCGCCGACGCCGCGGCCGCGTCGACACGCGGCGGGACCCGCATCGAGAGCTTCAGCGCGGTGCGGCTCCGCAAGACGTTGCCGCCGGACAAGCCGGGCACGTGCCCGACGCCGACGACCTCGAGGAAAGGCCGCCAGGTCCGGTTCAGGATCGCCTCCGCGCCCGTGGCGACGGGGCGCGCCCCCTTGATGAACGGGAACTTCGCCCACACCGCGTCGCCGAGGATCGCGGCCGCCGCCTCGGCCTGCGCCGCGCGCGCCGCGGGGATCTCCGTCCGACACGGCGCCAGGCGGATCTCGCCGGTCGCGACGTCCTCGACCCGGTCGAGCAGCGCGCGGAGGATCCGCGTCGTCGAGGGCACGACGCCGCTCGCGTCGCCGCTGTGCACGCCCGAGACGCCGCCGTCTTGCGTCGGCTCCATCACGTCGACCGTCAGCACGCCGCCGACGAGCCCGCGCAGCGACGTCGTGCTCCAGAGCTGGTCGTAGTTGCCACAGCCGGAGTCGAGGCAGATGACGAGCTCGGGTGAGCCGATGCGCGCGCCGAGGTGCTCGAGGTAGGGTGGCAGATCGAAGCTCCCGCTCTCCTCGCAGGCCTCGATGAGCACCACGCAGCGATCGTGCGGGAGCCTCTGCTGCTGGAGCGCCTCGATCGCGGTGAGCGAAGCGTAGGCCGCGTAGCCATCGTCCGCGCCGCCGCGGCCGAAGAGCTTGTCGCCCTCGCGGACGGGGATCCACGGCCCCTTCCCCTCGTCCCAGCCACTCATCTCGGGCTGCTTGTCGAGGTGCCCGTAGAGCAAGACGGTGCGATCGGCGCGGCCGCCGTTCGCGGCGGGGATCTCCATGAAGAGCACCGGCGTGCGGCCGGGGAGGCGCACGACCTCGACGCTCAGCCCCGCGACCGGCCGCTCCGCGCACCAACGCCGCGCGTGCTCCACCGCGGCCTCGAGGTGACCGTTCGCGGCCCAGTCCGCGTCGAAGTGCGGGCTGAGGGCGGGGATGCGGATGTAGGCCTCGAGCTCGGGGACGATCGACTCGTCCCAACGTCGTTCGCAGTAGGCGCGCAGCGCGGCGGTGTCCATGCGGCGGAACCTACCGAGCGGTCCCGCCGTCGTCCATGCGACGCACCGCGAATCCGGCTCCTGCGCCTGCGGGCCGAGGCCGGCGACGCGGCCCTCGAGCGTGACGCGTTGGTCGAAGGGGTCTGGCCGGGCGATCGCATGCGCGACGACGCGGCCAGTAACCGCCTACACAACGCCCGCCTAGCTCCGCGCCGCCGGGCTCGCGCCCCACCTCGAGCGCGAGGGCACGCGCTACCGGCTCGTCGGCGCGGATCATCGTCCTCCGCGACCGCCGCCCCCGAAAGCGAGGCCACGGCGACCCACCGGACTGACGCCATCGCGCCCACGCGGCGCTGCGCGGCTCGGTCATGGCCTGGGCCGCGCGAATCTGTGTGCGTCGTCCGCCGGGACCCGCGGAAAGGGTGTAGCCGCGCCGCCAGGTCGCCCCTTCGGGCCCCTCGAACCCGCCGCGACCCGCCGCGGCCCGCACCCCCTCACCCCACCTCCAATTCGTACCGCGTGCGGATCGCCGAGGGCATGCGGGCCATGCACCCGTGGGACGAGCCCAGGCCGCGGCGAGCGCGAGCCCACCTTCGCCGCCGCGCCGGGTGAAGAAGGACGACCCCGCCGCATCCGATGCGGACTCGAGACCAGCTACCAGCGCGCGCACAACCGCGAGCGCGTCGACTCGTGGAAGAACGGCGACAAGACCAGCCCCGCGCCGACGGGCGCGCTCCGCTGGCACACCTTCCACGGCCTCGAGGTCGTGCCCGCGGGCCCCGACGCCATCCTCGGCGCCGTCTATCCGAGCTTTGCCGAGGTCAAAGCCGAGCTCGACGCCGAGCGCGAAGCCCGAGGGATACGACGCGCGGAGCGCCGCCGCGCACAAGCGGAGGCGGACGCTCGGCAAGCTGCGCTCCACGAAGCCGAGGACGCCGCCGCCCGAATCCAAGTCCGCGCCGAGCCCGAGAGGGCCGAGCTACGCCCTGCCACCCTACCCGCGCGCGGAGGCAGCGGCCGCGTCACCGAGACGCGCCACGTCCACGACACCACCCCGCCCAACCCCGACGCCGCGCGGATCATCGTCCTCCGCGACCGCCGCCCCCGAAAGCGAGGCCGCGGCGACCCACCGGACTGATGCCATCGCGCCCACGTGGCGCTGCGCGGCTCGGTCATGGCCCGGGCCGCGCGCTCCTGCGTCCGTCGTCGGTCGCAACCCTCCGAAGGGGGGTAGCCGCGCCGTCCCAACGCCCCTGCTGGACTCTCCGGACCGCCGCGACCCGCCGCGACCCACCGCTCCTCACCCCCCTCCTACTCAAACCGCGTCCGAACCAACCCGCCGCTCCTCACCCCCCTCCTACTCAAACCGCGTCCGAACTAACCGTCCCCCCCTCCTACTCAAACCGCGTCCGAACTCACCGTCCCCCCTACTCGAACCGCGTCCGGAGCCCTCCGGCGTCCGGAGCCCTCCGGTTCCCCTACTCGAACCGCGTCCGGGCCCACGAGCGGTTCCCCTACTCGAACCGCGTCCGGGCCCACGAGGCGGGCCCACGAGGCTATTGCCCATCACCGGCGGCGCTTCTTCGCCAAGAGCTGCTCCGCGAGCGACGACGGATCGGTGCTCGGCGTCGGAGGCTCCGCGTCCTCCTCGGCCCGCCTCGCCGCGGGCACCCCGCTCGGCTCGGCGCTCGGCCCGTCTCCCGCCGCGGCCTCTCGGGCCGCGCGGAGCTCGCGGGCCTCGGTCGCATCGTCCCCGCGTGCGCGCTCGCGCTTGTGCGCGGTCAGCGCGTCGAGCGTCGCGGGCGACGACGTCATCGGCTCGCGTCCGCGCGCTGCTGCACTTCGCCGGAAGGGGCGCGTGACCCGCGCCCAGGCCCGCCCCCAGAGGTTCGGGGGCAACACGAGGCGGCGCATCGCGACGCTGAGCAAGAAGAGCAGCAGCGCCGCGATGACGAGCGGCGGCCAGAGGGGCTCGTACCGCCAGGTGCGCGGCGGTCGATCGGTGAAGATCGCGTCGAGGTCGCGGCGCACCTTCCCGCCGGTGAGCGCCGCGATCTGCGCGAGCAGCACGTGGTTGGTGCCTTCCCCGCGTAGTTCGCTGCCGCGCGCCTGCACGACACCAGCGCTGCCGACCATCGCCGCGTCGTCGCCCGCGCCCTCGCGTACGGTCACGAGGTAGGGTCCCGGCGCGTCGGCGTCGAAGGTGCCCTCGTAGCGCCCCGCGCCGGTCTGCCGGAGCTCCACGGCCGCGCTGCGTCCCCCCGGCGCCGCGACCACGCCGCCGAGCTCGAGGTAGTTGCGGTACTGCCCGCCCGCGCTGACGGCCTCGACGCGCACCCGGCCGACGCCGCTCTCGATCGTGACGCTCACGCGCGCGTCGCGACGCTCGGGGCTGCGCGCGAGGTCGCGCGCGAGCTGGTCGAAGAGCGTCGCGTACCCCGGCCAACGCAGCCACCCCCGCCCGAGCTCTGCGCCCACGTCGGTCGTGAAGACCGCGGAGCGACCCACCCCATGCTGCCATTGGAGCAAGAGCGCGTCCTCGTCGCTCGCCGAGAGCAGCTCGCTCGCGCGCCCGCGCGCGTGCACGACCGCGTACCCCCCGAGCGGCGGCGCGGCGCCGAAGTCGATCCCGCGCGTCGCCGCCGCGACGAGGCCCACGCCCGGCCGGAACGGCTCCTCGACGAGCGCCGCCCGCGACGCCTCCACGGTCTCTTGCGTGAAGATCCGCGGGAGCTCGGTCATGTCGTCCACGATGTAGAAGCGCCCCCCGCCAAGCCGAGACAGATGCTCGAGCTCGGGCGTGTCGTGGCCCGCGCCCATCGAGACGACCGAGGTGGTGATGCGGTCTCGCAGGGCCGCCGTGACCATCTCGCGCGTGCCGCCCATCTCCTCGGAGTCCATCCCGTCGCTGAAGAGCAGGAAGTGCTTGAGCTGCGTGCGCTCGGCCCGGAGCGCCGCGTACGCCTCGCGCATCGTGATGTTGACGTAGATGCCGCCCCCGCCCGGCTGCGCCGCGCGGCAGCGCGCCGCGATCGCGTTCGGGTCCGAGACCGACACCATCGGCTGCGTCCACTCGACCGCGGTGTCGACGTGCATCACGCCGACGCGATCGGCCGGCGAGAGCAGCAGCGCGGAGCGCGCGGCCGCCTCGTTCGCGAGGTCGAGCTTCGTCCGGCCCGGCGCCGCGGGCGCCATCATCGAGCCGCTCTTGTCGATGGCGATGATCATCGCGAGCGACATCCGGTCGCGCCGCTGCCGCAGATCGAAGCGCGCCGGGAGCACGTCCTCGACCGGCGTGTAGGCCCACCCGCCGAGGCCGAAGCTGCGCCGCGCGCCCGCCATCAGCAGCCCGCCGCCGAGGTCTCGGACGTAGCTCCCGAGCGCGAGCATCTGGGCCTCGGTGAGCGCCCGCGCGCTCAGATCGCTGAGCACGACCAGGTCGTAGCCGGCGAGCTCCCCGAGGTCGACGGGGAAGGTGCGCGCGTCGCTGAGCGCGACCTCGAGGCCGCCCTCCCGGATCGCGCGGGCCAGCGCGCTCGCCTCCTCCGGCGCGTCGGCCGCGACGAGCACCCGCGACCCCCCGAGCACCCGCAAGAACGCGCCGCCCTCGTTGTTGTCGCGCCCCGAGTCCGCGCCCTCCTCGAGCGGCTCGACGAGGACGTCGTAGCGGTGGACGCCGCTCTCCGGCGCCAGGTCGCGCAGCACGAGCGCGTCGGTGCCCGCGCGCAGGTCCACCTCGGCGTCCGCCAGCGCCGCGCCGCCCCGCAGCACGCGCACCCGCGCGCGCGTGTCGGTCGTCGATCGCGTGACGACGCGGACGTCGATCGGCTCGCCGGGACGCGCCGTCCGCGGCAGGCGCACGCTCTCGACGGCGATCTCGGGGCGCGGCGCGCGCTCGATCGGCACGACGTCGACGACCACACCCCGTCCCGCCGCCACGCTCGCGGCCGCGAGCGCGTCGCCGCGGTTCTCGAGGCCGTCGCTGACGAGCACGACGCGGCCCGTGTGCTCGGCGGGCAGATCCGCGAGCGCGCGGCGGAGCCCGGCGGCGAGGTCGCTCGCGTCGCGCGCCACGCTCGCGCGCGGCAGGCCGATCGGCGGGCGCGGCGAGGGCAAGAGCTCGGTCTCGGCGCCCGCGCCGAAGACGACGAGGCCCGCTTGGTCGCCGTCGCGCATGGTCGGCACCGCGCGCTCGAGCCCTCGGAGCGCGGCGCGGGTCGGATCCGTCCCCGAGGTGTCGTCGCCGAGCGCGCCTTCGTCGGCGCTCCGGCTGCGGTCGAGCACGACGATCGTCGCGACGCGGTCGGCGCTGCGACCGAGCTCGAGCCCCGCGAGCGCGAGCACCACCGCGACGCCCGCCGCGCCCATCACGAACTGGATCGCGCGGTGGCGCCGGCCGAAGACGCGCGGCAGGCGCGCGAGGCGCCAGAAGAGCAGCGCCAGGAGCGGGAGCCCGAAGGCGAGCGCGTAGGGCTGCGAGAAGCGGAAGAGCTCAGTCACGCGACCGCTCCCTTCCGGCTGGCCCACCACGCCTCGGCGACGATCAGCGCAAAGAGCACGCGACCGCTCCCTTCCGGCTGGCCCACCACGCCTCGGCGACGAGGAGCGCGAGGAGCAGCGCGACGATCGACAGCCAAGCGTAGGGCTGCGGGAAGCGGAAGAGCTCGGTCACGCGACCGCTCCCTTCCGGCTGGCCCACCACGCTTCGGCGACGAGGAGCGCGAGGAGCAGCGCGACGATCCACGGCCAGGACTCGCGGTGGTCGAGCGGCGAGGCTTGGGCGACGCGGGCCTCACCGTCGGCGGCGGTGACGCGCAGGCGCGCGCGGACGTCGCTCTCGCGCGCGTCGAGCAGGTTGCGCAGCGCGTGCAGCTCGCGCGGCTGCCAGTCGTTCTGGCGCACGCGGTAGACGCCGGGCGCCGCGTCGACCGGGACCACGGCGACCCCACCGCGGCTGCGACCCTCGAAGCGCGCGCCCGAGGGGCTCTCGACCGCGACCCGGGCGCCGTCGGGCGCGGGGATCCGGAGCGGGTCGCCGAGCGGTCCGGGCGCCACGCCGCCCTCGGCGCGCCGCTGTCGCGCGCGCTCGAGGAGGTTGCGAAAGAAGACGACGAAGCTCGGTTGCCGTGGCCAATCGCTCGTCGCGGGGTCGAACGCGAGCAGCAGCGTCTCGCCGCTCGGCCGCTCGACGACCGAGATCACGCTGCCGATCTGCGCTTCGACGAGCGGGCGGCCACCGACGATCGGGCGCGCGCGCGCGAGGTGGACGTCGCTGAGCCCCACGAAGCGCAGGCGCGGATCGGATTCGTCCCAGGTGACGAGCGCGGGCCCGGCCGCTTCTTCGCCGAGCGTGAGCTCGAAGACCCGTGGCCCGTGGGGTGCGACGACCAGCGAATCGCCACGGGGCGGATCGGCCGGCACCTCACCGGCGTAGACGAAGAAGCCGTCGAGGGCGGGCGCGTCGGCGTCGCGCGCGGCGAGCGCCGCGAGCGAGGTGCCGAAGAGCTCGACCTCGGGGTCCGCGCGGAGCACGCGCTCGACGGGCGCGGGCGCCGCGCCGACCAGAAAGACGGGCAGGCGACGCGCGCCCGGGCTCGGCACGACGGCGACGTCGTCGAGATCGAGGTCGTCGCCGAGGCCTTCGCGAGTGGCGCCGGGGCGCGAGAGCGCGACGCGGACCACCGCCGCGCGTCCGTGCGGATCGGGCGGGAGCGTGGCGGCCATGACCACGGCCTCGTTGGCGCCGGGCGCGAGCGTGAGCCGGCGCGAGGCGACGGCGCCCTCGCGGCCCTCGAGCGAGGCGGTGAGGAAGACGTCCGCCGGCGCGTCGCCGAAGTTGCGCAGGCGCGCGAAGACGTCGGCGCGATCGGACCCCTCGCCGGCGCGCGGGCGCGCGTCGGCGGCGACGATCGCGACGTTGTCGGTGGGCGCGCCCGCTCCAGGGCCCACGAGCCGCACCTCGACCGGCACCACGCGGCCCACGAGCGCGAGCTCGCCGTCCTCGGCGCCGTCGGTGACCAGCACGACGTGGCTCCCCGCGGGCGCGTCGCGGAGGCGCTCGGCGGCGAGCGAGGTGGCGCCCTCGAGGTCGGCGGCACCCCCACGAAGCTGCAAGGCGTCGAGCGCGCGCGCGAGCGAGGCGCCATCGGCGGTGGGCGGCGCGAGCACGATCGGCTCGGGGCCCGCCGCGACGACCATCATGCGGCCGCCGGGGGGCATCGCGCGGGCGAGCTCACTGCCGAGCGCGCGCGCGCGATCGAGGCGTCGACGCTCGCCGTCGCGCGCGCCCATCGAAGGCGAGACGTCGACGACGAGCGCGAGCGTCGCGCCCGCGGGGACGCCGCCGGCGCCGGCGGGCCGCGCGAGCGCGATCGCGCCAGCGATGAGCGCGAGGAGCTGGAGCAGCAGGGCGACGCTCGTCACGAGCCGCTTCCAAGGCCGCTCGGCGCGGAGGTCGCGGAGCGCGGCCTGCCAGAGGAGCGTCGAGCCGACGACGCGCTCGACCCGGCGTCGCCGCAGCACGTAGAGGAGCACGAGCGGCGCGACGAGCCCGAGCCAGAGCAGGTTCCAGGGCGAGAGGAGGTTCACGGCGCCCTCGAAGTGAAAGCAAGCCAAGCAGTCCCCTGCCCCTGCCCCTGCCCTTGCCCGTGCCCTAACACCCGTGCTCGGCCTTGCGCATGCCCATGCCTCAAAACCCACACTACTGGGCCTCGGCCCAGCACCGACCCCAAGCCCTGCCCCTGCCCCTCCCCCTGCACCCGTGCTCGCCCGTTGCGTTCCGCCTCCCCCCACCCGGGGACCAGGCCTCGGCCCAGCACCGACCCCAAGCGGCCCCGCTCGTGCCCCTGCCCCTGTTCTCCCGCCTGCCCCCGTTTTCGACCCAGCGCCCGCCCTTGCCCGTGCCTGTGCCCGCGCCCCTGCCCGTGCCCCACGAGACGCCCTCGATCCAAAAGATCGCTCCGACGACGCCCTCTTCGTTCGGGCAAGGGCAGGGGCAGGGGCACGGGCAAGGGACTGATAGACATCGACTACGCCCTCAGGTACGCGAGGAGCGCGTCCTCGAACGAGACCTCGCCGCCCACGCGCAGATGCGAGATGCCGCGCCGCTTCGCGTACGCCTCGGCGCCTTCGAGGAAGGCCGCGACGCGGCGCCGGTAGGCCGCCACGGTGCGGGCGTCGAGCGAGACGTCGACGCGCTCACCGCGCTCCGCGTCGATGAGTGTGAAGTCGCCGCCCGGCGTCGGGTCGAGCTCTTCGGCGTCGAGCACCTGCACGACCACGGGCTCGTGGCGCTCCGTGATCAGACGATCGAGGGGCCGCTGGTACCCGCCCGGATCGAGCAGATCGCTGAGCACGACGACGAGCCCGGGTCGCGCGCGGCGCGCCACGAAGGCCTCGACGGTGCGGGCGAGGTCCGTCTCGCCCGAGGGCGTCAGGCCGTCCAGGAAGCGCAGCACCGTCCCGATTCGCCGCCGCCCGCGGGTCGGCGCGAGCGGGTCGCCGAGCCCCTCCGCAAAAGGCGCGACGCCGACGCGCTCGCTCCCCGAGAGGCCGATGTAAGCGAGCGCGGCCGCCATGCGCTTGGCGACCTCGAGCTTCGTGGGATCGCCGAAGCCCATCGACGCGCTCGTGTCCACGAGGAGGTGCACGACGAGGTCCTCTTCGGCGACGTAGAGCCGCAGGATGAGCTCTTCGAGGCGCGCGTAGGCGTTCCAGTCGATGCGCCGCACGTCGTCGCCGAGCGCGTAGGGTCGGTGATCGGAGAACTCGACGCTCTGCCCCTGGCGCCGGCTCCGCCGCGCACCCCCCGCCGCGCCGGCGAAGCGCCGCCGCGCGAGCAGCCGCAGGCGCGCGAGCCGGCGGATGAAGTCCGGCGAGAGGAGCGAGCTGCCCGTCGCGTCGGTCACGCGGGATCTCCGCGGTCGGGCTCCTCGTCAGGCGAGTCCGCGCTCGCGTCGCCCCTGCTCGTGCCACCCATCGGGCCGCCCGAGCTCGCGCTGCTCGCGCTCGCACCACCGGTGCTCGTGTCACCCGTGCTCGCGCCGCCTGCGCTCGCGCCACCCGTGCTCGCACCACCCGCGCTCGCACCGTCCAACGCGAACGCTCGCGGAGCCGCCTCACCCGGCTCGGCAAGGTGTGCGACCCCGGCGAGCGGCGCGCCCCCGGCGACCGCGACGTCGAGCGGCGCGCCCGCGGCGATGGCCGCGATGACCTCGCCGACCGGCGGCGTGAAGCTCGGTCGGCTCGCGGCCGCCTCCTCGGCGCGTCGTTCGCGCAGCGCGCGCTGCTCGGCGACGCGCTTGCCCACCCCGCGCACGCGCGCCTCGAGCAGGCTCCAGAAGATCACGGCGAGGAGCCCGTAGAACGACGCTGGAACGAGCACCTCGATGGCGCGCTCGGTCTTCCCATCCATCACGAAGCCGCCCGTGATCAGGTGTGAGACCGGTGTTACCAAGAGCACGCCGGAGCTCTCCTCGAAGCTGCCCATCCCCGTCGCGGCGAGGAGGGCTACGAAGAAGGGGATGATCCCGAGCGCGAAGAGCGCAGAGAGCGTGATGACGCGCGAGGCGACGCCGCTGCGGAGGATCACCCGCAGCCACGCACCGAACATCAGCACGAAGAGCCCCACCGCCGCGTGACCGAGTGCGACCACGGCGATGGCCGCGTCGGCCTGCGCGTGGTCGTCCCAGCTTGGATGCTGCAGGTGGCGCGAGAGCGCTGCCGCGAGGCCCGCGCCGACCGACGCCGCGACCACGACGACCGCGCCGAAGCGCGCGGTGGGCGCCGCGCCCGGCCCGAAGAGCCCCGCGAGCTTGCCGAGCGCGCCTCGGCCTTCCTGTCGCAGCTCCCACAGCCGCGGCGGCAGGGGGGGCTCGTTGGTGAAGAGGAGCGCGAGCTGCAGCACGACGAGGCCCGCGAAGCCGGTGAGCACGAACGAGCCGATGCCGGCGTCGCGCCCCGAGCCGAAGAGCGAGGTCACGCCGAAGGTGGTCGCGAGCAGGCCAGCGAGCGCTGCGAGCGCCCAATGCTTGAACGGCGTCGAGCGATCTTCGGCGGCCGGGCGGACACCCGCGATGGCGCTCGCCAAGAAGAACCACACCATCATCCCCGAGGCGTAGAGCGGCAGCACGCCGAGCAGGAGGAAGGTGTCGAGCTCGAAGAAGCGGCTCGCCAGCGCCTCGGTGAACCAGAAGGGCCCCTGCATGCTCACGCCCCACTCGCTGCGCGCCGCGTAGCCGAGCCCGCTCATCGCGCTCGCCCCGATGATGGCGGCGGGCACGAAGGTGATGAGCGCGATCAGGATCGCGACGCGCGTGGAGCGCAGGCGCGCGGAGAGCGCGACGCCGAGCGCGATGGCCGGGCCGAGCACCAGCAGGAGGCCGTAGAAGCCGATCAGCACGTGCCAAGGCGAGGTCCCGCCGAAGAGGAAGGCGATGCCGACGATCGGCGCGAAGGCGACGAGCACGAGCGCGAAGACCGCGTAGCTCGCGAGGAACTTTCCCCAGACGATGCGGGCGGGGTCCATGCCCGTGAGCACGAGCGACTCGTAGGTGCCCGTCTCCTTCTCGCTCGTGAGCGAGGTCGCGGCGTACGAGGGCGCGACCAGGCAGAGGATCGTGAGCGCGCCCCCGAAGAAGACCTGGAAGAGGATCTGCCCGACCTCGGCGGGGGCCTCGTTGCCGCCGGCCGCGGCGCCGCCGATGCCGACGACGAGCAGCGCCACGAGGCCCGTGCTGAGGTAGAGGAAGCGGACGAAGAGGCTCGCGCGCAGCGTGGTGCGGAGCTCCTTGACCAAGATCGGGTTCGGGTCGTCGAAGAAGCGGCGCCACGACGGCGTCGCGGGAGACGGCCCGGGCGTCGCGGACGCCATGGTGTCGGGGCTCGCGCTCATTGCAGCTCTCCTCGCGTGACCTCGAGGAAGATGTGCTCGAGGTCGTCGCGCTCGGGCTCGACCCGGACGACGCGGAGGCTCGCGCCGACCGCGCGAGCGACGATCACGGCGACCGTCTCGTCGCCGCCGTGGTACGTGATTCGGAGGTGACCCTCGGGCCCGCGCTCGACGTGCGTGACGTCGGGCAGCTCGCGGAAGGGCGCGTCGCAGCCCTCGGGGTACTCGAGCAGCCGCAGCTTCACCGCGCGCTCGGGTCGGAGCTGCCGACCGATGCGCTCGACCGGACCCGCGGCGAGCACGCGGCCCTTCTCGAGGATGCAGACCGCGCTGACCATGTCCGAGAGCTCGGTGAGGATGTGGCTCGAGAGGACCACGGTCTTGCCGAGCTGCTGGAGCTGCTCGATGAGCTCGCGCATCTCGATGCGCGCGCGCGGGTCGAGGCCGTTCGCGGGCTCGTCGAGGATGAGCACCTTCGGGTCGTGGAGCAGCGTGCGCGCGATCGCGAGCCGCTGCTTCATGCCCTTCGACATCGCGGCGACGAGGCGGTCGCGGAGGGGGCCGAGGTCCGTCAGCTCCATCACCGCCTCGAGGTTCCGCGCGCGACGCTCGCGCGGGATCGCGTAGGCCGCCGAGAAGAACTCGAGGTACTCGCTCACGGTGACGCGCTCGTAGACGCCGAAGCCGTCCGGCATGAAGCCGAGCACCCGCCGCACCTCGGCTGGGTGCTCGACGACGTCGTGGCCGTCGACGAGGATGCGGCCCTCGTCGGGCTCGAGGAGCGTGGCCATCATCCGCAGCGTGGTGGTCTTGCCGGCGCCGTTCGGCCCGATGAAGCCGAAGACGGTGCCCGCGGGGACCTCGAACCAGATGTCGTGCAGCACCTGCATCGCGCCGAAGCGATGCGACACGCCCTCGACGCGGATCACGGCGCACCTCCGATGGGGCCGACTCGTTGCAGCTCCAGCTCGTCGAGACCGAGCGGCTGATCGACCATCGCGGCGGCCTCCTCTTCGGGCCCGTCCGGCGCGCGGCCCGCCGACTGGGATCGCGCGAGGTAGGGCACGACGCGGACGAAGCGGAGCTCGCGCTCGCGGACGAAGCGGTCCGCGAGCGGCGCCTCGCTCTCGGGATCGATCTGCGCGTAGAGCGCCGGCCACGGGCCGACGAGCGAGCCGCCCATGAGCTGCGCGACGCCGTAGACCGCCCCGGATTGGTCGGCGGGCACGCCGAGGAGCCGCGCGACGCGCGCGACCTTCGGATCGTGCTCGCTCCAGAACATCGGCTCGGTGCTGCCGAGCGCCTCGCTCGGGGCGCGCGCGATCTCGACGCGCGCGCCGGGCGCGACGTCACCGACCACGTAGGCGTTGCCGGACATGTCGAGCACGACGGCGCCCCGCAGCGTCACGCGGCTCTCGTTGCGCACGGCCACGAGGTGGCCGCCTTCGCGCTCGAGCGTCACGGCGCCGCCGAGCCCCGAGAGCCGATCCTCGCGGAGGAAGAGCGTCTCCCACAGGCCGCCTTGCAGGTCCTCCACGATGGAGCGCTCGCCGTGGCTCGCGACCTTCAGCCCCCGCGCGCCGACGCCGTGCACGAGGCTCGTGGTGCCGCGCTCTGGCACGGCGAGGTCGAAGGTCGCCGGGCGCGTGAGGAAGAGGCCGAGGTAGCGGCGCTCGGGGCCGCTCGGCTCGCCCTCGACGAGCTCGAGGAGACCGACGGCGCGGTAGCGCATCGTCGTGCCCTTGCCGACGTAGCCGACGCCGAGCAGCAGGGCGAGGCAGACGAACGCCGCGATGGGCGTGGTGATCAGGGCGAGCGTCGGTCGGTTCTTGCGCGCGACCCAGCTGAAGTTCAGCGGGCCGACGACGATCACGTAGAGCAGGAGCAGGATCGCGACGAAGCCCAGCGCTGGGCGGAAGGACTCGTTCGGATCGAGGTAGGAGCGCACGGGTCGGAAGGTCCAGCCGCCCGACCAATCGTCGAAGGACTCGGGCGCCCCGGGCCGGAACATTGGGAGCTCCGCGCCCGCCCGGCGGGGCCGCCCCGCGATCTGCTCGACGAGCCGGCGCGTCTCGGGCGCGTCGACGTAGGGCGGCGCGGTGCCATCGTAGCGGACGACCTCCACGCGCCCGAAGCCGACGGGGACCGAGATCCCGTACTCGCGCGGCTCCGCGCGATCGGTGCTCGCGACGATCCGGGCCGCGGGCGCGCCCGTGGGCACGAGGGCGGAGGGGGTCGGGTCGTCGTCGGGCCGCCAGGTGAGCGGCGCCATCGCCTGCATCGCGGGCGCGCGGAGGTCCTCGGGGGAGCGGAGGAAGACGACGAGCTCTCCGCCGCCGCGCAGCCAGTCGAAGAGCGCGTCGCGCTGCGTCGGCGAGAGCCGCTCGAGCGTGGGCGCGCTCGCGACCACGAGGCGCGCGGCGTGCCACCCCGACGCGCGCGTCGGCGCGAGCGGCTCGCCGCTCGTCGCGTCGAAGGAGATGACGCCGACCGGCATGTTCACGATGCTCGTCCCGCCGTGGCGCACGAACTGCTCGGTCTGGACGTCGAGCAGGCTGCCGCGGATCCGAGGAGGATCGGCGAGCACGACGAGACCCTCGGCCGCGGCGTTGTAGGCGATCGAGAGGTGACGCGACGCGACGCGCCGGCCGCCGAGCTCGAAGCCCGCGACGAGCGTCCCCGACTCGCGCGCGAGGACCGTCAGCTCGACCGTGCGCTCGCCGCGCGGGGGCAAGTCGAGGGCGACGCCGTGGCGCTCGGAGCGCTCTCGCCAATCCGAGGACTCGACGATGACGCGGCCCCGGAGCGGCGCGGCCGTGCGGTTGCGGACGGTGACGCGCACGGGGATGTGGCGCGCCGGGAGGTGCAGCTCAGGGCCGAAGAGGCCGACGGCGTCGACGGCGACGGGGGCGCTCGCGTCGTCCTGCGCGATCGCGGGCCGCGCGGCGAGCGAGCAGGCGAGCGCGGCGAGGGCGAGCCACGAGGAGGCGCGCGAGCAGCGGCGCATCGTCACTCCCCCGCCATCGCGGCGACGCGCGGCGGCGCCTCGGGCACCTCGGTGAGCACGCGCGAGAGGATCTCGTCGGTCGAGATCCCGTCCGCCTCGGCCTCGAAGCCGGGGATCAGCCGGTGGCGGAGCGCGGGCCGCGCGACGCGACGCAGATCCGAGAAGGCGACGTGGGCCCGGCCGTTCATCAGCGCGACGACCTTCGCGGCGAGCAGCATCGACTGCGCGCCGCGCACGCCGCCGCCGTAGCGCAGCAGCGCGCGGGCGGTCGGGGCCGCGTCGGGCGCGGAAGGATCGGTCGCGCGGACGAAGCGCGCGACGTAGCGGACGAGCGCCTCGGCGCAGCGGACCTCGCGCACGAGCGCGCGGATCTCCAGGATGCCGGGGCCGTCCATCACCCGCGGGACCTCGGCCGTCGCCGTGCCCGTCGTGCGCTCGAGGATGCCGACCAGGGTGTCCTCGTCGGGCGAGGGGACGAGCACCTTCAGCAGGAAGCGGTCGAGCTGCGCCTCGGGCAGCGGGTAGGTGCCCTCCATCTCGATGGGGTTCTCCGTCGCGAGCACGACGAAGGGCTGCGGCAGCGCGTGGCGGGTGCCCGCGATGGTCACCGAGCCCTCGGCCATCGCCTCGAGGAGCGCCGACTGCGTCTTCGGGGTCGCGCGGTTGATCTCGTCGGCGAGGACGAGCTGGCCGAAGATCGGGCCCTTCTGCAGCTCGAAGCGCTTGCGGCCCCCGGCGTCGACGACGACGTTCGTGCCCGTGATGTCGGTGGGCATCAGGTCGGGCGTGAACTGGATGCGGCTGAAGTGCAGGTGCAGCGCGTCCGCGAGCGTGCGCACGAGCAGCGTCTTGCCGAGGCCCGGCGCGCCCTCGAGCAGCGCGTGGCCGCCAGCGAAGAGGCAGATCAGCACCTCCTCGACGACCTCGTCCTGGCCCACGACCACCTGACCGACGGCGTCCCGGAGGGTCGCCACCGACCGCTGGAACCCCTCGATGCGCGCGCTCGCCTCGTTCATCCCCGCTCCTCTCGTCTCGCCACGTTCACCACCGACCGCGCGCTTCGCGCCCCGCCGCTCATCGTGAGCCTCCGGGACCGAAGAACGTCCGGACGTGCTCGTGGTAGTCCTCGGGGATCGGCGCGCGCTCGATGCCCCCCGCCGCGCCGCGGGTCGGGTCGCCGGTCGCGCCGCCGGCGCCATCCCCGCGCTCGCTGACGGGCATGCCCTCGGGGTCGACCCACTCGACCCAGCTCCGGCTGGGCGCGCCGGGGCCGAGCAAGGGGCGCACACGCGCGAGCGTCCCGTCGTCTGCGGGGAGCGCGTCGGTCTGGCCCCCACGCTCACCGCGCCCGCCGCCCTGGCCGGGGGAGCCCGAGGCGCCGGAGCCGGACCCTTGCGCCTGCCCCGGACCAGAGCCCTGCCCCTGACCAGAGCCCTGCCCCTGACCAGAGCCCTGCCCCTGACCAGAGCCCTGACCCTGACCAGAGCCCTGGCCCTGACCAGAGCCCTGGCCCTGACCAGAGCCCTGGCCCTGACCGGAGCCCTGCCCGTGACCAGAGCCCTGGCGCCCGGAGCCCTGGCCGGGCATCGGCATCCCGCCCTCGCCGCTCCCACCCGCCTGCACCTGCAGGCGATCGAGGTTCTCCAGCGCCTCGCGCAGCCGCCGCTCGTACTCGTCGGCCGAGATCGGCGCGCCCTCGCCCTGCTGGCCCGCCTCACGCGCGGCGGTGTTCTCCGCCGCCTGCGCGTCACGGAGGCCCTCGGCGAGCCGGCGCCGCTCCTCCGCCGAGAGGCGCGACCACGCCTCGCGCATCGCGTCGACCATCGCTTGGTTCAGGCCTTCGCCCTCGCCGTCGCGCGAGAGCCGCTCGAGCTCGCTGCGGAGCCCCGCAAGCTCGGGCATCGCCTCCGAGAGCTCGCGCGCGAGCTCCGCCTGCGCCGAGCGACGGTTCAGCAGCCGGTCCCGTCGCAGCAGCGACTCGGCGAGCGCCTCGTCGCCCTCCGCGCGTGCCGCCTCCGCCGCCCGCTGCAGCGCCTCGCGCGCGCGCTCGCGGTCCGAGGCTTCCCGCCGCGCCGCCGCGCGCTCGACCGCGCGATCGAGCGCCTCGAGGTCGCGCTCGGCGAGCGCCTCGCTCATCTCCTGCTCGGCCTGCAGCGCCTCGACGGCGGCGTCGCGGGCGCGCCGCTCTTCGGGGCGCTCGGGCGAGCGCGACCGCTCCGCTTGTTCGCGCAGCCGCTCGAGCGCGTCCAGGGCCTCGCGCCGCTCCATACCTTCGGCGAGCCGCTCGCGCAGCGTGGCGGCCTCGCGAGCGAGGGCCTCGAGCCGTTGGCGGTGCTCGTCGTCGCGCGCGTAGGCCTCGAGCCGCTCGAGCCGGGTGAGCGCCTCGGGCTCGGCGATCTGCACGATGTCGGCGCCTGCGTCGGGGAGCGGGGGTGGTGGGATCGGCAGGAGCAGCGCGGCGGCGTAGCCTCCCGCGGCGACGGGCAGACCCCAGAGCTCGCGGCCCAGCACCTTGGGCCGGACGTCGCGCCGCCGCGCGCTGCGAAGGCGCTTCGCGGCGGCCTCGCGCGCGAGCTCGTCGAAGGCACCCTGCGGCCGCCGCGCGCTCTCCCACGCCGAGAGCACGGCCTGGTCGGCCGCCAGCTTCAGGTCGACGTAGACGACGAGGTCCTCCTCGCAGGGCATGCGGCGCCGCGCCCTCCACAGACCGACGATCGGCCCGATCGCGAGCGCCGCCAAGAGCGGGAGCCGCGGCCAGGTCGGCGCGAAGAACGCGAGCGCGAGCGCGACGAGCCCAGCGAGCGCGCCCATGATCGCCGTCCAGCGCAGCAGCTCGCGCGCGTAGAGCGCGCGTCGGACGGTGGCGATCAGAGAGGGGAGGGCGTCCATGGGGCGCGGACCGGAGGTGGGGCGGCGGACGGGAGACGGGACGGCGGGTGGAAGCGGACGGCGCGTCCGGCCCCATTGAACGGGGTCGCGAGAGGATAGCTTCCCCGTGAACGCCATACGACACTCCTTCGCTCGGACTCCTTTGTCGCGTGGGTGGGCGGTGTCCGGGCGGTCCCGCTCGACCGAGTGAGGGCGGCTCGGGCACCCTGTAGGCGCGTGTCCTCTCTCGTCGACGTCTTCACGGGCCCGGCAGGCTTCGTCTTGGAGCTCGCGGAGCGTTGGCGGGCGGGGGCGTCGGGGATGCTCGAGGTCCGGCGGGCGGGCGTGACGACGCTGCTCTACGTCGACGAGGGCGTGCCCGTCTTCGCGGAGTCGTCGGGCCTCTCGGAGACCTTGGGGCGCGTGCTGCTCCGCGAGGGCAAGCTGGACGAGGCGCAATACGCGCAGGTCGTGCGGCGGGTCACCGAGAACCTCGTCGACGCCGAGCCGATGCGCTTCGGGGAGGCGGCCGTCTCCCTCGGGTTCGTGAACGCGATGCAGATCCAAGAGGCGCTCGCCTCGCAGGTCCGCCGTCGCCTCCTCGCGTGCGCCGGCCCCGGCCCGCAGGAGCGCCACTGGCTCCAGGACGCGTCGATCGTCGAG
Organism: Myxococcales bacterium; assembly: GCA_019637115.1. Classification (GTDB taxonomy): domain Bacteria; phylum Myxococcota_A; class Polyangia; order Polyangiales; family Houyiibacteriaceae; genus JACKEH01. The sequence continues at coordinate 962 of JAHBWH010000087.1, read as the reverse complement.
GACATCGGCTCGTACCCGCAGGACGTGCCGAAGCTGATCGCGATCCTGGTCGAGGCCCTCACCGACGAGGAGCGCGCGGGGCTCTTCCGCATGCTCGGGCAACCCTCGCCGCGCGAACCGCTACACGAGGCCGCGAGCTACTACGGGCTCGAGCCCGCCGAGGCGCGCGCCCTGCGCCCCGGCCAGCGCCTGCCCGAAGGACACCCGCTGACGCTGCGCCTCGCCCTCCTCGACGCGATGACCGAGCGGGTGCCGCTCGAGCCCGTCCCTTTGGAGATGTTCGACGCGGACGCTCCGCCCACGACCGCGCGCCGGCCCTCCGCCCGGGCCCCGCGCCCGGGTGTCCACGTCCACACCGACATCCAGACCGAGGAGGTGCTCTGGGCGCCGCGCCGCGCCCCGCCAGCGCAGGAGTCGGGAGAGGTGGTCCTCCCGATGGCGCCCTCGCCCGTCTCGGTAGAGGTGGCGGACGGCGCCTCGACGACCTCGGAGGTGATCGCGCTGCCGCTCCCCGACTTCGACGTCGCGCCAGGCGACCCGGTCGAAGCAAGGTTTGCGTTCGTGCCGCCCGAGGGGCGCCGCCGGGCAGACGCCGCAAGCGTCGAGGCCGACTCCGAGGGGTCGGCGTCCAGCGACGAAGGTTGGCGTCGTGACGCCGCGAGCGTGGAGGGGCGCTCCGAGGGCGGCGAGGAAGGTTGGCGTCGTGAGGTCGCGAGCGTGGAGGCGTGCTCCGAACGGTCGACACCCTCCGAAGAAGACGTCACGGAGAGCACCCAGGTCACGCGCCGCGCCGACCTCCCGTGGACGTCCCCGTCCGGCCCCTCGACGGATGCGCGGACGGCGTCCGCGCGCGTGGCGGACGAGGAGGTCGCGACGCATGCGGAGCGGCTCGGTGCGCGCGAAGATGATGAGCGAGCCGGGGCGCCGAAACGCGAGGTCGCGACGAAGGAGTTGGCGGCGCG
>JAHBWH010000086.1 GCA_019637115.1 Myxococcales bacterium | reverse complement strand
GCGCACGGCGATCGGCGCGCTCGCGGCGCCGGGCGCCAGCTCCACCAGCGCGTCGAGCTCGAAGCGCTCGGCGCGCCCGCGCGGCAGCACCGTGAGCGAGCGCGCGATGGCGTCGCGCGGTGTCTGCCCCTCGAAGGCGCTCACGACCACGCGACCGGTCCCCGCGCGCAGCGGCAGCTCCACCTCGCGCACGGCCGCCTCGCCCGCCCGCAGCTCGACCTCGCCGACCACGCGCGGCTCGAGGCCGAGCGTGCCTTCGGACTGGAGCTCGAGGCGGAGCCGACGGGTGCCCGGGCCTCGGTTGCGCACGCGGATGGGCAAGACGAGCCGCTCTCCTTCCGTCGCGTGGGCGGGGATGGGCGCGTCGACCGTGACCTCGCGATCGACGCGGACCTCGGCGCGCCCGGACCAGAGCCAGCCGTCGGCGCGCCAGTGGATCGCCTCGACGAGGTAGGTCGTCGAGGCGTCCGCGAGGGGCAACGAGAGCGTGGTGACGCCGCTCGGATCGATCGCGTGTGTCGGGACGAAGCGGAGCGTCGCGGGCAGGTCCTCGCGGACCAGACCGCGCAACGAGCCCATGCCCGACGGACCGTGCAGCGAGGCGGACGCCGCGCGGATGCCGGCCATCCTGCCCGCACCACGCCCGTAGCCGTGGCCGCCGCCGCCCCCCGCGCCGTGGCCGATCGTGCCGAGGCCACCGAGCCCGATCGCGTCCGAGAGCACGTCGCCCATCAGACCCTGCGTCGCTTCGGCGAAGGCGGCGTCGCCCACCTGCGCGTCGAGCATCGCGCGCGTCACGCGCTCGTAGGCCTCGAGCATCGCCGCCAGCGCCGCGGCGCCGGGCGAGAGGAGCGCGAGCGCGCGCTGCAGCGCGTCCTCGCCCGAGGCGATCGCGTAGGGCGTGCCGGCGGGGACCTCGCGCGCGAAGGGATCGACGACGTCGTCGCTCGACCCGAGGCGCCCGTCCGGGCCGGGGAACGCGAAGGTGCGGCGCTCGAGCGCGACGGCGAGCGCGGGTTGACCGGACGGACGCGGCCGCAAGCCGAGCACGCCGCCCCACGGATCGCGCAGGTCGTCTGCGTCGAGGCGCCCGCGGCGGACCAGCTGCGAGAGCCATCGGTCGGGCGGGAGCGACTCGAGCTCGTCCTCGTCGAGCGCCGCCGCGAGCGCGGCGAGCACGCGCACGAGCCGGGCGCGCGCGACGCGGCGCGCGACCGTCTCGAAGCGGAAGCTGGGGTCGAGGTCCTCGAGCGCGGCGAGCGTCAGTGGCGCGCCGCCCAGCGTCTCGACGCCGAGGTCGAGGGACTCGAGCAGATCGGGCGGCAGGCGCCGCGCGCGGCCGTCGCCGACCGGCTCGGCGCCATCGGCGAGCGCCTGCTCGACCGCGCGGAAGACCTCGCCGAGCTGGCGCACGAGCAGCAGCGCCTCGGGGCGCGGGTCGCGCAGATCCCAAGATGGCGCGGGCGCCTCGTCCAGCTCGGCGCGACCGAAGTCGTCGACCGCGCGGGGCGCCACCCACGCCTCGAGGCGCTCGCCGGCGAAGTCGGCCAGGGCGGCGCGGACGAGCCGCGCAGCCTCGGGCGTGTTCGGGTCGAGGACCTCGCGCGCGATCGCGCCATCCGCGAAGCGCGCCTGGAAAGGGAGCTCGCCGTCGTGCTGGGCGAGGTCGCGGACGTTCAGCGCGACCCAGCCCGCGCGCGCCTCGCCGATCCGCAGCGTGGCGGTCCCGCCGACGGGGTAGAGGTCGAGCTCGGGGCGGACGGAGAGGAAGCTCGGGCTCGCGGGGCGTACGAGCACCGTGGCGCTCGACGGGACCCCGAGCGTCGTCGTCCCCAGCGGATCGATCGTGCGCGCCTCGACGCGAGCGACACCGACGACCTCCGGCGCGACGAAGCGCGCGCGCGATCGCCCGGCTGGGAGCAGCTCGAACGCGACGAGGGCGCCGCCCGCGTCGTGCACGAGGATCGCCAGCGGGAGCGCGCGCGCCGCGGGCCGTCGGGTGAAGCTCACCTCGAAGGCCTCGCCGGGCGCGACGACCGCGCGCTCGGCCCACGCCGAGGCGGCGGCGTCGACGTGCACCGGCACGCAGCGGCGTGTCACGCGATCTCGCGGGCCCTCGACGCGGATCTCGTAGAGCGCGCCGGGGCCACCCCCGCAGGTCTCGTCGTGCAGGTGGGCGAGCTCGCTCGGGGCGACGCGCACGGAGACCTCGGCGAGGCCGTGGGCGTCCGTGCGGACGAGCGCCTCGCGCGGCAGACCGGGGCCTCGGACGTGCACGGCGGCGTCCGCGACGCCACGCCCTTCGGGGCCCGTGACGCGGAGGTAGAACGTGGAGGGCACCTCGGGCACGAGGGCGCCCTCGGCGGCCACCACCTCGAGCTGGAGCGCGAGCGGCACCGCGAGCGTGAGCGCGCCGGTCGCGTGCGCGATGCCATGCGCGGGGTGCGCGACCTCGGCGCGCGCCGTGATCTGGCCACGATCGTCGGTCACGTAAGCCGGCACCCGCAGCTCGAAGCGGGCGACGCCGTCGGCGTCCGTCTCGCGCTCGACGGGCTCGACGCCCGCGAGCGTCAGGGTCACGAGGGCGCCCGCGACGGGGCCACCCGCGGGATCCGTCACGCGCACGGTCGGCTGCGCGATGCCCGCGGGGACGACGGCGTCGTCCAGACCTCCGAGCTCGACGAAGAGGCGCTCCTGGCGCCGCTCGCCCACCACGAAGGTGCGCTCGGCGCGCACGACGCGCGCGGGGTGGACGAGGCGCGCGGAGGCGCTCCCGGCGCCCGCGACGTCGCTCGCGAGCGCGACGCGGGCGTAGGCGACGCCGCTCGCGTCGGTGCGGGCGGCGCGATCGAGGCGCCGGTCGTGGAAGCCGAAGATGATCTCGCGCCCCTCGAGGGGGCGTCCGCGCTCGTCGCGCGCGAGCGCCCAGAGGTGCATCGGCTCGCCGGGCTGGTAGTAGCGCCGATCGAGGAAGAAGAGCAGTCGCTCGGGCGGCACCAGCGTGATGCCGACGGTGAGCTCACGTGAGCGCGCGTCGAGGACGCCGCCGTCGTCGCCGTCGTCGCCGTCACTGCCTTCATCGTCGTCGCTGCTGGCGCTGCGGCGCGTTATCGAGCGGGGGCGTGGGTCGAAGACCTCGAACGCGATGCGCGAAGCGCCCTGCGCGAGATCGGGGATCGGCACGTCCAGGACGAAGCGCCCTTCCGCGTCGGCCCGAGCTTCGACGCGCTCTCCCGGCGCGACGCCCTCCGCGTCGGTCTCGTAGCGCGCCTCGACGCGCGCGCGCGGCAGCGGACGCAGCCGCGCGACCCCGCGGACCTCGAACGCCTGGCCGACCACCCGCCACGCGCGCCCCGGCGTCGCCGAGCCGCTGCCGTGCAGCGCGAGCTCGAGGCCGCCGGGCGGCGCTTGCGCGACGAGGGCCGACGGGAGCGAGGCCGAGAGGAGGACCATGAGCCCGAACGCACGCCGCAAGGAGCCGTCGAAGCCGCGCGCGAACGCGGCTCTTGAGAGCTCCCCGGCGCACACGGGCCGCGTGCGCTGAGACATGGACGCCCTGACAACGAGGGCTCGGGGAGGTTCCGGCCGCGTGTCACTTCGTCGAGGCGCTCGCGCGACCGGTCGACGCGCGAGGGCGCCGTCTCGTGCTCGTCGAGCCCAGCCGAGGTGAGCCGGCCCGTGCTCGATGAGCCCGTCCGAGGAAGTGCTACGCTCGGGGCGTGATCACGATCGCCCACGCCGCCGCCGGTCTCGAGGACGAGGACCGGGTCCCCTTCGAGCACGCCCTCGCGCTCGCCCACGCCCTCCGCGGTCGCCTCGTGTCGGTGCACGCGCGGCGAGGCGCGGGGGGCACGTTCCCCGACCCTGCCGCGATGCTGGCGAGCTGGGGGCTGAGCGACGCGGTGCCCCACGAGCGGCGTCACCTCGAGCACGAGGGGGAGCCCCTCGCGGCGGCGCAGGAGGTGCTGCGCGCGCTGGACCCGGCGCTCGTCGTGGTGGGGACCGCGGGGCGCTCGGGCCTCGCGCGGCTCCTCGTCGGCAGCCGCGGCATGGCCATCGCGCATGGGCTCGCGACGCCCACCCTCGTGGTCCCCGCGGCCGCGCACCCGCTCGTCCGGAACAGCCGCGTGATGCTCCGCCGCATCATCGTGCCCACGGGCGACGCCCGCAGCGCCGAGGCCGCCTGCGCCGCGCTCGTCGCGCGCCTCGGTCCGATCCTCGGCGCGGGGACCGAGGTCGTCTTCCTGCAAGTCGGCTCCGACGGCTCGCCGCCTTCGGTCACGCTGCCACCGGGAGTCACCTCCCGCGTGGCCCGCGCCGAGGGCGGGGTGGCGGCGGCGGTCGTGGACGCTGGCCTCGACGCCGACCTCATCGCGATGGCGACCGACGGCCGAGACTCGTGGCTCGACAGCCTCTTCGGGACCCACACCGAGCGCGTCGTTCGCGAGACCCCGTGCCCCGTGCTCGTCGTGCCGATGCGTCGCGCAGACTGAGCGCCCGCGTCTGCACCGTCGTCGGGATCTGGACCGGCGCAGCCGAGCAGGAACGAGAGAGCGAGGACGGCGAGGGGGCGCATGAGCCGATGGTGACGTCGGGCGTCGACGCGGCGCCATCGCAGAGCGTGCGCGCCGGACTCATCGAGGGGGCCCATCAGTGCGACGTGGCGACAGTCCCTCGGAGGAAGCTGGTACCCTCGAGCGATGAACGCTCGGAGCTTCGCGCTCACTGCCGCGCTCTGCGCCCCGGCTTGGTTGGGCCTCGCGCAGAGACCCGCGAGCCCTCCTCCCCCGCCCGTCGCTGCGTCGTGCGCCGCGGCGTCGTGCGAGCGCGGGCCCGTCGACGTCTCGCTCGGGTCTGACTTCGGCTGCGGCCTCGCGGCCGACGCGAGCGTGCGCTGTTGGGGCCGCTCCACCGCTGGCCAGACCGGCCGCGAGGCCGAGCGTGTCGAGCGACCCACCGCGGTGCCCGGCCTCGACCGGGTCGCGACCGTGAAGGTCGGCTACAGCCACGCGTGCGCCCTCCGCGAGGGCGGCGAGGTCTGGTGCTGGGGGGACAACCAATATGGGCAGCTGGGCGTCGAGGGCCCGCGGCTGCGCGCCGCGCCCGCGCCCGTTCCGGGGCTCACGGACGTGCGCGAGCTCGCGGTCGGCGCGTTCTTCTCGTGCGCCCTCCGCGGTGACGGCGCGGTGCTCTGCTGGGGCAGCGACGACACCGGGAACCTCGGTCGTGGCCGCGAGCGCACACACTCCGCGACGCCGTCGCCGGTCCCTGGCGTCCGCGCCACGCGGCTCTGGGCAGGCCGCTCGTTCGCTTGCGCGCGTGAGCGCGCCCGCGTCCGTTGTTGGGGCTCGTCCGAGCACGCGCAGGCCGGCACCCGGCGCCGTGTCCGCGCCGCGCGTCCCACCGTGCTCCGCGGCGTCGGCCTCGACGAAGAGCTCGTGCTCGGTGGCTCGTATGGATGCGCGATCGGCGCCAGCGGGCGAGTCCGATGCTGGGGCCAGAACCTCTTCCACGCCGTCGATCCCGCCATCGAGCTCCACCCCGCGCCGGTCGAGGTCGAGCGGCTCCGTGGGGCCGAGCGGATCAGCGTCGTGACCGACGATGTCTGCGCGCTCCAGGACGGCGAGGTCCGGTGCCAAGGCGTGAACCGGCGCCAGCACCTGCACGTCCCCACCGACGAGGCCGGCGGCGTGGTCATCCACGCGACCGCGCTGCCAGGGGTTCGCGACGCGACGCGCGTCGTCACCGGATACTTCACGCAGTGCATCGCGCGGCGCAGCGGCGAGTGGGCGTGTTGGGGGTGGAACCGAGGCGACCGCGTCTCGGCGGTCGGCGTCGGATCCCGAGAGGCGATGGTCTCGACGCCGACGACGCTCCCTTGGTAGCGGCCTGCGCGTTCGGGCTCGTGCGCGCGCTTCGTTGCGGCGTGTAGAGCTCGCTCGTCTCGACCCGCGAGCTCGTGCTCGCGTCCGGGTGGGGTCGTGGCGTGCGCGCGCTGACCTCCGGACGCGTGCGGTGCCTGCGCGCTCTCCCGCGGACGTGGGGCGTCAGCGCGCCAGCTCGTAGCTCACGGGGGCGCCGGGCCCGAGGTCGAGGCCGAGCACGACCCAGACGATCATCAGCGCCAGGCCGCCGATCATCAGCCAGAACGAGTACGGCAGCATCGTCGCGGTCAGGCTCCCGAGCCCGAAGTCCTTCGTCCAGCGCTGGGCGAAGACGAGGATGAGCGGGAAGTAGACCATCAGGGGCGTGATGATGTTCGTCGCGCCATCGCCGACGCGATACGCGGCCGTCGCGCCCTCGGGGCTCACGCCGAGCAGCATGAGCATCGGCACGAGCACGGGCGCGAGCAGCGCCCATTTGGCGCTCGCCGAGCCGACGAAGAGGTTCACGAGGCCGGTGAAGAGCACGATGACCGCGAGCAAGATCGGCAGCGGCAGGCCCAGGGAGCGGATCGCGTCGGCGCCGTGGACGGCGGAGATGAGCCCGAGGTTCGACCAGTTGAACATGGCGACGAAGTGCGCGGCGGCGAAGGCGAGGACGAGGTAGTAGCCGAGGTCCTTCATCGCCTCGGACATCATCTGCACGAGGTCGCGGTGGCCCTTCACGGTGCCCGCCACGCGGCCATAGGCGGCGCCGCTCGCGAGGAAGAGGAGCAAGAAGCCACCGACGAGCGAGCGATAGAAGGGCGAGTAGCGGGCCTGCACCGAGCAGTCGCCGGCGGCGAGCGCCTCGTCGGGACACGCGGCCTCGTCGATGAGCGGCGTGTCGGGGCCGAGCGTCATGAAGGCCCAGAGCGCGACCACGCCGAGCGCCGCCGCGCCCGCCCCCATCAGCCCGCGCCGCTGCTCGGGGCGGAGCGGGGCGTCGGCGTCGTCGGCCTCTCCTTCGGGCGCGGACCACGGTCCGAGGCGCTTCTCGATGACACGATCGGTGACCCACCAGATGGTCGGCAGGTAGACCGCCGTGAGCGCGGCGATGAAGTACCAGTTGCCGGCGATGTTGGCGTCGAAGTCCGGCACCAGCGTCTCGGCGGCCGCCTCGGTGATCCCGAAGAGGAGCGCGTCGAGCTGACCAGGGGCGACGTTCGCCGAGAAGCCACCCGAGACACCCGCGAACGCCGCCGCGATGCCCGCGAGCGGGTGTCGGCCGGCCGCGGCGTAGAGGACACCCGCGAGCGGGATGAGCACCACGTAGGCGGCGTCGGCGGCGTGGTTCGAGATCATCGCGACCAGCGCGACGACCGGCGTGAGCGCGGCGCGAGGCGCGCGCCGGACGGCGGCGCGCATGGCGGCGGAGAAGAGGCCCGCGCGCTCTGCGACGCCCGCGCCGAGCATCACGACGAGCACATAACCGAGCGGGTGGAAGTGCGTGAAGGTCTGCGGCATCTCGACCCACAGGCGGCGGAGGTTCGCGGCGGAGAGCAGGCTCTCGGCGCGCAGCACGACCGCGTCGCCCGCCGGGGTCCGCTCGGTGGGGTGGAGCGCGGTGAAGTCGAGCGCGGCGCCGAGCATGGACACCGCGACGAGGCCGCCGATGAGGTAGAGGAAGAGGAAGACCGGGTCCGGGAGCCGGTTGCCCGTGCGCTCGACCCAACCCAGGAAACCTCTGCTCGTGACGTTCGTGACCGTCGGCTCCGCCATGGGCGCGGAGTAGAGCACGGCCACCCGGCACCGACCATCGTCGGCAGACCGCTTCAGACGCCGCGGCGGTCGCCCCAGAGCGTGACGTGCAGGCGCGTGCCGAGGTGGTAGCCGTGGGTGACGCAGCGGTCGACGAGCCCGCGGCTCCGCTCGGCGAGCGCGCTCGCGCTGGTCGCCTCGGGCATCAGCCAGACGCGCGAGGGGGCGACGTCGAGCTCTTCGAGGAGCGCGCGCGCCTCGTCGAAGTCGGCGTCGTCGCCGATCACGAGCTTGAAGATCGCCTCTGGTCGTGCGGCGAAGTCGCGCAGGACGCCGTCGACCCGGCGCTTCGCGAGGGGGTTCCCGCTCGAGGCGAGCTTGGGCGAGACGTTCCACTGCCTCACGTGCTCGGCGAAGGCGGGGAGGGGCGCGATCGTGCCTGCGGTCTCGACCTCGATGGAGTGAGGCACGAGGCCCGCGAGCGCGGCGAGCGCCGCCTGCTGCAGCATCGGCTCGCCGCCGGTGACGACGAGGTTGCGCGGCGCGCGCGCGCGGAGGTCGTCGGCCACGTCGTCGATCCCGCGCGCGCTCAGCTCGGCCTCGAGGTCATGGCGCTTCGCGTCCCAGGTGTACGGGGTGTCGCACCAGCGGCACGCGAGGTTGCAGTACCCGAGGCGCAAGAAGGTGCTCGGCGCGCCGACGCTCGGCCCCTCTCCCTGCACGGAGTCGAAGATCTCGCTCACCACGAGTCGGTCGGCGGCCAGCTTCAGCACGCCGGCAGTGTGGCCCGGCGCGTCCGTTCGCGCCCGCGTCCGGTCGCGCCCCTCGGCGAGCGCGCCGTCATCGAATCGCCGCTCCGGGGTCGGGGGCTGGGTCCGGGTCCGGGTCGGGTCGCGAGCTGCCCGCGCGAGCGTACCCGGCAGACCTCGCCACTCGACTGTCCAACCAGGACTACGCGGGGGTTCTTCGGGGGTGTGCCGCTTCACCGCTGTTCGGGGGGGGCCGCTTCACCGCGCTCTCACGGGCGGCCCGGTTTGGGAGCGGGTGACCTTGGATGCGTCAGACACCTCGTTCGCCCCACTCGCGCAGGGAATGCGCGAATCGGAGGCTCCACGGATCACCATGGCGTTCGACGACCGTCGCGAAGCTCGCGAAGTCGATCGTGCGTTTGCCGCCGAGGTGCGCGTGGGGTTGCACGTAGACGATCTCGATCGGCGCGTTCGAGAGTACGCGGACGTCGCGGAGGGCAGACTTCCAGCCGCGCGACTTCCCGTCGTGACCGTGGATTCCTTCGGGGAGCGCGATCCATCCGAGCGCTTCCAATTCTCGGAGGAGTGCGAGGTACTTCTTTCGGCTGCTGGAGCGTGACGCGATCTCGACGATGCCTTCGAGGAGAGGCGCGAGACCAACGTCGGAGGCTCGCTCGAGGAAGGTGTCTTGGAGTGTTCGGTTGGAGCCGGAATCGGTCTTCAGCTCGACGAGGAACACCAGCGACCGATCGCGCGAGCACGCCGCGTAGTCAGCCTTCCACGAGAGGCCGTCGTCGGGATGCGAGTCGTCGAGCACGTGGCGACGCAGCGGCAGCTCGGGGATCAGGCGCTCGTCGAGCGCGACGCCGAGGTGGGTCTGCAGCACCTCACGGAGGTAGAGCGCGAAGAAGACGTCCGCGCGGCGCTCGAGTTGGTAGGTCGGGAGCTTGCGCCAGCGGTCGAGGCGGTCGAAGAGTGAGTCGGGGTTCATGCGAGTTCGCGGAGGATGCCCGACTCGTCCGTTGGTAGTCGCTCCGAGTGAACACGCGACCCAAACGCGATGCGCTATCGCTGCGCGTCCGGCTTCGCAGTGGGGGACGGGAGGGCATAGGCGCGTTCGTGGGCGTCGAGGTCAGCGCGCGGGGCGAGGTCGGCTTCGGGAGCCTCTGCACGAGGTCGAAGAGCGCGCTCACCACGAGTCGGTCGGTGGCCAGCTTCAGCTCGTCGGCAGCGTGGCCCGGCGCGTCCGTTTGCGCTCGCGTCCGGAGAACGGACGGAGCTCCGGCCCGTGTTCGCACCCGGGAGCGATCCTGGATTCGGACGAATCCGGGGTCCCAATCCGTCGGTACTGGTGGAAGGCTCGAGATCCACTGGAGTGACGCAGGGACCCCGAACCTGCCGACCCCAGGCGGATGCTGCCCACGCCGACGCAAGCGACGGCGATCAGTCGACGCGCACCCACACCGCGAGCGCGCGGCGCACCTCTGTCGGCGTAGGATCGAAGTGCAAGGTCGCGACCTGGTCGCACGCGCCCGGCGGCAGGAAGTAGAGGAGCGAATGCCGCGGCGGCGGCAGACCACCGACCGTGTCGACGTACCCGAAGAGGGCGTCGCCCCACGCGCGGAGGAAGGCCGCACGCTCGCTGGGGGTGAGGCCGAGGGTGTCGAGGCTCGCCTGGAGCGCCGCGCGCCCGCCATCAGTGGTTGATGGACCGACGAGCTCGTCGAGCGCACGGTCCCGCGAGCCCCTCGGAGGTTCGGCGCCGATCGTGATCGTCGCACCCGGCGCGGGCGGACTCACGCCGAACGAGTTCACGTAGTGCCCGTGCCGCGTGATGCGAATCACGAGCCCCGGGATGGGCTCGTCGCCGCGATGAGTGACGCGAATCCGGTCGACTTCACGTGTCGCGTGCAGTGGAGGTGTGAAGCTTTGCGTGCGGCTCCGGTAGAACAAGAACGGGGCGTCGCCGACGCACGTCGTGGTCGCCGTGAGCGGCGCGAGCTCCGCGCTCTCGCAGACCTCCCCACGCGGAAGCGACGAACATGGCGGTTGCTCGTTGGTGGGGAACCGAGCGCGGTCGCAGTAGCCAAGCCCGACGCTTCCTTCGAGCCTTCGGTTCCTCCAACGAACGCGCGAGCGTGTGGCGTCCGCCACCAGGGGCCAATGCTCGCGCAGCTCACCGTCGCGTGTGTCGACCACCACCTCGTGCAGGTCCAGCGGAGACTCGGCGTGAAAGTAGAGAATCGGTTTGTCGACGCTCAGCAGTCCGGGCGTGGAAGACGGCGCGACGGCCCCGGCCTCGAGGACGTCTCCCGACACCCCGCGCAGCAGTCCCCACTCATGAACCGCGTAGGCCGCGTGTCCGGTCGGCGGCTCGGGCTCCTCTCTGGCGGAAGTTGACGGGCTCACTCCCGAACGGGGCGCTTCCGCGTCGCCTTCCTGCATCCGCGGAGCTTCTTCGGTCGCAACCGACTCGAAACCTGATGGCGGCGGCGTGAGCTCCGGCTGGGCACTCGCCGGCTCTCGAGAAGCGGTGGACCCACCGCAGGCGACGCAGAGGAGCAGAAGCACGCGCATGGTCGGCATACGATAGGCGAGACGGCCCCCCTGCGCTTCCGATGGGTCGTTCGGAAGATCGGCGGCTCCCGGAAACCCGAGGGATACGAAGGAACCGAGACTTCCGATGAAGCAGCGGAAGCGCCGCTATCTCTGGGGTTGCGGGGCCGGGGCTCGAGTGCGGCAGGCGTGTGCGATTCACTTCACCTCGATGCGGAACCGGCCGTGGTCGCTCGGACCCCACTCGCCGGCCAGCTTCAGCCCGGCAGTGTGGCCCGGCTCGCCCGCCCAGCCCGTGGGCGGAGATGTCCTGCCCGTGTCCGGGCTCTGGATCGATTCGGGGCTCGGACGCGGACACGGACACGGACCCGGACTCGGCTTCGGACCCGGACCCGGACACGGACACGGACACGCATATGGACACGGACTCGCACGCGGCGGACGCGGACGCGGACACGGACGCGGACACGGACACGAACATCACCACACTCCGAGATCCGCCCAATGGACGCGCAAGAACCCGAGGGCCGAGACCGAAGCCTCAGTGCATCCGCACCACCAGATCCCCGAACGTCAGCGCGGCGCCGCGGCGCTCGCCCGTGACCAGGAAGCGCAGCGCGAGCTCCGCGGCGAGCGTCGCCGTGAAGAGCGCGAAGGTGCCGGCGAGGGCGTAGTCGCAGACGTCCTCGCCCGCCGCGCTCGGTACGGGGTAGCCGGGGTCGAAGACGACCTCGCCGTAGCCGTCTCCGCTGAGCCCCGCGTGCAGGCAAGGCAGCCCGAGCGCGGCCGCCGTGCGCTGGACGCACGCGCGCGAGGCGGCGTTGTCGAAGGCGTCGACGACGAGGTCGACGCCGCGCAGCAGCTTCTTCGCGTTCGCGTCCGAGAGCTCGACCGCGTGCGCCTCGGCGTCGACCCCGACGGCGCGGTAGAGCTGCGCGGCGAGGAGCTTCGCCTTCGGGGCGCCGACCTCTGCGCGCGCCCACGGTTGGGTCGAGAGGTTGCGCTCCTCCACGCGGTCGCGGTCGACCAAGCGGAGGTGACCGACGCCCGCGCGCGCGAGCGAGCTGGCGAGGTGGCTGCCGAGCGCGCCCACGCCGCAGACGACGACGCGCCCGTCGCGCAGCCGCGTCATGGCGTCGGCGCCTCGGTGTCGGAGCTCGTGGAGGAAGACGGACATCGGTGGATCTCCTGAGGGTCGAGCGCCAGGCGCTCGGTCGAAGGGTGCGAGGGCCCGCTCACCTCGCCAGGTAGAGGTCCGGGGTCGTCCGAGGATGGGCTCAGTCGAAGCGGACGTGATCGGGTGCGTCGGTGACGACGCCCACGAGCGACGCGAGGTCGAAGTCGGCGTCGCGGCCCTGCAAGCAGATCGCGCCCGCGCTCTGGACGGAGCTCGCGTCGTCGGCGAGGAAGGTCGTGTGGTGGTGACCGTCCCGGTCGACCCAGCCCACCGTGAGGCCATCGTCGCGTGTGCGGACGGACTCGAAGCGTCCGCCGCCCACGTGCAGGGCGCGACGCAGGCGCAGCTCGAGGGCGGCCGCGTCGTCACGAGCTGCCCACTCGTGAGCTCGTAGGCGCGCGGCCAGCGCGAGGCCGTAGGCGTCGCGATGCTCCGGCGTCAGTCCGGCATGCACGACCGACTCGGGGAGCGCCCACTCCGCCTGCGCACGCCGGAGCGCGTCGGCGAGGCGCGGGTCGGCGAGGGAGTCGATGGCGGCGTGCCAGAAGCTCGCGCCGTCGAAGCGCGCGACGATCGTGTCGAAGGGCGCCAGCCCGTCCGTGAGCTGCACGACGACGGGACCCTCGCGGCGGAAGCGCCGACGGAACGCCTCGCGGTTCGCCGGCATCGCCCACCACGCGCGGCCCGCCGCGCCCTTCGCCGGGCGAACGGCGATGAGCACGACGCGAGGCAGGAGCGCCAGGTACCGATCGATCGTGGCCGGGTCGGCGCGCTCACCGAGCCGCGCACGTCGCGCGTCGATCGGCTGAAAGAGGCCCCATCCCTCGAAGTCCGCGGGGGTCGGGGCGAAGGCCTGCACGATCCCCTCGACCCGCACGCGCAGCACCACGCCGGGGACGCAGGGCGCGACGAAGCGGCGCTGCGCGAGCTGTTGCTCCGCCGCGGCGAGGCGATCGAGGAGGTCGTGCAGACGGGACATGGCGTTTGGTTCGACTGGTCTTGGCCGGGCGTACTCGGCCAGGCGCGCTGGGCCAGCGTGTCCGGCCCAGCGTGCTCGGCCAGCGTGCTCGGCCAGCGTGATCGCTCAGCGTGATCGCTCAGCGTGATCGCTCAGCGTGATCGCTCAGCGTGATCGCTCAGCGTGATCGCTCAGCGTGATCGCTCAGCGTGATCGCTCAGCGTGATCGCTCAGCGTGCTCGGCCCAGCGCGGGCCCGGCGCGCTCGGTCAACGTGCTCGGCCGGAGGCGCCTCGCGGGGGCGATCAGTCGCCCGCCGCGAGGCGTGCGCAGAGCTCCACGCTGGTCGCGGTGCTCTGCAGGGTCGCGAAGTCGAGCGCGTCCGGCGCGACGCCGAAGCGCGCGAAGAGCTCCGCGATCGCCGGCTCCGGGAGGCGCAAACCCTCGCGCAAGAACGCCACGCCCGGCTCGCCGTGACGACGGCCGTGATGACGCGTGCGCTTCACGCGGAAGTGGCTGACGACGTGGAAGACGTCGCCGTCACCCCAGGGGAAGCTCACGGCGACCGCGGGCTCGCCGTACTTCGCGAGCAGCTCGTGGCTGCGCGCCTCCACCCGGACCCGCTCCACGTCGAGGACGCGCAAGGGCTCGCTCGATCCCTCGAGCCACCACTGCGGATCGGTGCCGGGGACGACGACGTCGGCCCAGAGCGACTGCGCGGAGGGCTCGACCGCGACTACCTCGTCGCCGCTGCGCGCGGCGCCCGCGGCGACCGTCCCCGGGAAGTGGATCTGCAGTACGCGCGAGAGCGCCCAGTCGCTCGTCACGAGGCGGGCGCCCGCGCGGACGTGCGCGGCCAAGCGGCCGAGAAAGCGCGCGTCGTACTGCGAGGCGCAGTTGACGAAGACGACCTTCGCGTCGAGCGCGCTCGGGTCGAGCGTGAAGGGTACGCCGAGTGCCCTGAGCAGCTCCTGCACGTGGTCGTAGGTCCCCGTGTAGACGGCGACGTCCGACGCGCGGAGACGCTCCAGGGCGCGATGGGTCCCGGGGCGCTGGGCCAGGTAGCGCGCACGCACGGCGGCGCCCGCGAAGCGGTAGGCACGATCGAGGGTCATGGGGACCTGAGGAGAAGGTGGAGGAGAGGGCGTGGCCGGCGTGGGGGAGGGCGCGGTCGTCGGCGGCGCCGTCCGTACGTCGGGCGCGGCGATCCAGCGTCGGAGGAAGGTGGGGAGCGGCATCAGGGCACTCGGAGGGGGATGGCGCTTCGCGGGCACCTGCGGCGCGCCTCGGGTGGCAACGCCGCAAGTGCCCGCGAAGCGCGGGGGAAGTAGTGGGCGCGCCCGGCCGGCCCCGCTCCGAGGAGCGAGGCCGGCGCGCGAGTCACGCGGTCGAGTGGCCGGCCTCGCTCGGAAGAGCGCGGCAGGCCCATGTGTCCACGCGGTCGGGAGGCCGGCCTCGCTCGGAAGAGCGCGGCCAGCTCATGCGTCACGCGGTCGAGTGGCCTGCCTCGCTCGGAAGAGCGCGGCCAGCTCATGCGTCACGCGGTCGAGTGGCCTGCCTCGCTCCGAGGAGCGAGGCAGGCGCGCATCACGCGGCCAGGAGCGAGCGGTGCCCGTCCGGGCGCTTCGGCAGCGGCGTCTCGAGCACCTCGAGCAACAGATCGAGCCGCGACGGGCGCGTCACGAAGGGCACGAGGTTCGGCAAGGCGTAGTAGTCGCCGGCGAACGTGAGGACGTCGACGGTGACCTGCTTCGCCTTCATCGCCTTCTCGAGGTAGCCGCTCGCCTCGCCGAGGCGAACGATCACGACGTCCGGCTTCTGACCGAGGGCGGTCGCGTACGAGTCGTACTCGGTCGGGAAGTAGGGCGCCGTGTTCTCCTGCTCGTCGGTGACGACCACGATCTGCTCGACGCGGACGTCGCGACGACGAAGCGCCGCGAGCGGCGCGCCGATGCTCGTGGTGCCGCTCGCGTAGAAGGGCGCGAACGCCTTCTCCCACGCCGCGAGCGAACGCTCGCCCTCGGGGCGGACCTCGTAGGGGAGCGCGTCAAAGGCGTAGACGTGGAGCGGCGCCTCCGCGATGCCGGAGAGCAGCGCGGCGAGCCGCTTGCCGACCTCGAGCGCCTGATCCATCGAGCTGCTCTTGTCGACGAGCAGCGCGGTGGGCCGACGAATGCGCGCGCCGGAGCGCAGGACCTGCGCCTCGGTCACGTCGTCGAGCGCCTCGCGGAGCTCGTCGCTCGCGCCAGCAGCGTCGGCCGCGACCTTCGCCTTGTACGCGGAGACGCGGTCGTCCTTCTTCGCGGCCTCGAGCTTCGAGGTCACGAGCGCCTTCACGTCCGGGTGCTCGAGCGCGCCGCGCTTCTTCAGCGTCGAGAGGTGGTTGATCACCTCTTGCGGCGTCATCGCGTCGATCAGCGCCGCGAGCACGACGGGGGTCAGCGCGCGGATCGCGCCGACCGCGACCGGGAACGGGATGCGGTGGGTCGCGATCGCCTTCGCCTGCTCGATCGGCGACTTCGCCTTCGCGAGCTGCTTGACCTGGTAGGCCAGCGAGCCGACCGGCGGGGCGTCGTCGAAGAGCACCGCCTGCGCGCGCGGCCCCGGCTTGATGCGGAGCGTCGCGTAGAGGTGCTTCATCGCCGAACGACCGCGGATCGCCGCGCGGTCGAAGCGAGCGTCGCTCGCCTCGCGCGCGCGCAGGTAGCGCACGACCGCGGTCTTCACGGTGCGGGGCAGCTTCCCTCGCTGCTGCTTGAGGAAGTCGACCACGCGCGCGACCTGGTAGGGCGGGAGCTCCTGCAGCATCACGAAGCCGGCGTCGCGGTGCGCGCCGACGCCGCTGGTGAGGAGCATCGCGACGAAGACCTCGCGGTGGTCGCGGACGTGACCGTTCGCGCGGTACCAGGCGGCGAGGTGGCCGTAGAAGACGGAGTCCTGCTCGAGCATCAGCTCGTGCAGCGCCTTCACGTCCTCCAGCTTGCGGTGGGGCGTGGTCAGGAGGGAGTCGAGGAGCTCCAGGCGGAGATCCATCTCGTTCTTGTGCATGGGTCACCTCGTCGGCTGCGAGCCGGGCGGCTCGGCGCGGACGTCGACGCGCCGTCTGTGCGCGTCGTGAAGAGAAGACCCTCGTGCGAGTTCCGTCGGCGTTGGATCACTCAGGATTCGAACCTGAAACAGCCGGTGCCGTAGACCGATGTCCTAACCATTGGACGAGTGTAGGCCGACGAGGTCGGAGCACGAGGGGAGAAGGTGGTGGAGGAACGCGGTGACGCTCGACGCGGCGCGGAGGTGGGGCTCGTGCGAGTGTGGGCGGCCGGGACTGTGGGATTCGAACCCGTCGTCAGCATGAGAGGCTGATGTCCATCCAAGGACGTGTGTAGGCCGCCGCGGTCGGAGCACGAGCGTGATCGCGATACGAAGAGATCGAGAGAGTTGGTGGCGTCGCTCGGACTCGAACCGAGAACCAGCGGGTTAACAGCCCGATGTGTGTAGAGCTCCCGCCGTGAGAGCACGACCTTCGTCGCGCGAGTCGCTGGAGCCGAAACAAACTGCTGCTCTACCAATTGAGCTACGACGCCGAGAGGCTCGAAGGGACTCCTAGCTCCCTTCGGGAGAAGGAGAAGGACCTCGGACGTTGCCGAGGGCTTCCTCGAGAGAAAGAGAAACCCCGCGCGAGTTGGGGAAGCGGTTCGAAACTCTGCCGAGGAGGGGACTCTCACCCCTGCCTCGGCCCCGGAGTGTGTACGCTTCGCGGGTCGGAGCGCGGGGCGAATCGAGAGGAGCCGAGATGACGCAGCCGCCCGCATGTCGCGGGGTGGCCGCGCTCCCGGCGTCAGCCGTAGAGCGCCTCGGGCCGGACGATCACGTGCCCCGTGGGCGAGCGATCGACGACGTAGGACGCGAGTCGATCGAGCCCGACGTCGAGCTTCTGCGCGACGCGCTGCTTGATGGTCTGGTCGGTGAGCGCCGCGTTCAGCGGGAGCTCGGCGAGGTCGAAGTCGTACGAGCGACCTTCGAATCGAACGTGGATCATGGTGGCCTCCGAGTGGAGATCGAGGGAGGGAACTTCCGATGCCGAGACGGACGCTGCTGCTCTGACGAGAGGGTCGCCGCGTCTCGGTGGTGCGCGGAAGAATGGGGTCGCGATCGACGGCGTCAATGGCGCATTCGTTCTTTTTCGCCTCGCGAGCGCAGATCGCGCGAGGTCACCACCGATCGCGCCTGCGCAGCGCCTCGAGGCGATCCATGACCCTCGCCTCGAGCGAGTAGGGTGGCGCCGTCCCCGCGCGGCGCGCCGCGTCGCGGGAGGGGCGACCCAGACCTCGCCGCTCAGCGGCGCATCGCGGTCGAGAGCAGGTCGCGGACGCCGCGGACGCGGTCGCGGAGACCCGGGCCGTAGAGCGTGCGCAGGACGCCGCGGAAGAGCGCCGCGTCGAGCGGCCCGACGGGATAGACCTTCGCGGGCGCGTGCAGCGGCAGGCGATCTTCGAGCACGGCCTTGACGTTCGTGCAGGCGCGCAGGCCCTCGCGGCCGTTGAGGCGGCCGTAGCCGGAGCCCCCCACGCCGCCGAACGGTAGGTCCTGGGCCATGTAGGTGAAGCCGAAGTCGTTGATCGACGCGCTGCCGCTCTCGATCCGATCGGCGAGTCGCTTGGCGCGCGCGGCGTCCTTCGAGAAGACCGTGCAGCCGAGGCCGTACGCGGTGGAGTTCGCGACGCGGACCGCGTCGTCGTCGTCCTTCACGCGGAAGATCGAGAGGATCGGCCCGAAGACCTCCTCTTGCGCGATGAGCATGTCGGGGCGCACGTCGACGAGCACGGTCGGCTCGAACCAGTTGCCCGCGCGCGCGGGGCGCTTGCCGCCGACGAGCGCGCGCGCGCCCTTGGCGACGGCGTCCTGCACGAGGTGATCGACGATCTCGGCTTGCGCCGGCGTCACGAGCGCGCCGACGTCCACCGCGCCGGGCCGCCCCGTCGGGACGTCCTGCCGGAGGCCCCGCGCGAGCTCGGCGACGCGCGCGACGAAGCGGTCGTACACGCCGTCCATCACGAGGACGCGCTCGGCGGCGAGGCAGTTCTGCCCCGCTGCGATGAACGCGCCGTTCAGCGCGGCGTGGGCGGCCTGCTCGAGGCTCGCGTCGTCGCAGACCACGAGGGGATCTTTGCCGCCGAGCTCCAAGATGACCGGCACGAGCGTCTTCGCGCTCTCGGCCACCACCTTGCGGCCGTTGCCCATCGAGCCCGTGAAGACGACGAGGTCGACGCCGCTCGACACGAGCGCCGCGCCGGTGTCGCCGTAGCCGTGGACCAGCTGCACGAGCGCGCGCGGGAGCCCGTGCGCGTCGAGGGCCTCGTCGAGGATGCGGCCGATGCGCGCGGCGCTCCACGCCACGTGCTCGCTCACCTTTACGACGCAGGCGTTGCCCGCCATCAGCGCCGGGATGACGGGGCCGAGGATGTTCTGCAGCGGGTAGTTCCACGGGCAGATCACGCCGACGACGCCGCGGGGGTGGAACTCGATCGTCGCCTTCTTGTGCACGAAGAGGCCGCTCGAGACGCGCTCGGGGCGCAGGTGCTTCTCGCCGTGACGGATCGTCCAGCGGAGCTTCTCGGCGACGGGCCAGATCTCGCCCATCATCGCGTTCTCGTGTGTCTTGCCGGCGTCGCGCACGACGAGCTCGACGAGCTCGTCGGCGTGCGCGAGCACGTGGCGGAGGATGTGCCGGAGCACGGACCGGCGCTCGGCGAAGCTCGTCTTCGCGAGGGCCTGCTGGGCGTCGCGGGCCTCCGCCACGAGCCGACGGACCTCGTCGGGCGGCGTCACGGCCACCTCGCCGAGGTAGCGGCCCGTCGCGGGCTCGTGGCAGGGGATGCGGGTCGTGGGCTCGGCTCGGAGGGTCGTCGTGCTCATGGGCGGCGTGAGCCTACGACGCTCGCGGCGGTGGGTCCGCTGATGCTGCTCACGCGAGGGGCGAGCCGTCGGAGCGGCGGGGCGAAGCGTCGTGAGTCGGCGGTGAACGACGGGCCCGCCGCGTGCGCCGCGCCGAGCGCGAGCTCAGCGGCGGCCGAACACCTGCACCCAGTGGAAGTTCTGTAGGCCGACGCCGATCTCGTTCGAGCTCGACGAGAGGATGTTGCGGCGATGCCCGTCGGAGCCCATCCAGCTCGACATCACCTGCTCGGGCGAGCGCTGCCCGCGCGCGATGTTCTCGCCGGCGGGGCGGCCGTCGTAGCCCGCGGCCGTCGCCCGCTGCGCGAAGCTCCGGCCGTCCTGCGAGTCGTGCGAGAAGTACCCCTGCTCGTCCATGTCGATCGCGTGGAGCTGCGCGGCGATCGCGAGCTCGGCGTTCCACGTGTAGGGCGCGAGCCCGGCGGAGGCGCGCTCCATGTTGACGATGCGGAAGACCTCGCAGACCTCGCTCGTCTCGCCGTCGCACTCGAGCGACGTGCCCGGAGGGACGCCGTCCGAGCCGCAAGCGATGAGCGTGATGGCGAGCAGGGTGAGCGCGCGCTGGGTCAGGAGGGACATCTGGGACATCTGGGCCATTGTCTCCAAGGATGGGCATCACGTCGAGGGGCGACCCAGAACGTGTCGGCACCGCCCGATCCGTGTGGGTACGGAGCCTTCGCCGCGCGCCACCTCTTCAACACGTCGAGATTTTTTCAGTTTCCGAGTTGCCCGACACGAGGCGCCCGTGAGGCGATGGAGCGACGGGCCCTCGCTCCCACGTGTTAGAAGGCCGGTGATGCAACGAACCCTCTTCGTCTCCGCGCTCCTGCTCTGCGTCGCGTGCGGCCCCGCGCTGCGGCTGACGCTCGTGCAGTCGGCCTACAAGCGCCCGAGCAACGTCGCCGTCTTCTTCACGGTGGACGATCGCAACGGCGATCCCGTGCCGGGCCTGCAGGCCGCCGACTTCCGCATCTATGAGGACGGGCAGCTCGTCTCCGTCGACGAGGCCCAGCAGACGATCGTCAACCCCGAGGTCGCGGCGGAGCACTACACGCTGCTCCTCGTCGACATGAGCGGAAGCGTGACGGCGAGCGATCAGGTCCCCGCGATCGTCGAGGCCGCGCAGAATTTCGCGTCGCAGCTCGAGGGGTACCAGAAGGTCGCCGTCTACGCCTTCGACGGCTCGGCCGAGATCTTCTCGATCCAGGGCTTCCGCGACAGCGCGGGCGGCATCGCGCGGCTCGGGAGCTTCCGCACCCGCGACCCCTCGACGAACCTCTACGGCGCGGTCGTGCAGGCGAGCGAGGTGCTCAGCCGCGAGCTCGAGCGCGCGAACGCGCCGCTCCGCTTCGGCACGCTGGTCGTCTTCACGGACGGCACCGACCGGGCGGCGCGCGTGTCCGCGCAGGAGATGCGGCAAGCGCTCGACGGCGCGGGCTACGACGTCTTCGCGATCGGCGTGGGCAACGAGATCGACGAGCGCACCCTCGACCAGGTCGGCCGCAGCGGCTTCGTGAAGATCGAGGACAGCGCGGCGATCGCGGCGGCCTTCGAGGCGATCACGCAGCGCATCATCGGCTACACGCAGCGCTTCTACCTGCTCAGCTATTGCAGCCCCGCGCGCGCGGGCACGCACCGCGTCACGATCGAGGCGGTGAGCGAAGGGCGCACGGGCCGGCTCGACTACGAGTTCGACGCCACCGGCTTCGGCCCGAACTGCAACCCGAGTCAGCCGCCGCCCTTCGACACGCGCCGCTTCCAGGCGCCGCCGACCCGCGGGGGCCGCATCGAGCTGCGCGTCTCCGCGTCGTCTCGATGAAGCCGCCGTCCTGCGAGGACGCGGGTGAAGGCGTCAGCGGTAGCCGCGCGCTTGCAGCAAGAAGAGCTCCGCATAGCGGCCACCCTTCGCGAGCAGCTCGTCGTGGGTCCCGCGCTCGACCACGCGGCCGCCCTCGAGGACCGCGATCGTGTCGGCCATGCGGACGGTGGAGAAGCGGTGGCTGATGAGGATCACCATGCGGGCCTCCGCGAGCACCTGGAAGCGCTCGAAGACCTTCGCCTCGGCGAGCGCGTCCATCGCGGCGGTCGGCTCGTCGAGCACGAGGATGTCCGCGCCCTCGCGCATGAAGGCGCGGGCGAGCGCGATCTTCTGCCACTGCCCGCCCGAGAGCTCGCGGCCCCCCTCGAACCAGCGACCGAGCTGCGTCTGGTACGTGTCCGGCAGCGACTCGATCATCGAGTCCGCGAGCCCCTTGGTCGCCGCCGCGCGCCAGCGCGCTTCGTCCTCGACGGCGTCGACGTCGCCGACGCCGACGTTCTCGCCGACGAGGAGCTGGTAGCGGACGAAGTCTTGGAAGATGACGCCGATCCTGCGGCGGAGCGCGACGGGATCCCACCGCGAGAGCTCGAGGCCATCGAGCGAGATCGTGCCGGCGTCGGGCCGGTAGAGCCCCGCCATCAGCTTGATGAGCGTCGTCTTGCCGGCGCCGTTCTCCCCGACCAGCGCGAGCTTGTGGCCGGGTGGGAGGTGGAGCGTCACGCCGCGCAGCGTGGGCTCCTTCGCGTCCGGATAGGTGAAGACGACGTCGTCGAAGCGGAGCCCGTCGCTCGGGTCGGGGCCCTCCTTCGCGTCGCCGTGCACCACGCGCGTCGGCTCGAGATCGAGGAAGGCGAAGAGCTCCGCGACGTAGCGCAGCCCCTCGACCTCCCCCTCGATGCGCGAGAGCAGCTCCCCGAGCGCGCCCTGCGCGCGGCGGAAGACCATGAGGTAGAGGGTGAGGTCGCCGAAGCTCAGCTCGCCGCGCGCCGTCTGCACCGCGACCCAGGCGTAGCTCCCGTAGAAGACGAGCACGCTGCCGAGGCCCACCCCGAAGCCGAGCCACGCCTGGCGGAGCGTGCGCTGCCGGTCCTCTTCGTAGTGCTGCTCGAAGAGCGCGCGGTAGCGGGCCATCAGCCACGGGCCGAGGTGGAAGAGGCGGACCTCCTTCGCGTGCTCCTCGCGCGCCATCACGCTCTCGAGGTACGCCTGCCGCCGGGCCTCTTCGGCGCGCCAGCGGAAGGCGCGGAAGCCGTCCTCGCTGAAGCGGAGCTCGACGATGAAGGCGGGCACGGCCGCGGCGACGACGAAGAGCAGCGCCCAGGGCGTGAGCTGCCAGAGGATGAAGCCGTAGCCCGCGAGCGTGAGGGCGGTGCGCGCGAAGGCGAAGGCGCCCATCACGAACGAGAGCGGGTAGAACGACGCGCCCTGACGTGCCCGGCTCAGCTGATCGGCGACCTCGGGCCGCTCCAGGTCGGGAAGCTCGAGCCCGAGCGATTTGTCGAGGAGCTGCTCGTGCACGGTCTGCGCGAGGCGCGGGCGCAGGAGGGCCTGGGTGAGCCACTGCCCGCGCTCGACCGCTTGGAGCAGGACCACGAGCCCCAGCTCGATCCCGACCCAGACGAGCACCGGCTCGACGCTGGCGTGCGTGACGAAGGCTTGGACCAGATCGTCGACGATGCGCTTGCCCACCCAGGCGATGGCGGCGGGCAACGCGCCCGCCAGCAGGGTGAGGGCGACGAGCGCGCCCACGAGCCGCGGGTGCAGCCGCAGAACCAAGCGAAACGTGCGGACCCCGACACGCGCCAGCACCCGCGCACGCTCGAGGCCGCGGACAGAGTCGTCCTTCGCTCGGGGGGGTCGCCTCACGACGGGTGCACGCGCCTCATGTCATCGCTCCAGGCTCTCTCCGACGGGCGGAACGATAGCGCGTTACCAGGTGGGAGGCTTCACGCCGGAGCGCGCGGTGGTGCGCGTGCGACGGTGGGGGCGCCGTCGCGCTCGCGCGTGGGTCGCCGCCTCGCGAGCTCGGTTCGCAGGCCCAGGGGCGGGGGCCAGGGTCGAGCGAGCTCGACGGCAAGGGGCAGAAAGAAGCGCAGCCCGTCGCGACTCGAGGTCGCGCGGGCTGCGGAGGGACGTCGCATTCGCGACCGTTCAGATGCCGCGGGTGTCGACGCCGTCGCGGTAGCGCTCGGCCTCGGCGTTTCGACCGCGCATGCCGCTCTCGCCGCCGCGTACCTGCCAGCCCGCGCGGCGCTCGGCGCGCTGGGCCTCCATCGCGTCGCGCTGCGCGGGCGTGAGGATCTCGGCGAGCTCCGCGTCGACCCGGTCGCGCCGCTCTCGGAACGCCGCGCGGCGCTCCTCGCGCGAGAGGTCCCGAAGCGCCCCGCGATCGTGCCGCGCGCCCTCGAAGACCGCGCGCACCCGCACGGCTTGCTCCTCCGTGAGCTGGAGGTCCGCCGTCATCCGCTCCACGAGGCGCGCGCCCCGCTCGCCGCGTCCTTCGCCGCGGGCGCGTCGCTCGCCGCGTGGACGGCGCGCTTCTCCCTCCGGTCGCACGCGCTCGCCGCGGTCCGCCCGCGCTGCGCGCTCGCGCCGCGGGCCTTCTGCGCGCGCCTCGGCGCGCGCCGTCGGGCGCTCGAAGCCGGGCTCGACGTCGCCCATGAGGAAACGTCGGTCCCCTCGCGGCGCCTGGTCGAAGGTCGGCGCCTCGCTCGTCGCGGGTCCGGTCTCGAGCGACCTCATCACGCCGTAGCCGACGGCGGGGGTCGCGATGGCGGCGGCGAGGCCGATCTTCAGCAGCAGGCTCTTCGTCATCATCGTGGGCTCCTTCCGCCACTGCGTGCGTGGCAGAGGGTCTGACGCCCGGAGTCTGAAGCGCTCCTTAAGCTTCCGGAAAAAAGCGCAGCCAGCGCCTTCGACCCGAAGCCCTCAAGGGGCGGAGAGCGTGACACGCAGCCGGAGGTCGGCAGCGTCGCGTCCGACGGCCAGCTCGTAGTCGATGGGCTCGAGCACCCAGGCGCTGGCGCCGACGTCCCAGTAGCGCAGCTCGTCGGCCTCGACGCGGAGCCGCACGGTCTCGGTGGCGCCCCCGGCGAGCTCGACCTGCGCGAACGCCCGGAGGTCGCGGGGGGCGCGGGGGACGGCGGAGCCGAGCGCCGAGACGTAGAGCTGCACGGTCTCTACCGCTGCGGTCTCGCCCTCGTTCGTCACGTCGACCTCGACCTCGAGCATCGCGCCAGCGTCGAGCGTGCCCGTCACCCGCAGGTTCGCGTAGGCGAAGGTCGCGTAGCTCCGCCCGAAGCCGAAGGGGTAGCGCGCCGCGGCGCCGTGGTGGTCGAGGTGCCGGTAGCCGTGGAGGAAGTCGTAGGTCACCACCGCGCTCGTGTTGTCGAAGGGCGGCAGGTCGGCCTCGCGGCGAGGCCAGCTGAAGGGCAGCCGACCCGAGGGCGCGTGCGCGCCGAAGAGCACGTCCGCGATCGCGTGCCCGCCCGCCTGGCCCGGGTAGCCAGCCCAGAGGATCGCCTCGACCTCCGCCTCGAAGTCCTCGACGAGCACCGCCGCGCCGCCCTCGACGATCACGATCACCCGCTCGTGAAGCGAGGCCAGGGCGCGAACGAGCGCGACGTGCGCCTCGGGCATGGCGAGCGTCGCGCGATCGCCCGCGCCGATCGTCGCCTCGCCCTCGTCCTCGGCCACCAACCCGACGACGGCGACGACCGCGTCCGCCGCCAGGAGGGCGCCGTGCTCGTCCTCCTCCAGCGAGCGCCCGAGGTCCGTCACCGTGGCCACCGCGGAGAGCCCCTCGAGCGCCGTCACGACGTGTCGAGCGCGCACGCTGCTGCTGCCGTCGTCGCCGATGTTGGGCACGTCGCCGAGGCCCACGAGCGCGATCGACGCGCCGGCCGCGAGAGGCAGCGCAGCGACGCCGTCGACCTCCTCGTTTCGCAGGAGCACGATGCCGCGCCGCGCGACCTCGCGGGCGAGCGCGCGGTGCGCTTCGGTCTCGCGCGCGCTTGGGTCCTCCGAGGGTGTTCGCTCGTCGAGCCCGTAGCAGAGCTGGGCGCGCACGATCCGTCGCACGGCGTCGTCGAGGTAGCGCTCCTCCAGCGCGCCGCTCCGCACCTCGCCGATCAATGGGCGGAACGCCACCCGGGAGGGCATCTCGAGGTCGAGCCCCGCGCGCACCGAGGTGGCCGAGCCGTGGGTGCCCCAGATCCAGTCGCTCTCGACGAACCCCTGGAAGCCCCACTCGCCCTTGAGGATGTCTCGGAGGAGCGGCTCGTTCTGGTCCGCCCACGCGCCGTTGATCGAGTTGTAGGCGCTCATCACGGAGGCGACGCGCGCGTCCTGCACGGCCCGCCGGAAGTGCGGGAGGTAGACCTCGCGGAGGGTGCGCTCGTCGATCTGGACGTCGACCTCGTGGCGCGTGTCCTCGATGCTGTTGGCCGCGTAGTGCTTCACGCTCGCGAGCAGGTCCTCGGACTGCACGCCCTCGATGAAGGCGACGCCCATCGCGCCGAGGTGATGCACGTCCTCCGAGTAGGTCTCCTGCGCGCGGCCCCAGCGCGGATGACGCAGCACGTTGATGGTCGGCGCGAGGACCACGTCGGCGCCGGCCGACCGGTGCTCGCGGGCGATCGCCGCGCCGACGCGTCGCTCGAGCTCGGGGTCCCACGTCGCGCCTCGGAGCATCGCGACGGGGAAGGCCGTACCGGTCTTGCCGCTCATCGCGCTCAGCCCGCGCGGGCCATCCAGCATGCGCAGCCCCGGGAAGCCGAAGCGCTCGTTCCCCCGCACGAGCCAGACGCCGTCGGTCAGGCCCACGCGCGCGCCGTGCATCAGCGCGACCTTCTCTTCGATGGTGAGCGAGCGCAGCGCTTCGGTGA
The DNA here is from genome assembly GCA_019637115.1 of Myxococcales bacterium. GTDB lineage: Bacteria > Myxococcota_A > Polyangia > Polyangiales > Houyiibacteriaceae > JACKEH01. The sequence continues at coordinate 7,309 of JAHBWH010000086.1, read as the reverse complement.
TGCGCGCCTCGATCGCGTCCGCGTCGCGAGGGCAATAGGCGCGCGTCGCGCCCGTGGGCTCGAAGGGCTCGGGCTCGTACTCGCGCGGGGCGTCGGGCGCGTCGGCGGTGGCGTCGAGGCTCGCGTCGGCGAGGCTCGCGTCGGCGGGGGTGTCGTCGTCTCCGCAGGCCAAGGCGAAGAGCAGGACGAGGGAGAGCGCGCGCAGCATCGCGCGAGAGTACACGAGGCCTCGTCACGCGCCTCGGGCGGCGGCTCGCGAAGGGGCTCGTGGACGTGCGGTCAGCCGCTCGCTCGCATCCGGGAGCCGTGGACGGTACCCTCCTGCGCGTGTCGGACGACGAGGCGCGCGACGCGGCGGGCGTCACCCTGGGGCGGCGCGAGCTGCTCGGTCTCATCGGCGTGGGCCTGCTCGGGTGCGCGGGGCACGAGGTTCGCCTCGAGCTCGAGGCCTCGCCCGCGCCTACGCCGCCCGCGCTGCCTCCGGACCTCTTTCGGGTCGGCGTCGCCTCGGGCGATCCGCTGCACGATCGCGTAGTGATCTGGACGCGCCTGGCGCCCGAGCCGCTGCGACCCGCCGGTGGCATGCCGGACGTCCAGGTCCCGGTCGTCTGGGAGGTGTTCCTCGACGAGCGGCTCCAGCGGCCGGTCCGCAACGGCTGGGTCTACGCGCGACCCGAGCTCGCCCACTCGGTGCACGTCGACGTCGACGGCTTAGAGCCGAATCGAACGTATTGGTACCGCTTCCGCGTCGGGGACGAGCTCGGGCCGATCGGCCGGACGAAGACCTTCCCGGCGCCGGACTCCCGGCCCTCGCAGCTCCGCTTGGCCGTCGCGTGCTGTCAGAAGTACCGCGACGGCTTCTACACGGCCCACGATCACATCGCCGCGACGCCCCTCGACGCGGTGCTCTTCCTCGGCGACTACATCTACGAGTCGGGCAACGAGGGCGACGTCCCGGGGCGGGCGCCGATCGACCTCGAGCGTGTGACCGACCTCGAGGGCTTCCGCGCGCGCTACGGCGGCTATCGCATGGACGCCTCGCTCCAGGCCGCGCACGCCGCGCACCCGTGGATCGTCACGTGGGACGACCACGAGGTCTCGAACGATTACGCCGGCACGTGGCTCGACGAGCCTCGCCGCCGCGACGGAGAGCCGCTGGCCCTGCGCGCGGCCGGCTACCAGGCGTGGTACGAGCACATGCCCGTCCGGCTGAGCCTCCCCGACGATCCGGCGTTCTTCGACATCCACCGCTCGTTCGCGTTCGGTGATCTCGCCACGCTCTACGTCCTCGACGGGAGGCAGCACCGCGACCCTCCGCCTTGCGAGGAGAAGGTCGCCCCTCCGTGCGAGGAGCTGCTCGCCGGCGGCCTCTCACTGCTCGGGGCAGCGCAGGTCGAGTGGCTGATCCGCGCGCTCCGGGGCTCGCACGGCGCGTGGAACCTCGTCGCGCAGCCCGTGCTCTTCTCGCCCGCGCTCCTCGAGCTGAACCTCGCCAACCGCGACCAATGGGACGGCTATCTGGACGACCGAGAGGCCATCCTGGCGACGCTCGCGGCGCCCGAGGTCGAGGGGCCGATGGTCCTCTCGGGTGACGTGCACGCGGCAGGGTTCTTCGACCTCTACCGCGACCAGCACGACCGCCGCTCGGAGCGGGTCGCGCTCGAGGTGCTCACGACCTCGATCTCCTCGGGGGGCGACGGCGACCCGGACGACGAGTTTGCGCCCTTCGCGGGGCTCGCCGAGCGCGCGCTGCGGAGCGTCCACTACGCCGACGCGATGCGGCGCGGCTTCACCCTGCTCGAGTACCGCCGTGACGGCTGCACGGTGACCTACCACGCGGTGTCCACGGTGCGGGCGCCCGTCGCGGAGCTGCAGGTCGCGGCGCGCTTCGAGGTCGAACGCCGCACGTTGGACCACCGGCTGGTCGAGCGGCTGCGGTAGGAGTCACCAGCACCAAGCGGCGGAGTCGAGGTCGCGGCGCGAGCCGACCACCGAGCTGACCACCGAGCCGACGACCGAGCGACGACCGAGCGACGACCGAACCGACCACCGAGCCGACCACTCAGGGGGCGACCGCGCTCAGAGCGCTTCCGCGGTCAAGAAGCGCGGCAGGCCGGGCGGGCTCGGCAGCGCGGAGCATCCGGTGAGGTGTGCGCCCCCGCCGATGACGCGCAGACCGCTCAGCGCGCGGACGTCGGTCAACGAGCGGAGGTCCTCGAGGCGTAGACGCCCGCCGACGACGCGCAGGGCCTCGAGCCCGCGGAGGTCCGTCAGCGCGTCGTGGCCGGCGATCCGAAGGTCGCCGCCGCTCGGGAAGCCGTCGCCCTCCAGAGGCAGGTCCTCACGCAAGCGCAGCCCGTCGGAGGTCGGTCGGTAGAGCGAGGTGCCGACGTCGGCCAGGCGACCGAGTGCCTCGAGCGAGCCGAGCCGCGGGTTGTTTCGCAGCTCGAGCGCGCCCCGCACCCGCGCGAGCGCTTCGAGGCCGCGCAGGCTCGTGAGCTCGTAGTTGTCTGCGAGGAGGAGGTGCTCGATCTCGCGAGCAGGCGGGAAGCCCGTGAGCTCGGTGAGTCCGCTCCCCACGAGCCTCAGCTCGCCCAAGGACGCGACCCCCTCGAGTCCGCGCAGCGAGCCGAGCGCGGCGCAGCGGAGCAGGGCGAGGTGCTCGACGCGCTCGGCGTGCTCGAGCCCACGGAGGTCGACGAGGCTCGGCGCATCGCACACCGTGAGGCGGACCGCGCGCCACGCGCTCACGCCCTCGAGGCTGCTCAGCTGCTCGAGCGCGACCAAGTGCACGTGCGCCACCTCCTCGAGCGCGCCGAGGCCGACGAGCGATCGCAGGCCGCTGCCTTCGACGTGGATCGAGCCCTGGACCCTGCGCAGACGCCCGAGCCCCTCGAGCGACTCGAGTGCCGGGAGATCCCGCAGGTCGACGCCCCCCGGAAACGGATGCTCGCGGGACTCGCGACCCACGCGCTCGAGCCCCGCGAGCCCGCGCAGCGACGCGAGCTCGGGGCACGCGACCACGCTGACGCGCCCGGCGTCGCGCAGCCCCTCGACCCCCTCGAGCGAGACGAGATCGCGCAGCCCGCGGAGGCCGAGCACGTCGTCGAGCCGCTCCAGCGCGCCGAGCCCCGAGAGTGAGCGCAGCCCGGCGCATCCGTCGAGGACGATGCCGGTCGCCCGCCGAAGCGCGTGCAGGGGCTCCAACTCGACGAGCTCGGGCACGAGAATCTCGAGCGTCGCTTCGATCGCGGTGCGCCCCCGCAGCGCTTCGAGCTGCTCCCTGGTCCGAATCTTCACGACGGCGTCGTCGAGGATGGAGCATCCGGACCGCGGAGCGCAACGTGGGCGCGGCTCGCACCGACGATGGCGGTGGCCATGCTGCGGCGAACGTGACGTGGGGCCCGTCAGCGCGCTGCTGGCCGTGTCCATGGAGGTGGAGGTCGAGCGTCTCGTCTATTCGTCCCCGCGCGTCTTCCCTTACACTCCGGCCACGGAGGTCGGGCCAACCACTCTGCACCCGCCTCGTTTCATCAACCCGAAGCACCACGAAGGCACCACGCCATGTACATCGAGTTCGACGAAAAGGCTTGCGACCGAATCCGCGAGATCGCGCGCACCGCGAACGAGAGCGGAGCCCCGCCCTCGCCGAAGGACGTGGCCGCCGTCTTCACGGAAGAGCAGATCGCCGAGATCGTCGACGGGGTCGACGGGTGGGGGCGAGACTTCGGGTCGATGTGCGAGGCCTGGTGCGCCGACTACGAGCTGGGCAGCCACGAAGACGAGCTGCTCGACATCATCACGACGTTCTTCGAGGACGCGGGCTTCGGCTTCGATCGAGCATCGTGAGGCACCTCGAGCCGAGCGCCGACGGCGCGGTCTTCGTCGCCGTCGTGCGCGGAACTCGGTGGAAGAGGGGCGAGAACGAGGCCTTCGACGAAGCCACCTCCGAAGAGCCCACCGATGGCGGGCTCGAAGGGGCCTCCGAAGAGCCGGGCGACGAAGAGCTCGCGAGCTTGGCCATCACGAGCGGCCTCTCGCGAGGCGACGTCGTGGTCGGAGTGCCCCTCTGGCAGAGCCGGTCGGATGCCGTCCCCGGCGCTCCGTTGCCGAGGGACTACGGCCCACAGCTCCTACCCTTGGCGTTGCTTCGCGAGCGCGAGCGTCAGGCCGACCTGTGGCTCGATCGGCGAGCACCGGCGGCCGCGGCGGGGCGCCAGACCTTCCTGGTGATGAACGGCATGGGGGACGGTTTTCTCCTCCTCGGTGGGCTCGGGAACGCGTCGTTCGTCGCGCCGTTCACGTTCCGCACACGCTCGGGATCCGGGCCGCACTCACACCGCATCGGCGGTGTGTTGCTCGGCCGCGTCGGATGGGACGAACGGACCTGCGTGGAGCTCGACCTCTCGGACGCCACGCTCGACGCCGCTCGCGCGGCCCTCGAAGGCAGCGTGCCGGACCCCCAGCTCGTGCTCGCCGCACACTACGACTCGCGCTCCTGAGCACGGGAGGTCGCGCGACCCGAGACGAGAGCGCGTGCGCTGCTCGGCTTTGGTTAGCGGAGGTGGAGCGCGCGCGCCAGGATGGACGCGATGGAGCTTCGCGAGCTCGCCGAGCGCATCCTCTACGGCACGACCCTCGACGAGAAGCTCGTCGACGTCGAGGCGCTCACGGACGCACGGCCGGGCGAGGCGGTCGCGCTCCCGCCGCGCCCGGGCCGCCCCGAGCCCCTTCGGCTCGACCAAGCGCGCGAGCGCGTCGCTTTCCCGGGGGCGACCGAGCTGGACCGCCCCGGCGCGCGGGGGCGCGTGCTGCACTTCTTCGCCAACCACGAGCTGCTCGCCGCCGAGCTGATGGCGCTCGCGCTCCTGCGTTTCCCCGACGCGCCGAGGTCGTTCCGGATGGGGCTCGCACGCACGATCGCCGACGAGCAGCGCCACCTCCGCCTCTACCTCGAGCGCATGCGCGCCGATGGCGTCGCGCTGGGCGAGATCCCCGTCAGCGCCTTCTTCTGGGATTGCCTCCGCGACGTCGCGTCCCCCACGGATTTCGTGGCTGGGATGAGCCTCACCTTCGAGCAGGCGAACCTCGACTTCTCGCGCGCCTACGCGGACGCCTTCCGCGCCTGCGGCGACGCCTCCACCGCCGACGCGCTCGAGCGCGTCTACGAGGACGAGCTGCTCCACGTCGGCCGCGGACTCGCGTTCTTCGAGCGCACGCGCGGGGACGACGACGCGCGCGACACCTTCGAGGCCTGGCGAGCGCGGCTCACCTGGCCGCTGACGCCGGCGCGTGGGCGAGGGCGCCTCTTCGACGCGGAGGGGCGCCGCCGGGCCGGCTTGTCCGAGGACTTCATCGACCAGATGCGCGTCTTCGGCGCCTCCAAGGGACGCCCGCCGTCGGTCTTCTCGTTCGATCCCTCGTGCGAGCACGCCTGGCTGCACGGCACGGGGAGCCCGCTCGGCCGCGAGGCACGCGCGCTCGAGGAGGACCTCGACCTCCTCCCGCTCGTGCTCGCGCGCCACGACGACGTCGTGCTCGTGCGTCGGCGCCCGTCGATCGCCTTCCTGCGCTCCCTCGCGGCCGCGGGCTTCGCGATCCCCGAGCTCGTCACGGACGTCGACGCCATCGAGCACCCTCACGTCGCGTCGCTCGAGCCCTGGGGCTGGGCCCCCGACGTGGCGACCACGTACGCGCCCCTCGCGCGGCGCCTGCGCGCGCTGGGCCGGCCGCTCGACGAGCGGGTGGCGATCGCGCGGCGTGTGAACCGGAAGTCGTTCGCGCTCCGTGTGATGGAGGCGCTGCGCGAGGAGGGGGCGCTGGGTGAGCTGGGTGATCGACGAGGAGGGGACGACCCCCGCGTCGACCTCGCGCCGGGCGCGCTCTGCGACGACGCGGAGTCCGCGCTCGACGCGATCGCCGCCGGGCTGTCGCAGGGCCGCGTGATGCGCGTGAAGGGGGAGCGCGGGACCAGCGGTCGACACCAGCGGCGCGTCATGGACGAGGCGGAGCTCCCGGACGTACGCCGGTGGATCGCGAACCAGCTCGCGCGCCAACCGGGGCTCGTGGTCGAGCCGGAGCTCGAGCGTCGCGCCGATCTCAGCGTACTCGCGCGCGTCGACGCCGAGGGGAGCGTCGTCGTCGAAGGCATCACGCGCTTCCTCGTCGACGCCCGTGGTCGCTACCGCGGGACGGTGCTCGGCGCGCCGAGCTTCGGCCTCGACGAGCGCACGACCCGCTTCTTGCACGGCGAGGGCCGCGAGCCGCGCTTCGTCGCGACGTGCCTCGGGCGCGCCGCGCGCGCGGCGGGGAGGGCGCTCGCGGCCGAAGGATACGTCGGTCCCTTCGGCGTCGATGCGTTCGTGCACGAGACGGCGGGCGTGCTCCGGCTCCGGCCCGTGATCGAGGTCAACGCCCGCTACACCATGGGACACGTCGGGCTCGCTCTGACGCGCCGGCTGGCGCCTGGGGTCGGAGGGCTCTTCGCGCTGCTCCGTGTCCGCGAGACGGGACCCTTCGCGGCCTTCGCGAGCCGCCTATCGGCGGAGCTTCCCGTGCGGCCCGGCGCGAGGACCGGGCGGCTCGAGGCGGGCGCGGTCTTCTTGAACGACCCCTCGGTGGCGACGGAGGTCTTGGCGGTGATGGTCGTGGGGACACCCCTCTCGACCCTCATCCAGTCGACCCTCATCCAGCGCTTCGGGGCGGAGCGCGCTGGCGATCCACGGGGAGGATCTGACAGACTTGGAGGTAGGGGGTGAAACATGGGGCAGAAGGTCGAACCGAAGGTCCTCGACGCCGCGCTGAGCGCCGTCGCGGCCCACCATCCGGACGCCGACGTCGTCCAGCGTGGGGTCGCGAGCGCGTACGCGACGGACGAGGGCGATCACCGGACGGTCTTCCTCGACGCGGAGGTGCGCGAGTCGATCGCCCCCGGCACCGTCTACGCGACGTGGGTCGTGACCTTCTACCGTGAGCAGATCGTCGACATCGACACGTTCGTGTCCGTGGCGTGCGCGAGACCGAACGCTCGCGCCTGAGGCCGCCTCGGCGCCTTCGCGTCGGCCCCGGTCCCCGGCCGCTACACGGCTACCTCGGACCCGCCGACCATCTTGCGCGGCGCTCGCGCCACGTGAAGTGGTACGCGTTCACCCCCCGACCCCTGCGGGTGATTGCGGAGGCGTCTGATCCAGACGGCAAGGGACGGGACACCGCGGGGGCGGGTTCGCGGGCAGAGACGCGGCACCCTCCTCTGGGCCGCGCGAGGCGCGCGGCCCAGAGGAGGGTGAGGAGATCTTCTCGGCCGCGCCCC
>JAHBWH010000085.1 GCA_019637115.1 Myxococcales bacterium | reverse complement strand
CCCACCGCGGCCGCGGTCCCGGTCCCGGTCGCGGCCCCGGCCCCGGAAGGTGCGACCGACCACCAACCCAGACGACGCGAAGCAACGCGAGCGCCTCGACCGCGGGTGCGCACGCGCCGGGACCCCAACGACGACACGCTACGCGAACGCTTCAACCGCGGGTTCGACAGCGTCGGGACCCGAGCGCGGCCGCGGTCCCGGTCCCCGTCGCGGCCCCGGCCTCGGAAGGTGCGACCGACCACCAACCCAGACGACGCGAAGCAACGCGAGCGCCTCGACCGTGGGTGCGCACGCGCCGGGACCCCAACGACGACACGCCACGCGAACGCCTCACCCGCGGGTACGACTGCGACGAAACCCGAGCGCGGCCGCGGTCTCGGTCTCGGTCGCGGTCGCGGCCGCGGTCCCGGCCCCGGCCCCGGAAGGTGCGACCGACCACCAACCCAGACGACGCGAAGCCACGCGAGCGCCTCGACCGCGGGTACGCACGCGCAGGGACCCCAACGACGACACGCTACGCGAACGCTTCACCCACGGGTTCGACAGCGTGGGGACCCCACCGCGGCCGCGGTCCCGGCCCCCGTCGCGGCCCCGGCCCCGGAAGGTGCGACCGCACCGGACCCCCAACCACGACACGCAACGCGAACGTCGCCACCACCGGGTACGACAGCAACAGAGCCCAACCACGATGACCCGCGGGCCCGGGGTCAGAGCGGGCCTTCGGTCAGCCCATGGACGAACTGCCGCACGGCGGGGTCGGTGCTCGCGCGGGCTTCGTCGACCGTGCCGTCGAAGATGAGGCGGCCTTCGTGGAGCATGCCGACGCGATCGGCGATGGTGAGGACGCCGCTGACGTCGCTGCTGATCACCATCACGGTCGTGTTGCGGGCGCGCTGCTCTTCCCGGATGAGGTCGTAGATCTTCTGGCTCGTCACCGGGTCGAGGCCGGCGACGGGCTCGTCGTAGAGGAGGATGGGGGGCTCGGTGATCGTCGCGCGCGCGACGCCGACTCGCTTCTTCTGTCCTCCGGACATGCTCCCGGGGTCGCGCTCCTCGGTGCCGGGGAGCGCGACGCGCTCGAGGCGCTCGGCGACCCGGGCTGCGATCTCTTCCTCGCTGATCGCGGCGTTCGCGCGGCGCAGCGGGAAGGCGATGTTCTCCTTCACGCTCAGATCGAAGAGCGCGTAGTTCTGGAAGAGCATGCCGATGCGCTCGCGGATCGCGTGCAGCGCGAGCTCGTCCTTGCCCGTGACCTCGTCGTCCCCGACGAAGACCTGTCCACGCTCGGGCCGGACGAGGCCCGCGACGATCTTGAGGAGCACGCTCTTGCCCGACGCGCCCGGGCCGAGGAGCGCGTAGATGCAGCCCTCGGGGACCTCGAGGTTCACGCCCTGCAGCACGGGGCCTTTGTAGGCCTTGTGGATGTCGACGAGGCGAATCACGCCCGCGCATCGTAGCAACGCCGTGCGCTCGCGTGCGCCGCGTGTGCGCGACCCCTGCTCGCGCGACCGCGTGACCCGCGGCGCTCGCGGCGTTCCGATGGTCGCGCCGATCGCCGATCGCCGATCGTCGCGATGGTCGCGATGGTCGCGAGTCGCGAGTCGCGACGGTCGCCCTGGCCACGAATCGCGACGGTTCGCCCTGGCTGCGAATCGCGACGGGCCCTGCTCGTGATTCGCGATGATCGTCCTGGCCGCGAATCGCGACGATCGCCCTGGCTGCGAATCGCGACGGGCCGTGCCCGTGATTCGCGATGATCGCCCTGGTCGCGCCGGTGCTCGTGATCGTCGTCTCACCGACGCCTGTGCTCGCGAGCGACGGAAAGAAATCGGGCCCGAAGCTTTCGCTTCGGGCCCGTCGGTCGGGGCGACTGGATTTGAACCAGCGACCCCCACACCCCCAGTATGGTGCGCTACCAAACTGCGCTACGCCCCGGCCGGGGCACGTTCCGGCGAAGCCGGTCGGTGCGAGGGACGCGAACAATAGTCCTCCGCTGCGCCACCGCAAGGGAAAAGGACGACGTTCCGAGCCACGAGGCGCGATTCGTCACGCGCAACCGGTTGAGATTGGAAACGAATCGTGGTTCCATGCTTCTTCGCGAGGAGTGGTTCAGGCATGACGAAGGCCGAGATCATCGACGCCGTCTACGAGAAGGTCGGGGGGTTCTCGAAGAAGGAGGCCGCCGAGATCGTGGAGGCCGTCTTCGACACCATGAAGGACATCCTCGCCGACGGAGAGAAGATCAAGATCTCCGGGTTCGGGAACTTCGTGGTGCGCGAGAAGAAGGAGCGCGTGGGACGCAACCCGCAGACGGGGGCGCCGATCCCGATCAGCGCGCGACGCGTGCTCACGTTCAAGCCGAGCCAGGTGCTCAAGACGGTGCTGAACCCGCACAAGGAGCGCGGCCGCGGTCGAGACGAGGGCGAGGACGACGAGGACCTCGAGGACCTCGACGCCCCCGAGCTCCGGGCCGACGAAGGCTGACGCAGAGGATTGCCAGTGTCTCCTCGCGCGCTCCCGGACAAGGAGTGGTTTCGCATCGGCGAGGTCGCGGACCTCGTCGGGGTGCGTCCTCACGTGCTGCGCCACTGGGAGCGCGAGCTGCCGCAGCTCCGGCCACGCAAGACCCGCGGCGCGCACCGGCACTACCACCGCGACCACGTCACGCTCGCGTTGCTGATTCGCGAGCTGGTCTACGACCGCGGCTTCACGCTCGCGGGCGCGAAGCGCGCGCTGCGCGAGCGTGAGGAGCGGGAGGCTTCGAAGCCGGCGCGCGAACGCGAGCTCGCGCTCCGCGCCGAGCTGCTCGAGGTCCGCGGGCGCCTCGCGGCGCTGCTCGAGGAGCTCGAGTCGACGTCTGCCGCGACTGGGATCTTCGTGAGCCTGCCCGAGCCCGCGTCGAGCGACGTGGTCGTCGAGGTCGCGGCCTCCGCGAGCCGACGTCGCTGACGGCAACTCGAGCGGTCCCAGCGGTCCCAGCAGACGACGACGGCTCCGGTCTCGGACTCGGACGCGGACGCGGACTCGGTTTCGGATGCGGACTCGGTTTCGGATGCGGACTCGGTTTCGGATGCGGACTCGGACTCGGACTCGGTCTCGGTCTCGGACTCGGACTCGGTCTCGGTCTCGGTCTCGGTCTCGGACTCGGACTCGGACTCGGACTCGGACTCGGTCTCGGTCTCGGTCTCGGTCTCGGACTCGGACTCGGACTCGGACTCGGACTCGGACTCGGACTCGGACTCGGACTCGGACTCGGTCTCGGACTCGGTCTCGGACTCGGTCTCGGACTCGGTCTCGGTCTCGGACTCGGTCTCGGTCTCGGTCTCGGACACCGACACGGACACGGACGCGGACACGGACGCGGACACGGACTCGGACGCGGTGCTCACGCGCCCGCGCGCCGAGTCCGTCCGTCAGCGCGCGGTCGCGCCGTGTTGCCGCTCGGCAGCGGCGATCGCGCGGCCGTGCGCCGAGTCCACGCGCTTGTCCGTCAGCGTGGCGGATGGATCCCGGTAGCGGATCCGGAAGGCGAGGCTCTTCTTGCCTGGCGGCAGGTGCTTCGCGTCCGTGTAGACGTCGAAGAGCGAGACCTCTTCGGCGAGGCCTTCGGTCGCGTCGCGCAACGTAGACGCGAGCTCACCGGCGTCCAGTGACTCGTCCACCAAGAGCGCGACGTCGCGGGTGACGGCGGGGATGCGCGGAGGCTCGGCGGCCTTCGGCGCCGGCAGCGCGAGGCTCGCGGCGAAGAGCGCGGCGACGTCGAGCTCGGCGTACACGGGGCGTCGCCCGTCGAGCTCGAGCTTCGTCGCGACCTCCGGGTGCAGCTCGCCGATCCAACCGAGCGCGTGACCACCCAAGGTCACGGCCGCCCGCCGCTTCGGGTGCAGATAAGGCGCGTCCGCGTCGAGCGTCGCGCGCGCCTCTACGTCGGGGTGGTGGCCGGTGAGCGCATGCACCATCGCCTCGACGCGGCCCTTGGCGTCATAGAAGTCGTAGTCTCCCGCCTCGCCGACCCACCCTGGGCGGGCGCCGACGAGCAAGAGCGCGAGCGCGGATTGCTCGCGGGGGAGAGCGAGATCCTCGGCGTCGTCCGAGTGGAAGGTCTCGCCCCAGCCTGCGTGGCGGTCCGCGACACGCGCGCGGAAGACGCGGCCGAGCTCGAAGAGCGCGGCCGACGTGGCCTGGTGGCGCAGCGCCGCGGAGGCCGCGCTGGCGAGCCCGAGGAGCAGCGTCGGGCGCATCGCGTCGCGTCCCCCGAGCGGGTTCTGGACGCGGACGAGATCCGAGAGCGCGGCGCCGGCGCCGAGCTTGCCCACGTCTTCGCTCGCGACGAAGCCATAAGAGATCGCCTCGTGCAGTCCGACGCTCGCGGCGGTGATCCGTAGCGCGCGCTCGAAGCGGATGCGCGGGGCGGTGCCAGCCTTCGCGGGGCGCACGGCCGGCACCGTCGTCGGGATGTGGTCGTAGCCGTGCACGCGGCCGACCTCTTCGATGAGATCGGCCTCGCGCGCGAGGTCCGGGCGCCACGTCGGCGCGAGCACCGAGAGCGCCGCGTCGGTCTCCTCCACGATCTCGCAACCGAGCGCACCGAGCACGCGGGCGGGGACTTCGCGCGGGACCTCGTAGCCGAGCAGCAAGTTCAGGCGCGCGCGGCCGAGGTCGACACGTCGGCGCTCCACCGGCACGGGATAGACGTCGATCGCCTCGCGGACGGCGACGCCGCCGCCGACCTCGGCCATCAACGTCGCCGCGCGCGCGAGCACCCACGGGACGTCGTTCGGGTCGACGCTGCGCTCGAAGCGGTGGCTCGCGTCGGTGTGCAGGCCGAGGCGACGCGAGGTGCGCCGGACCGAGCGGGGATCGAAGTAGGCGCACTCGATGACGACGTGCCGAGTCGACGCGCGCATCTCGCTCTCGAGCCCGCCCATCACGCCGGCGACGGCGACGGGGCCTTCTCCGTCGCAGATCAGCAGGTCGTCGCTCGTGAAGGTCCGTGCGACGTCGTCGAGCGTCTTCATCGTCTCGCCCTCGCGCGCGAGGCGGACCTCGATGCGCCCGCCGCGGAGGCGCTCGAGGTCGAAGCCGTGGATCGGGTGGCCGCTCTCGAGCATCACGAGGTTCGTCGCGTCGACGAGCGCCGAGATCGAGCGGTGGCCGAGGACGTGGAGGCGATGGCGGAGCCAGAAGGGCGAGGGGCCGTCTTGGACGCCGAGCACGAACGCCGCGCCGTAGCGCGGGCAACGCGCGGGATCGGGGAGGGAGACGTGGAAGCTCGAGAGATCGAGCGCGTCGGCCTGGCCGCCTTCGCCGCCGTCCCACTCGAGGCGCAGGTGCCCTCCGGCGTCCGTGCCGAGCACGTCCGTCGCGACCGCGCGGGCCTTCGGGCGCGGAGGCGAGAAGGGCAGGCTGAGCGAGGCCGCGAGGTCCCGCGCGACGCCGAGGTGACCGAGGCAGTCGGGGCGGTTGGGGGTCAGGCTGATCTCGAGCGCGTGGTCGAGGACCGGCAGCGCGTCCGCGAGCGAGGTCCCGGGCGCGACGTCCGCCTGCGCGGGGAAGACGAAGATGCCCTCGTGATCGTCGCCGAGCCCGAGCTCGTCCTCCGCGCAGATCATCCCGCGGCTGAGCACGCCGCCGAGCGAGCGCTCGCCGATCTCCAGCACCTCGCCGGCGCCCGCGGGGAGACGGGCGCCGACGCGCGCGAAGAGGACCTTTCCGCCCGGCGCGGGCACGTTCGAGGCGCCGCAGACGACCTCGATCTCCTCGACGCCGTCGAAGACGCGGACGACCGTCAGCTTGTCGCGCGAGGGGTGCGGTGCCTTGCCGCGCACCTCGGCGACGACGACCTTCTCCGGTGGGACGAAGGCGTGGATCTCCTCGACCTCGAGGCCGAGGGAGGTGAGGCGCTCGGCGACCTCTTCGGGGCCGAGCTCGAGGCCGGGGAGGAGCTCGCGGAGCCAGCGATGACTGATGCGCATGATGATCGGGGCCTTCGTGGGCGCGCGGCGGGCGACGGCCCGCCGGCGGAGGGGGAGCGGCTCAGAAGCTGCCGAGGAAGCGGACGTCGTTCTCGAAGAGGAGCTTGATGTTGGGCACGCCGAACTTGACCATCGCCATGCGGTCGATGCCCATGCCGAAGGCGAAGCCGCTCACCTGTGAGGGGTCGTAGCCCACGTGCTCGAAGACCACCGGGTGGATCATCCCGCAGCCGCCGATCTCCATCCACGAGCCGCCCGGCCGACGCGCGTCGATCTCGGCGCCGGGCTCGACGAAGGGGAAGTAGCTCGGTCGCAGCCGCACCTCGACCTCGCCGCCGTAGAGGCGCTCGAGGAAGCGCTGCAGCACGCCCTTGAGGTCGGCCATCGTGACGCGCTCGTCCACGAGGAAGCCCTCGATCTGATGGAACATCGGGGAGTGCGTCGCGTCGTCGTCCCGTCGATAGACGGCGCCCGCGCTGACGACCGCGAGCGGCGGGGGACGGCGCGACATCTCGCGGATCTGCATCGTCGAGGTGTGGGTCCGCAGGAGCGTCGTCACGTCATCGCCGCGGTCGCGGTGCGTGACGAAGAACGTGTCCTGCATGTCGGTGGCCGGGTGATCGGGCGGGAAGCCGAGGCGATCGAAGCAGTTCTCGTGCAGGTCGATCTCGGGGCCGTCGACGACCTCGAAGCCGAGGCTCTCGAAGATCTCGAGCAGCTCGTGCTTGACGCGGGTGATCGGGTGCAAGCGGCCTGGCGTGACGCCGCGGCCGGGGAGGGTCACGTCGAAGGGAGCCGCGAGGTCGCGGGCGAGCGCCTCGGCCTCCAGCGACGCGAGGCGCCCCTGGAAGGCCTGCTCGATGCGGGCGCGGACCTCGTTGGCCGCCTGGCCCTTGGGGCGGCGCGCGTCCCCAGGGAGCTCGCGCATCAGCTTCATGAGCTGCGTGAGCGAGCCCTGCGCTCCCACGAAGCGCGCGTTGGCCTCGCGCAGCTCCTGCTCGGTGGTCGCGGCCTGGAAGGCGCCGCGCTCGAGCTCCGCGAGGATGAGCTGCAAGCCTTCGTCGAAGCGGGTGAGGGCATCGGACATGGTGGCGGCGATGTAGCAACGCTCGGGCCCCCTGTCAGCCACGCGCACACGACGCCTCGGTCTCGGCCCCCGGTCTCGGCCCCGGGCCCCGGTCTCAACCCCGGTCTCGGCCCCGGTCTCGGCCCCGGTCTCGGCCCCGGTCTCGGCCCCGGTCTCGGCCCCGGTCTCGGCCCCGGTCTCGGCCCCGGTCTCGGCCCCGGTCTCGGCCCCGGTCTCGGCCCCGGTCTCGGTCTCGGCCCCCGTCCCGGCCCCGGCCTCGACGAGCGTCAGACCCAGAGCCGAACGCGCTCAGCGGTGTCCGGACCTCCCTCGTTGACCCGTCCGTCGCCATCGCACAATCTCCGCCGCCATGGACTTCCGCCTCACCGAGGAGCAGGCGCTCATTCAGAAGAGCGCTCGCGATTTCGCCCAAAAAGAGGTCGCGCCGAAGGCGCGTGAGCTCGACGCCGAGGGCCGCTGGCCGACCGAGCTCGTCGCCCGCATGGCCGAGCTCGGCTTCCTCGGCATCGCTGTCCCCGACGAGCTCGGCGGCGGTGGGGCAGACCACGTCAGCTACGCCCTCGCGATGATCGAGGTCAGCAAGGCCTGCGCCTCGACCGGCGTGATCATGTCCGTGAACAACTCCCTCGTCTGCGACCCCCTCTGGAAGTTCGCGGACGACGCGCAGAAGAAGGAGTTCCTCGCGCCGCTGGCCGCGGGAGAGCAGCTCGGCTGCTTTGGGCTGACGGAGCCGGCGAGCGGCTCCGACGCCTCGAACATGGACACGGTCGCCGTCCGCGACGGCGGCGATTGGGTGATCAACGGCTCGAAGAACTGGATCACCAACGGGCCCCACGCCGACGTGATCCTCGTCTTCTGCTGCACCGACCGCAGCAAGGGCGCCAAGGGCACCACGGCCTTCATCGTCCCGAAGGGCACCAAGGGCTTCAACCCGCAGCCCCGCGACCACAAGCTCGGGATCCACGCGGCCCACTCCTGCACGATCTTCTTCGAGGACTGCCGCGTGCCCGACGCATGGCGCCTCGGCAACGAGGGCGACGGCTTCAAGATCGCGATGAGCACGCTGGACGGAGGCCGGATCGGCATCGCGTCCCAAGCCATCGGCATCGCCGAGGCGGCCTACGAGAAGGCGGTCGCCTACGCGAAGGAACGCAAGGCGTTCGGGGAGCCCATCGCGAACAAGCAGGCGATCCAGTTCAAGATCGCCGACATGGCGATGCAGCTCGACGCGGCGAAGGTGCTGACGCTGCGCGCCGCGTGGCTCAAGGACCAGGCGGTGAAGGACAAAGGCGTCCGCCACACCAGCGAGTCCGCGATGGCGAAGCTCTACGCGAGCGAGATCGCGACGCACGTCACGCATCAGGCGCTCCAGATCTTCGGTGGGTACGGCTACTCGACCGAGTACGACATGGAGCGTCACTACCGAGACGCGCGCATCACGGAGATCTACGAGGGCACGAGCGAGATCATGCGCGTCGTGATCTCGGCGTCGGCCCTGCGTGGCTGAGCGCTTCGTGGCGCGATGCAGAAGACCCTGGCAGCGATCGAGTCGAGGAGAGTGAAGATGTTCGGGCTCGTGAGACGTTTCTCGTGGTTGGGGGTCGCGCTCTCGCTCGCCGCGTGCGGGGGGGGAGGCAGCGCGGCAGAGGAAGACACCGAGCTCGAGCCGGAGGTGACCAGCGGCTCGGAGCGGCCCGCGCGTCGTGACGACGGCGCGCAGATCGAGGGGCTGATGGGCACCATCAGCTCCACGGCGGTCCAGCGGGCGCTCGAGCCCAAGATCGGCCGCTTCTTCCACTGCTTCAGCCAGCGCTCGAACGCGGTGCAGGTGCTCGGGGGAAGGATCGTCCTCGCCTTCCGCGTGCGCGTCGACGGGAGCGTGCTCTGGGTCTACCCGCGCGAGAGCACGCTCGGCGATCGCGAGACCGAGCGCTGCATGCTCGACGTCGCAGCGGGGGTGCGCTTCTCGCCGCCGAACGGCGGCGAGGCGGAGTTCTCCTATCCGCTCGAGCTCGACCCTGCTGATGACGTGCGGCCCGCGACCTTCTGGGACGCGAGCCGCGTCGCCTCGAACGTCGATCGCGTCCGCGGGGAGATCGTGGACTGCGGGACCGGTCCCTTCCAGGTCACGCTCTACGTCGCGCCCGGCGGGCGCGTGATCGCCGCGGGCGCGTCGACCCCCGACCAAGAGCAGGCGGACGCGCTCGACTGCGTCGCCCAGGCGGTGCGCGGTTGGTCGATGCCCGACCCGGGCTCGTACCCCGCCAAGGTCACCTTCGGGCTCTGAGCCCGCACGGGCCTCGATCCGCCCTCGCCAGAACCCGCGACTCGACCCCAGGACCCCCGCATGCAGCTCGATCTCAGCCCCGCGCAGGAGCGCTTGCGAGACACCGCCCGCCAGCTCGCCGAGGCGGAGCTCGCGCCGAACGCCGCCCGCTTCGAGGCGGAGGAGCGCGTGCCGACGGAGGTCTTCCGGCGGCTGGGGGAAGCGGGCCTGATGGCCGTCGCGACCCCCGCCGAGCTCGGCGGCTCGGCGGCCGGCACCGTCGCCTACAGCCTCGCGATGACGGAGATCGCGCGAGGGTGTGCGGCGACCGCCGTCACGATGGCGGTGACCAACATGGTCGGCGAGGTCATCGCCGCGTTCGGTGACGAGGCGCAGCGCGCGACCTGGTGCCCTCGCCTCGCCGCCGGTGAGCTCGGCGCGTTCGCGCTCAGCGAGGTCGACGCGGGGAGCGATCCGGGCGGGATGCGCACCGTCGCGATCGAGGACGGTGACGAGTGGGTCCTCACCGGCACCAAGCAGTGGATCAGCCACGGTGATCTCTCGAGCGTGCTCGTCGTCTGGGCCCGCACCGACGGCGCGGGGGCGCGCGGGCTGAGCTGCTTCCTCGTCCCGCAGGGGGCGATGGGCCTCGGCGTCTCGAAGCACGAAGACAAGATGGGCCTGCGCGCGAGCCACACCGTGGGCCTGACCTTCGACGGGGTGCGTGTCCCGAAGGACGCCATGCTCGGGCCGCGGGGGGCGGGCTTTCGTATCGCGATGATGGCGCTCGATGGGGGCCGCGTCGGGATCGCCTCGCAGGCGCTCGGCATCGCGACCGCCGCGTACGAGGCGGCGCGAGACTTCCTCCGCGCGACCCCCGCGGACCAGGTCGCGCAGTTTCGTCTGGCGGACATCCGCACGCGCCTCGACGCCGCGCGTCTGCTCGCGCTACGCGCCGCGGCCGCGAAGGAGCGCGGTGAGCCCTTCTCGCGGGAGGCGTCGATCGCCAAGGCGTTCTCCTCGGAGACGGCTTGGTGGGCCTGCAACGAGGCCGCGGAGATCGTCGGCGACACCGCGCTCGTCAGCGGGCACCCGATCGACCGCTGCCTGCGTGACGTGCGGGTGACCATGATCTACGAGGGCACCAGCGAGGTGCAGCGGATCGTGATCAGCCGCATGGAGCTGCGCGCGTGATGGCCCGCCGTTGATCTCCCCTCGTGCGAGAGGATGAGCGCTTCGGTCTTCCATCCTCGAGAGGCGCGCCGGGTCGTGGCCGCACCGAAATCCATCGCGACCCTTGCGCCATCGCCTCGATGGCCGCATCTGTCGCCGCTCTCCGCGCTGCCCTCGGGAGGGCGGCGCGCCGACCCTCCGGGCGGCCACGCTGGAACGCCGCCCATCGGCTGCTAACTTGAACCCCTCGCTCTCGGCTCCGTCATGACGCTCCTCGACCACGCCAGCACGACCCCGGATCGGGCGCTCCTCGCGCTGCGGTGGGCCGCCGCCGTCGCCGACGACCCCTCGCGCCTCGAGGAGCAGGCGCCCAAGGCGACCGAGGCCGAGTGGAAGGCGGTCCCCGTCGCGCTGCTGCGCGAGCACCTCGACGCGCTGATGGTCCACCGGCTCGGCGTGGAGGAGGGCCTCGAGGCGCTCCAACGCGCGGGCTTCTTCGTCGCGTGGCTCCCGGAGATCGAGGCGATGATCGGGATGACCGACGGCGAGTGGCGCCACAAGGACGTCTGGAAGCACACCAAGCAGGTGGTCAAGCAGTCGGTCCCGCGCCTGACGGTTCGCTGGGGCGCGCTCCTGCACGACATCGGCAAGCCGAAGACCCGCAAGATCGACGACCGAGGTCGCGTGACCTTCCACGGCCACGCCGAGCTCGGGGCGCGGATGTTCCGGCGCAAGGTCGGGCCTCGCCTCGGCTTCGAGGGCGCCCTCGGTGATCGCGTGCACTTCCTCATCCTCCACCACCTGCGGCCGAGCCAGTACGAGGCGTCGTGGACCGACGCCGCCGTGCGGCGCTTCTACAAGCAGATGGGCGAGGGGCTCAGGGATCTCCTCGACCTCGGCCGCGCCGACATCACGACCAAGCGCCCGGCGAAGCGCAAGAAGGGCGTCCAGAACATCGCCGACCTCAAGCGGCGGGTCGAGGGCATCCGCGCCGAGGACGAGAAGGTGAAGCCGCTCCCCAAGGGGCTCGGCGTCGCGGTGATGGAGCGCTTCGGGCTCCCGCCGAGCAAGCGGCTCGGCGACCTCATCGCGGCGCTCGAGGCGTGCGTCGACGCCGGCGAGCTCGAGGCGCAGCAGGATTTCGAGATCTATCTCGACTTCCTCGACGCGCACCGCGAGCGCTTCGGGCTCTGAGGAGAAGCTCCGCCGTGCTCCGTGGGGGAGGGGCTGGCGACAGCCCCTCATAGGAAGCTGAGGCGTCGGGCGGAGGGGGCTTGCCTCCGCCGCCGCCCGTGGGAGGAAGCGCGGGTGAGCGAAGCGTCCGACGACGAGGTGCGCGGGGAGGCTGGCGAGTTCCTGCTCGCGGTCGTGCGGGCGCTCCACGCGCACGGCATGCCCGCGCATCGGCTCGAGGCGATGGGCGGCGCGCTCAGCCGCGGGCTCGGGACGGACGCGTCGTTCTTCTGCACGCCGACCGCGATCTTCGTCGCGCTCGGAGAGCCTCCCCACCAGCGCACCTACCTCATGCGCGCGGACGCGGGCGAGCTCGACCTCGGCCGGCTCGGTGATCTCGACGGCGTCGCGAACGACGTCGCCTACGGGCGGAGCACCCCGCGACAGGGGCTCGAAGCCATCGCTGGGATCCTCGCGCGTCCGCGCGGGCCGCTCGCGCGTTCGCTCCTCGCGCACGTGATCGTTGCGGGGGGTGGCGCCATCCTCCTCGGGGGCGCCGTGCCCGAGGCCCTCGTCGCGCTGACGATCGGCCTGCTCGTCGGCGTGCTCTCGGCGCTGACCCCGCACTCCGAGCCGCTCTCGCGCCTCGAGCTCCCCATCGCCGCTGCGACCGCGGCGGCCCTGTCGGGGCTCGCGACGGGCATCTGGCCGGAGCTCTCGCGCACCATCGGCACCATCGCGGGGGTCCTCTTCCTGCTCCCGGGGCTGACGCTGACGACGGCGATGAACGAGATCGCGACTGGTCACCTCGTGAGCGGGACGGCGCGCTTCTCGAAGTCGTTGATGGCGCTCTTGCAGCTCGGCTTCGGCGCCGTGCTCGGCGCGAAGCTCGTTGAGCTCGCGCCCTTCGTGGGGCCCGGCGGCGAGGGGGAGCGGCTCGCGCCGTGGGCGGTCTGGAGTGCGTTCCTCGCCGCGCTCTTCGGGCTCGCCGTTTTGCTCCGCGCGTCCTGGCGGGACGCGCCCTACTTCGCGGTCGCCGCCGTCATCACGTACGCGACCGTGCAGCTCGCGAGCCCGCGGCTCGGCCCCGCCGAGGGCGCCGCGGCCGGCGCGCTCGTCCTCGGCCTCTGCGGCAACGCCTTCGCGCGCTTCCGCGATCGGCCCGCGGCGATCGTGGTGCTGCCGGGGCTCCTGCTGCTCGTCCCCGGAAGCCTCGGCTTTCGGAGCGTGACGAGCTTCCTCTCCGAGGACGTCCTCACCGCCGTCGGCACCGCCTTCGACGTCGCCGTGGTCGCGCTCGCGCTCGTCGGTGGTCTGCTCGTGGCGACGCTCGCGTTGCCCCCGAGAAAAGCCCTCTGAGACCACGCTCCGCCGCGTGGCAAGCCGTCGACTCGCGTCGATCCGTCAGGTCGCCGGGTCGCTCCCCGCGCCAGGGCTCGGGTGCAGGGTCGGATCGTCGCGCTCTTGTTTACGCTTCGCGATCGCGGCGGCGACCTCGGCGGCGTCGGGGACGCGCTCGGGCACCATGGAGAGCGTGAGCGGGGCGAGGTCGGGGAACCACGAGAAGAACTCGAGGAGCTTCTCTTTCCGCTCGGGCTCGAGGTAGTCGAAGTTCACGCCGCGGTCGCTGATCTCCCAGAACTCGCTCGAGCGCACCCCGAGGAGCTCGTCGCGGATCGACGCGAGCCGGTCGCGTCGCTCGCGCTCCATGTCCTTGAAGATCTCGCGGGCGAGGCGCTCGTCGCCGCGGACGAGGTAGTACGTCGCGAGCTTCACCTGGGCCTTGCGGACGCCGCGCAGGCTGACCTCTTGGATGTCGCTCTCGGACTCCTTGTCCACCTCGAGGAAGATGCGGAGCAGCTCGCGCTGCGCGGGCGAGCCTTGGTCGAAGGCCATCTCGTTGAGCTGGCAGAGGTCGTAGGCGACGGTCTCGAGGATGAAGGGCAGGGTCGCGTGGAAGCTGACGAGCCCGTAGTACTTGAAGTAGCGCGCGATCTCGGCGGCGCGCGCGCCGTTCTCGTGGCGCAGCGCTCGCTCCGCGAGCAGCCGGTACTGCTGCAGGACGTTGTAGGCCGTGCGCACGTCCCGCGCGTTCACCGTCGCGCGGAGGTACGTGTTGAAGAACTTCACGAGCAGGTCGAAGAGCTCGTGGTTGCCGGTGTCCAGCGCGTGCTCGGCGAGGTGCCGGGTGTTGATCGCGATCAGGTAGTTGATGTCGCGCATCCGGTTCAGACCCTCGTTGTAGATGGTCTGGTATTTGCGCAGGATCTTCATCTCGAACCAGATGCGGCGGCGCGTGACGGCGGCTAGCACCTCGTCGCTCATCGAGACGAAGTCCGGGTTGTGGGCGAGGTCGCCGTCCACGCGAAACCACGCGGCGTCGAGGCGGGGGCGCAGCTCCTGGTAGTCCAGGATCATCGCCTTGAGCGCGTCCACGCTCGCCATGGAGATGCCCTTGTCCTTGTGCTCCATGGAGTTGAGGCCGACATCGGCGAGCTGCTCGACGCCGCGCACGGCCTCGGCTTGGCGTGCGCCGACCGAGTACTTGCCGCGCTCGATGACGCGCATCGTGTGCGCGCGGATCCGATCGACGATCGAGATGGGGTTGAGGAACGCCATCACGAAGGCGAAATAGGGCAAGAGGATCAGCAGGCAGCACGCGAGCATGCCGAGCGAGATGGCGATGCCGACGTAGGGCACGCTCCCCTCGCTCGCGTCCGGGTCCAGCAGGAGCGCCGTGTACACGGCCTGGATCGCGGTGATGACGAAGAAGCCCATCACCGCGAAGTTCACGGGCTCGCCGACGAAGAGCTCGGTGACGCGGTGCGTGTACCGGTTCGACGCAAGCTCCACGACGATGGCGACGACCATGATCGCCACGCCGAGCACCGCCGCCACGACCTCCGCCGTGTTCCCGATGGCGTTGGCCGCCGACTCGGGGTGGGGGTGGAAGATCCGCCCCAGCTTCGAGAAGTCTCCGCCCGAGTCGACCCAGAACGCGAAGATGAACACCGTCATCGCCGCGCCGAGGAGGATCGAGAGCGGCATCAGCCAGATGCGCCAGAGCGAACGCCGGTGCTCCATCGCGCGCGAGCGTATCAGCTCTTTCGCCGGGCTGTCGCCAGCGCTTCCGTGCTGTCGCCAGCGCTGTCTCCAGCGCTTCTGTGCTGTCGCCAGCGCCGTCTCCAGCGATTCTGTGCTGTCGCCAGCGCTCCCTCGGGTGGCCACGAAGGCTGTGACCGATGAGGTCAGGATGGCGGCTCGGTGTGGATCACGACGTTCGCGCCCGACGCGCGCAAGCGCTCCGTGTCGGCATCACGATAGCCCTCCGAGTGGGTCGCGGTCTCTGGCGTCGCCCGTACCCAGACGCGATCTCCTTCGCTCACCACCTGCTCGCCGAGGCGTAGCGGCGCGCGCTGGGGCTCGAGCCCCCGCTCAATCAGCCAGCGGGTGAGCGCGGCATCGGCCCTCACGACCGGAGCGGCGTGTCGGGGGATCGGAGCTCGAATCTGTGCCTCGCTCGCGTCGATCTCGATCGCGCGGCCATCGGCGAGGGAGAGGGTGAACCATCCGCCGCCCGCTTCGTCGACGAGGCCACCGGCGGCCTCGCCGTGCAAGCGGAAGGCTGCGCAGGGGACGTGCGCGAGTGGAGAGCTGATTGGGCTGACGCGCGTCACGACCCCCGAGAAGAGCGTCCCAGGCGGCTCGGGCTCGTCGTGGAGCGCGAGGCGCGCCGTGGGCTCTGGCGGGCCGCCTCGTCGGGGGAGCCGCCGAAGGCGCAGGTAGAGGGCGCCCCCCACCGCGACGACCGGAACCGCGACGATCTGGGCGAAGCCGGCGAAGAGGGCCCCGAGGATCATGCCGCCGGTGCCGTCTTCGACCCCGCCCCACACCGCGGCCGTCCCGACGACGGCAGGTGCCCCGTAGCGGAGGTATCCCGCGACGAGGTCGCCCAGCTTCCCGTCGTCCAAATCGTCCGCCGAACGTGCGAGCCCCTCCGCCAGCGCTCGTCGGTCGGCGGCGCGCCGGAGATCCAGCGATTTCAGGCCGCACGTCGGGCACTGGGCTTGGCGGAAGCGCAACCGACACAGCGGGCAGGCGCGGGTCCGGTCGGGAAGCATCGCGGGATCTATCCCTGGCCGCGGGTGTAAGCACCAGCCGAGCGGGTCGTTATTCGCCCAAGGGCCGCCCCCCGGCGGGGTCGATCCGTTCCCGTCCGATCCTTGTGGTCGCACAGGAACGAAATGAGCTATGAACATTCGCCTGGCTCGGACGTCGGACGTCCGCACCTTAGTCTCTTCGAACCGTGGGATGATCGACAGGAGGGCCTGATGAGCCTGATTCGAACCAGTGGCTTCATGGCGGCAGGGATGATCTCCATCCTCGCCATCGCGTCGTCGGGATGCATCATCCGGACGACCGCTCGCCCGGCGCATGCGACCGTCCGGGTACGCACCAACGCACCGCCGCCGCCGCAGGCTCACGCCACGGTCACCGTGCAAGCGCAGCAACCGCAGCTCGCGAGCGGCGTGACCGTCATCGAGACGAGCTGCGATCCGAACGCACCCGAGATCTGCAACGGCCTGGACGACAACTGCAACGGCCTCATCGACGAGGGCTGCGGCTACTCGTCGGGCAACATCCAGATCACGCTCGCCTGGAACAGCGGCGCCGATCTCGACCTCTACGTGACCGACCCGAACGGGCAGACGCTGAGCTACCAGAACACGCGCGTCGGCTCCGGCGGCCACCTCGATCAGGACGCGCGCGGCGCGTGCAACCCGAACCAGCCGAACAACACCATCGAGAACGTCTACTGGGAGCAGCCGAACCCCCCGAACGGCGTCTACGCGGTGGAGGTCCACTACTGGGCGGGCGCGAGCTGCAGCACGCGCTCGGGCGTGACCAACATGACGCTCTCCATCGCCGTCGGTGGGCAGCTCCTCGGCTCGTACAGCTACGCGATCAGCCCCGACCAGCGCATCTCGATCGCGCAGTTCCAGATCTGACCGATCCGATCGATCCGGACGTCGCCCCAGAGCCCGCCGAGCGCACCTCGGCGGGCTCTCGCGTTTCGCTCTCGCGTTTCGCTCGCGTGTCTCGCTCGCGTGTCTCGCTCGCGTGTCTCGCGCGTCTCGGGGACGATCGCGTACCTTGGCGCGGATGGAGCCCACGGAGTTTCGGTACTGGTCTCGCCTCGAGGAGCCCGCCGTGAAGCTGGCGCGCGCGGCGTGGCGGCGGCTGCTCGGCTTCGACCCCGCGCCGGACGAGGCGACGGTCCGGACCTTCGCCTCGATGTACTACGACGCCGATCCGCTCGCGGAGGCGTTCGTCGACGAGGTCTACCTCGGCCGGAGCATCGACGAGGGGCGGGCGCTCCTCGATCGCGCCTTGTCCGAGGGCGTGGGCGCGATCGATGACGCGCCGGCCTCGCTGCGGGCGCTCTTCGAGGACCTCGAGAAGGATCCCTCGTGGGTCGATCCCGCGCTCGTCGCGGAGGGCGCCAAGGTCTTCCGGCGCTACGGCACGGCCGTCTTCCGCTTCGCGGGGGCAATCACCCTGGCCGCCTACACGGAGAGCTCCGTCGCCAAGCCGCTCGCGCTGACGGGCGCCTACGCGGGCGCAAGCACGCGGCATCGCTTCCTCGAGACGGCCTCGTTCTGGATCGACGTCTCCGAGCCCGGGGGGCTCGCGCCCGGGGCGCCGGGTCGGGCCGCCGCGCTGCGCGTCCGGCTCATGCACGTCTTCGTGCGTCGCCGGCTCGCGTCGCACCCCGAGTGGGATCTCGAGGCGTGGGGGGTGCCCATCAGCCAAGCGGACGCGCTCCTGACGCTGATGGGTGGGAGCGTCGCCCCCGGCATCGCGCTGCACGCCATCGGCTACCGGACCACCACGCGAGAGATCGAGGCGATGATGCACTTCTGGCGTTATGTCGGGCATCTGCTCGGCGTGCGGCCTCGCTGGTACCCGGCAGACGTGCGCGAGGGGTTGCAGCTCGCCTTCGTCTCCTTCCTCAAGCGCGCGGAGACCGCGGGCGATGATGGCAAGCGCCTGTGCCAGTCCTACGCCGATGCGTTCGCTCCGGACGGACGCGGTTCGCTCCGTGAGCGGCTCGCCGGCGTGCTCGAGCACGGCGTCCACCGAGGCTTCACGCGCCTCTTCCTGCCCCCGCCGCTCTATCGGCGCTTCGAGATGCCGCCCGCAGGCGCGTGGGTGCTCTACCCGCTCGCGCTCGCACCCTTCGTCTTCGCCGCCGAGACGCTGCGCCGCCGGCTGCCGGGCGTCGACGAGGTCGCGGACCAAGTCGCGCGTCGCGCTCGGCGGCGGTGGTTGACGCGCCAGCTCGGCGATCGCGCGGCGGCGTTTCGACCCGTGCAGACCTTCCAGCGCTGAGGAGGTCTGCTCGCAGCGTCGTCTCGAGGCGAGAGCTCGGAGGCACGAGGTCGTCAGCCGTTGCGCTCGAAGCAAGAGCCGACGATCGCGAGCCTGCGGCGCAGCCCCTCGCTCGCCTCGACGAAGCGACGCGTGACCGGGTCGTGGTAGCCGCTCACCTCGGGCAGCGTCTCGTCGTGCGCGCGGTAGAAGCCGACGAGGCGCGCCATCGCGAGCTCGCGGAGGTATTTGCCGATCATCGAGGCGAGGCCCACCGGGAGGTGTCGATCGTCGGCCGAGACCTCGAAGGAGAGCGCGCCGAGCGCGCTCGCCTCGTACCGGCTCAGGCCCTTCGACTCCTCGACGATCGTGATCGCGCCGAGCCGCGAGAGGCGCGGCGCGTAGCGGCGGATGCCGCCGACCATCCCGCAGATCGCGTGGAGCTCGCCGCCCGCGCTCGCGCGGCCGTCGAGGAGCAGCCGCTCGAAGAGGTGCAGATCGAGCGCGAGCTTGCTGCCGCCGCCGCCGACCCACTCGTTGAAGGCCCCCGCGCACGCGATCGCGCTGCGGACCCGGGTCAGGCGCACCCCGCCACGCTCGAGGGCCGAGAGCATCGCCTCGCCCCGCGCGAGCTCACCCCCGAAGGCGGGGAGGGCCAGCGACGGCCAGCATTGCGCGGCGGTCGACCCGTCGGGGCAGGGCGCGCGCAGCGCGAGCAGACCGTCGATCGAGAGGGCGGCGAGGAGCGCGTCGGCGTCGGTCGGGGCAGCCCCGGCGCGCGCAGCGACCGCGAGCGCCAGGCTCTCGGCGTGCGCCATCCGGCCGAAGGCGCTGACCTGCTTGCTGTCCCCGATCCCCAGCTCGTCGCCGAGCGCGCGGAGCGCGCTGCGGTCGTAACGCCGCACCTCGAGGGTGGCCGCCGTCGCGATCAGCGGCCCCAGGCGCGGGCCGAGCCCGTTCTCGTCGACGCCGATGATCCGATCCACGTCGCGAGCATGTCCCAAGCGTCGGCCATCACGCCACCGACGTGTATGCCCTGCACCCACGAATCGGGGGCGCACGCTTGAACCGCATTCCATTGCGGCGGTATACTTTTGTTCGTGGTGCCCATGTCCTCGCGCGCCCCCCACAGAGTGGGAGGGAGCAGCCCCGCCGCTCACGTCGTGCGCGAGGCGCTCGCCTCCGTCGCGAACGGCCACGTGGCGACGCGCGTGCTGCATCGCGCCTTGCACTTGTCGGGGGAGCACGAGATCCCCGCCGGGGGAAGCCGCCTGCAGCGCTTCGTCGAGCGACACCTCCGCGCCGCCGCGGCGTTCGTCCTCGGTGACGAGCTCGCGGAGTCTCTCGTCGAGCAGCTCGCCCCGCTCGTGCGGCCGCTGCCTTCGATCGAACCGCCGATCACCCGCGCCCGGATCGTCATCGACGGCGATCCTGCCGCGGTCCCCCAGGACTCGGTCGGGTCGAGCTTGAGCGACGAGTTCGAGGCGCTCGAGCTCGACATGGAGGCGCTGGACGAGGACGAGCGCGAGCGCGAGCCCCTGCCGCTCGAGCGGCGCAAGACCTTGCCCGCGCCGGAGCGGCCCATGGTGCTCGTGGCGACGACGGACGAGTCGGTGGTCGTCGCCCTCCGGGGGCTCTTGGCGCAGCACATCTCGGTGACGCGGGTGAGCGACGTCGTCGCGTTGCTCGAGGCCGCCCAGCTCGCGACCCCGGAGCACGCGCCCGTCGTCATTCTCCACGGCGCGTGTCCGAGCGTTCAGCCCGCGACGATGGCGACGATCGGCGAGGAGCTGCCCTCCGGCTCGAGCCTGTTGCTCTGGGGCGTGTCGACGGTCGAGGCGCATGAGGCGATGCTCCTCTCGGAGGACGAAGGCGCCTGGGCCCTGCTCGACCAGAGCGTGCCGCTCGAGGAGGTGGCCGACCTCGTGCGCGATCTGCTCGACGCCCCGACCTCCGGCGTTCACGACGTTCGCCGCTGAGGCGTACCGGCCCGTGGGTCCTGCCGGACCCGCCATCGGAGCGCGGGTCGAGATGCGGGGCTGGTTTCGTGCTGAGCACCGCTCGGTGCGTTGTGCCAGTAGCGGCTCGCTCCCGCCAGCGACCGAGACGAAACCGGCGCACCGTATGCGGATTTGGAGACGCCCTCGTGACGACCCACGCCGCCGCCCCTAGCCTGAGAGCATGCTGACGGCGGGGTTCTCGCTCTTCGCGCTCTCGTGGCTCTTCATGGCCGTGGGGATCGCGGTGATGGACGTGCGGGCGCGCCGTCGGGCGGGGCCTCTCGAGGTCACGCCCGTGCCCGTCGAAGCGCTCAAGGACGGAACCGTCGCCAAGATCGTCGGGACGGTCCACCTCGCGGAGGACGTCGAGCCGCTCGAGGCACCCGTCAGCGGACGCCGCTGCGCGGGGTGGGTGCTGCGGCTCGCGCGGCGCGGCTTCTTCCGCTGGCGGATGGAGCAGGAGCGTCGCGGGGCCCGCGGTTTCTTCGTCGACGACGGCACGGGGCTCGTCTTCGTCTCGCTCGACGAGCAGGCTCACCTCGATCTCTGCACGGCGGCCCGCGCCCACGCCGAGCCGGGCCGCAAGCTCGCAGCGCGGCTGCGGCCCTTCGTGAAGGAGCTGATCGCCGACGGGGCGGTTCGATGCGACGAGGGCCTGCTCACCGAAGGGACGCGCGTCGCGGTCTACGGCGTCGCGCGGCGGCGCCCGGACGGAGAGCCGAACCACTATCGCGGTCGCGGCTTCGCATTCTTCCTCGAGGGAGGCGCCGAGGGGCTGCGGGTGAGCGACGACCGCGCCGTCTTGGGTTGAGAGGCGACCGCGTCTGGAAGCGGAAGAAGAGTCAGTCCTCGACCAGATCCATCTTGATGCCGTTGGCCGTGAACGCCTGCTTCAAGAGGGCCTTGTCGTTGGATTTGATGTACGCCTCTTCGGGCGCGACGCGGCCCGCCTTCACGTGCTCGAGCAGGTGATCGTTCATCGTCTGCATGCCCAGGCGTCGGCCGGTCTGCATCACGCTCTTGAGCTGGAAGGTCTTCCCCTCCCGGATGAGGTTCGCCACGGCGGCGTTCGCGATCATGATCTCGTAGGCGGCGGCGCGACCGCCGCCCTTCTTTTTGCAGAGCACCTGGGCGACGACGCCGCGCAGCGACTCCGAGAGCATCACGCGGATCTGCTCCTGCTGGTCGGGTGGGAACTGATCGATGATGCGGTCGACCGTGCTCGGCGCGCTCGTCGTGTGGAGCGTCCCGAAGACGAGGTGGCCCGTCTCCGCGGTCTCGATGGCGATCGAGATCGTCTCTAGGTCGCGCATCTCGCCGACGAGCACGATGTCCGGATCCTCGCGGAGGGCGGCGCGCAGCGCGGCCTTGAAGCTCCGCGTGTGGGTGCCGACCTCGCGCTGGTTGATGAGGCACTTCTTGTTCGGGTGGACGAACTCGATCGGGTCCTCGATCGTAATGATGTGATCGTCTCGGTTCTGGTTGATGAAGTCGATGAGCGTCGCGAGCGTCGTGGACTTGCCCGAGCCCGTGGGGCCCGTGACGAGCACGAGGCCCTTCGAGAGCCAGCAGAGGTCGAGCACCTTCTGCGGCAAGCCGATCTGCTCGACGCTGAGGATGTCGAAGGGGATCTGCCGGAAGACGCCGCCCACGCCCTTGCGATCCATGAAGAGGTTCGCACGGAACCGACAGAGCCCCTCGATGTTGTGTGCGAAGTCGGTGTCGTTCACCGACTCGAATTCCTCGCGATTCTTCTTCGGCGTGATCTCCATGAAGAGCGCGTGCAGCTCGTCGTGACCGAGAGGTTTGGCGTCGTCCTCGAGAAAGCGGATGGAGCCGTCGACGCGCGCCATGGGCGCCACGTCGGCGCTCATGTGGAGGTCGGAGGCGTTCATCGCCTTCATCAAGCGCAGGTAGTAGTTGAGCCGGGGCTCGCCCGGGGCGAGCTCGATGCGGGGCCGCGCAGGCGCCTGCGGAGCCGCGGCGGCCGGCGCCGCTGGCTTCGCTTCGGGCAGGCTGGCGCGCGGGGCCTCGGGCAAGCTGGCGCGCGGGGCCTCTACGGCGCTGGGGTCGGCGGGCTCGATGCGGACGCGCCACACGCCCGGGCTCGCGGCCTCCACGATGATGTTCACGTTCATCCCCGCCTCGGACTCGTGCGCGAAGCGGGTGGCCCCCGACGCGCGCAAGCCCTCGAGCGCTCGGGGCGGCGCGGCCTCTTGGATGAGCTGCGCGATCTGGTTGTGCTCGATAGGCTTGTTGCTCAGCCGCTCCCCTGTCGGGAAGTGGAACTTCACCGGCTGGCCCGAGATGAGCTCGACGCCCGTGGCGCCATGACGAACGAGGTGCTGAACGTAGAAGTCGATGCGCAGCATGCTGGCGGGCATGCTACCCGACGTTCGATGAGGGCGGAACGTTTCGTGGATGCTGGCCGCGTCATGGGCCGCGGAGTCCCCTCAGAGCTGGCCGAGCTTCCGCTTCAACGCCTCGAGCTCACGGTCGATGTCGCCCTCGTCGTCGCGCGCGCTCGCCGTCGGTAGCGGCTCGGCGTCTCGCTCGAAGTGCGCCTCGACGCGCGCGATGCGCTCGAGGCCGCGCGGCAGACCCGCGGGGAGGGCCGCCGTGCGGGGCCGCGCGCGGAGCTCGTCGCCGAGCGCGAGCAAGCGCGCGGCGCTGCCGGCGGCGTCCATCGCGCGCGCCGCCGCGCTCAGGGTGTCCGCGCGCCCGAGCGCCTCGTCGATCGCGACCGC
Source organism: Myxococcales bacterium (assembly GCA_019637115.1). Classification (GTDB taxonomy): domain Bacteria; phylum Myxococcota_A; class Polyangia; order Polyangiales; family Houyiibacteriaceae; genus JACKEH01. The sequence goes on along the minus strand of JAHBWH010000085.1, from coordinate 10,450 downwards.
CAGGACGCTCGGGACCTCGGCGACGACGGCGACGTCGGCGGCGACGAGCGCGTCCGTCATCGACCGATCGCCTCCTCGCAGCAAGACGAGGCCAGCGCCGCTCGCGAGCGCGAGGGGGACCTCTTCGCCGCGCGCTTGGCCGAGCACCACGTCCGCGAGCGCCCAGTGCCGGCCCGACTCCGCCTCGCGGGCGAAGAGCGCGGCGTCCAGGTCGTGCGTCGGCACGACGCGGCGGATCGCCTCCGCGGCCTCGACGTCCATCCCGACGTCGAAGAGGTAGGTCGCCTCGGCGCCGACGAGGTCCAGCTGCAGCAACAGAGTCGTGGCGCCGAGCGACTCGAGGAGCGGAGCGGGTACGAGCACCACCGGGCGCTCGTCGAGGCCCGCGGCTCGTCGCGCCGCGCGCCGGTCAGCGCGCGGCGCGAAGGACGGCGGCGCGAGCGGTCCGACGACGTGCGCGCGCGCCCGCAGGTGCGAGGGGAGGGCGTCGCGCACGCGCTCGTGGACGACCGCGATCCCGTGCGCGGCGTCGAGCTCGCCCCCGAAGCGCGTGTCGAAGCGAGGCAGGACGGCGATCCGCGAGGGCACACGCGCGCGCGCCGCGTGCTCGAGGGACGCGGCGTCGAACGCATAGACCAGCTCGACGCCGTCGAGCAGGGCGCCGTCGGGCCGTCGAGCGACGGCGTCGCTCGCCTCGGCAAGCGCGGCGGAGAAGAGCCCATCGGGCGAGCCCGCGAGCGTGTCGAGGATGGTGATCATGAGGTCGAGTCCGTGATCATGAGGGGATCGTGCCCGTGCCCGTGCCCGTGCCCGCGCCCGTGCCCGTGCCCGTGCCCGTGCCCGTGCCCGTGCCCGTGCCCTTGCCCGCGTCCGATTCCGATTCCGATTCCGATTCCGAGACCGAGACCGAGTCCGAGTCCGAGTCCGAGTCCGAGTCCGAGTCCGAGTCCGAGTCCGAGTCCGAGACCGAGTCCGAGTCCGAGTCCGAGACCGAGTCCGAGTCCGAGACCGAGACCGAGACCGAGACCGAGTCCGAGACCGAGTCCGCGTCCGAGACCGAGTCCGCGTCCGAGCCCGAGCCCACGTGGCTGCTTCGACCGTCCACGTGCCCGTCCACGTCCACGTGCCCGTCCACGTCCACGTGCGCGTGCCCGTACTCCGATTCCGAACCGGACCCAGACCCAGACCCAGACCCAGACCCAGACCCAGACCCGGACCCAGACCCGGACCCGGTCTCGGACCCGGACCCGGTCTCGGACCCGGACGCGGAACCGGCAGACCCAGACCCATCCGCCTCCAGCACCGCGCGAACCGCCGCAGGCACCGCGCCGGTCGCGCCCGCCAGCGCTCCCTCCTGGAAGTACGCCGACTCGCGGTACGCGCGCACGCCGCGGACGACGAAGATCTTCGCGACCGCGGCGCCCGGCACCGCGAGCAGCACGCCCATGAAGCCGAAGATCTCGCCCGCGACCAAGAGCGCGAAGAGCACCCAGACCGCCGAGAGACCGACCTTGTCGCCGACGATCTTCGGGGTGATCACGAAGCCCTCGAGCAGCTGGATCACCGCATAGACCGCGACGACCGCGCCGATCTGCCCCGGGCCTTGGTAGTCGAACGCGCACATCAGCAGCGCGAGGCCGAGCGCGGTCGCGCCGCCGACGTAGGGGATGAAGCTGAGGAGGCCCGCGGTGATGCCGATGGGCACCGCCAAGCGCACGCCGACGAGGCCGTAACCCACGGAATAGAGGATCGCGAGCGCGATCATCACGAGCACCTGACCGCGGATGAACTGCGCGAGCACCTCGTCGATCTCGCGGAAGAGCTGCACGACGTCGTCGCGGTGCCGGTGGGGGAGCAGGTCTCGGATCGCCGCGGTCATCCGGTCGAAGTCGTAGAGGAGGTAGAAGGCGAAGACCGGCACCATCAAGAGGCCGACGGCGGCGGCGATCGCGTTCGCGGTCCCGCCGACGACGCCGCGAACGAGCGCGGTCATGGGCCCCACCGCTTGGCGCGCGAGCCCCTCGGTCTCCGCGGAGAACTGCTCGAAGACCTCGCTGAGCGAGTGCGGGACCGCGATGTCGTAGCTCTCGAGGACGGGCTCCCACGAGGCGACGAGCTCGCGCACCTTGCTGGGGAGCTCTTTGGCCACGACCGCGACGTCGCGCACGACGGTGGGGACGACGAGCAGGAGGAAGAGCCCGAGGGAGCCGAGCACGAGCACGAGCAGGATGACGATGCCGAGCGCGCGCGGCAGGCGCATCGCCTCGAAGCGATCGACCAGCGGGTCGAGCATGTAGGCGATGAGGAACGCGAAGAAGATGGGCGTCAGGACGTTCTTCAGCGCGAAGAGCGCGAACCCGACGCCGACGATCGCCGCGAGCGCGAGCGCCCACCTCGGGAAGAGCGGCTGGTCTCGAGTCGGCATCGGCCGATGGATATCACGTCCGCGCGCAGGATCGTCGGGCGTGGCGTCGCGGCGTGCGGTGCGGCCTAGCGTCGCGGCGTGGCACCGCGAGGGGCCGGACCCGATGCCAGGCTACCTCAGCAGGCGCGGAGCGGCCTCGATCACGCGGTCGAGGGTCGCGTCGTCGAGGTCGATGGCGGCCACGACCTCGACCCCGCGAGCCTCGAGCCCGGCCCGGCGCAGCACGCCCGCCGCGCCGCTGAGCTGGACCAGGGGATCGTCGAGCCAGACGTCGCGCTGACGCCGCACGAGGCCGACGATCTCGTCGGCGTGCGCGGCGTCGTCGAAGCGGAGCCGGAGCCCGAGCGCGAGGCCCCGGCTCACGCGCGCGCCCGCGCCGATCCCGCGGAGGCCCGCGAGCGCCGCGCGCAGCGGCTCTGGCAGGTCGCTCCCCATGCGCTCGCGCAGCGCCTGCTGCCAATGCTCGGGCACGGCGGCGGCGAGGACGACCTCGGGGATGTCGCTCCCCACCACGTCGTCGTGCAGCGCCTTCACGACTCCCTCGACGCGGGGGGAGTCTCCGCGGACGGTCGCGAGCACTCGGCGCACCGAGGGCTCGGCGCCGAAGACGATGCCGTCGCGTCCGAGGAAGGCCATCCGCGAGTCACCGCGCGCGCCGGCGACGGCGGGCACGTCGTCGACCTCGACCCGCCTCAACCCTCCGCCGTCCTCCTCGATGATCTGCCGCATGCAATCCCCGAGGGCGTCGTGGTCGAAGGGGCCGCGCGCGAGGAAGGTGACGTGGTCGAGCGAGCGCGGGCCGTCGCTCCCGACGAAGGCCGCGAGCTCGTCCACTTGGGCGCTCGGATCCACGCCGCAGCGCTCGCGAAGTCGGGCGAGCCCGCGGTCGCCGCCGCGATCGGTGACGAGCCGCCGCCAGAGCTGCGAGCGCAGGATGGCGCGGACGTCGACGCGGACGTACGCGACGGCGTCGGCCGGCACGTTCTCGACGAGCGGTGTGCGCAGGCGCGGTCCGCGCCCCCACGTCCAATAGAGGGCGAAGGCGGTGGCGCCGATGAGGAGGAGGGCGAGGCTGAGACGTCGCACGCGGCGCAAGCGTACTACCTCCCGCCGAGCGTCAGCGCGCGCCGAAACGCGACGCCGCGTCGGCGAGGGTGACGAAGCGGTAGCCTGCGGCGTGCAGGCGGGCGATGGCGGCGCGGATCGCGGCTTCCTTCTCGGCCGCGCTCTTGCGCAGATCCGGTTGATGCGGCCGGAGGGCCTCGAGGCCGTCCTCGGCCGCGTCCGCGAGGTCGATGCCGTGCAGCTCGAGGCTGACGAGCGGACGGCCGATCATCTGGCGCGCGAGCAGGTCGGCGCCGCGCTCGCCCGCGAGCGCAACGCTCGTGCCGATGAAGGGGAGGCGCGCGCCGCGTGTGACGCCGATCGGCAGCTCGACGAGCCCGTCGCCGCGGGTCCAATACGGCCGGCCCACGCGGTAGGGATCTGCGGGGGCGCGCAGCACGCGCGGGTCGTCGACGACGCTGTGGCTCGGCGCGCCACGCCCGAGCCGCGCCCGCGCTGCGTAGGCGCCGATCGCGAGCGCCTTCGCCCCGAAGTAGGCCGGGCACGGGAAGACGCTCGCGTCGTAACGGTAGCCGGCCTCCTCGAGCACCTCGAAGACCGCGTCGGTGACGGTGTAGCCAGGCGCGCGGAAGCCGACGACCGTCGCCCCCGTGGCCTCGGCGATGCGCTCGCCGCCCGCGACGATCTCGTGGCGCAGCGTCGCGCGGTCGCGCCGCGTCAGATCGTAGAGGTGCGAGAGGGTGTGGTTGCCGAGCTCGTGGCCCGCCGCCGCGAGGCGCCGCAACGCCACGGCGTTGTCGGGCGTGGCCGCCCCGACGTCCTGGCCGATGACGAAGAAGGTCGCCGGGACGGCGAGGTCGCCGAAGAGTCGCTCGAAGCGTGGGACGGCGCGGCGGTAGATGGCGTGCGCGGCCTCGCCCTCGAGCGGCGCCTGGCCGTGGATGGCCGAGTAGCAGCCGATCTCGTCCAGGTCGACGCTGAGCGCGCAGAGGCGCATCAGCCCTTCACGCGGATCGCGACGAAGAGCTTCGCCATGTTCTTCATGACGTTCGGCACGCGACGGAAGAGGTGGATCGAGGGCGGCCGCTTCTCGAGGACGCGCACGGGGATCTCGCGGATGCGAACGCCCGCTCGCTCGGCACGGATGACGAACTCGCTCGCGAAGAGGTCCTTGTCGACCAGGCATTGGCGCGCGACCTCGGTCAGCGGCGCGCGCCGGAAGGCCTTGAGGCCGTGCGTGTCGGTGCCCTTGAAGCCGAGCGCGATGCGCAACATGCCGTTGAGCACGACCGTCGCGGCGTGGCGCGTGAGCGGGCGCTCGTCGCTCGCGCCCGCCATCGCCTTCGAGCCGATGACGAGATCCGCCTCGTTCGCCTCGAGGATCGCCATCGCGCGCCGGTAGAAGTCCGTGTCGCAGAGGTCGATCTCGTCACAGAGCACGAACTCTCCGCGCGCGCGGAGGATGCCCTCCTTCAGGGCCTTGCCGTAATTCGGCTCCCCGAGGCTGTGGATCTGCACCTGCGGGAAGCGCTCCGCGAGCTGCTGGCCGATCTGCACGGTCGCGTCTTTCGACCCGTTCTCGGCGAGCAGGAGCTCGTAGGGCCACTCGAGCTCCTTCATCCGATCGATGAGGTCGACGACCGCGGAGTGGAGGATGGCCTCCTCGTTGTAGATCGGGATGATGATGGAGACCCGGGGCAGGACGGGGCGGTCGGAGCTGGACATCGGCGCCGCGAACCTTGCCTGGCGTCCCCTCAGCGTCAAGGAGCCGCGGGAATGCGCGAGGCGAGGCCGGTGCTATACCGCCGCCGCCGTGCCGGAGATCGACCTCAGCCCCAAGGACATCGTCCGCGCCAGCGCGGCCGTGGTCGACGCGCCCGCGACGCTCGCCGCCCTCGCGCTCGACGTCCTCTCGCGGCAGGGCGAGGCCCGCCTGCTCTTCGCGGGGGAGGACTTCGTGGACGCCCGAGCGAAGGAGCATGGGGTCAGCGAGGCCACGCTGGCTGGGGTCGACGTGCTCGCGCTCCTCCGCAGCGGGCCGACCGACGCGCGTGGCTTCGCGCTCGTGAGCGCCCTCGCCATCCGTGGGTTGAGCGCGCACCTCGGCGACGCCGCGCGCCTGGCGCGCTTCGTCAAGCACGCGGATTGGCTCGAGCTCACCACCCCCTACGCCCCCTACGCCTTCGTCGGGGCGGTGCTCGGCGAGGACGCGAGCGCCGTCTGGGACGCGCTCGATCGGGCGACCCCCACGGAGCAGGGGCCGCGGGCCGAGGCGCTGCGCGCGCTCCACCGCGCCGTGCTCACGGAGGCTGGGCGAGCGCCCCGCGAGCCCACGCAGGTCTCCGAGTCGCCCGCGCTCGTCGGCGCGCTCGGCGCCCCACCGCCGAGCGGCGCGCGCGGCGTCCTGCGGCTCGTGAGCGGCTTCGCGCTCCTGCAGTGGATCCTGCGCGCGCTCGCGTTCGCGGTGGGGCTCCGCCAGCGCGGCGAGCTGCGCTTCGAAGGCGGCGGCCTGAAGCTCCGGAAGACGACCACGCTCCTCGGCCGGGTCGTCCGCGAGGGCGAGGAGACCTTCACCCTCGCGGCGGTCGCCTCGATCGGCCGCACGACCCGCTACCCGGCGATTCACCTCTTGGTCGGCGCGCTCGCGCTCGCGATCGGGGTGCTCGCGGGCGGGCTCTTCTTCGTCGATGGGGTGCGCAGCGGCGAGACTTACCTGCTCCTCTTCGGCGCGGGCCTCGTGCTCGCCGGCGGCGCGCTCGATCTCGCGCTGGGCGTGCTCGTGCCGGGGACGCGCGGTCGCGTGGCGATGCAGCTCGGGGTGCTCCCGCGGCGCCGCCTGCAGCTCCGTGGCGTCGACGCCGAGGGCGCCGACCGCTTCCTCGGCGCGCTGGAGCGTCGCCTCCCGGCGCGCTGACGGCGCGCGGCGACGCGCGGGGTCGCGCGATGGATCGACGCGCGGTGGGCAGTGACGACGCTCGCGCGGCTGACGCGTGCGGTGGCCGGTGACGACGCTCGCGCGGCGTGCTAGCCCCGCGCCATGCCTTGGCGACGCGCGCGACTGCGCGGCAACCTCGTGTGGGCCCGATGTGACGAGCGCGGCGCGCTCGTCTCGGACGGCGGTCGAGTGGAGATCCGGTACAAGGCCGGCGACGGGAAGGCGTACGCCGCCGCGGCGCCGAACCTGAGCGCGGACGACGACACTACGGTCTACCCGGACGAGACCTGCAGCGCCGCCGAGCGCGTCCCCCCGAAGACCGCGGCCAAGGGCGCGTCGAGGGCGGGCGCGAAGGCAGGCGGCGCAGCGCCGCCGACGAAGCCTGCGCCGGGCGAGGCGCTCGCGTATTGCGACGGCGCTTGCAAGGGCAACCCGGGGCCCGCGGGCGCGGGGGCCGTGCTGCTCTGGGACGACGAGCGCCGCGAGCTCAGCGAGTACCTCGGGCGAGGCACGAACAACATCGCGGAGCTCACGGCGATCCTGCGCGCCGTCGAGGCGGCGCCTGCCGGCCGCAAGCTCGAGATCTACACGGACTCGTCGTACGGGATCGGCGTGCTGTCGAAGGGGTGGAAGGCCAAGGCGAACGTCGAGCTCGTCGCGCAGATCCGCGAGGCGCTCGCGCGACACGGCAAGGTGCACCTGCACTACGTGAAGGGGCACGCGGGCATCCCGCTCAACGAGCGCGCCGACGCCCTCGCCGTCGCCGCCGTCGAGGCGCGCGCGACGGCGGGCTGGGTCACGCCTCGCTGAGATCGCGAGAACGACCGAGGGGGCCGAAGACCCCGCGCTCAGCCGTTCCGCTCTCTCGGGGGGCGGGTCGAGCAGCGTCCCACCTTCGCCTGCCGCTCAGGCCCCGTCGTGCCCCGCGACCCTCTCATGAGCTGCCGACCCAGCTGAGGAGCGCGTGGGCGCGCTCGAGCTCGAGCTCGCCTTCCAGCGCGGCGGGCAGCGCGGCCGTCTCACCTCGCACGAAGCGCGTCGCGCCGTCGGCGGTGCGCACGGTGACGGCGCCCTCCGCGACCGTGAGCGCGCGAAGACGCGTCGTCGGGGCGAGCGGCAGGCGTCCGTCGCCCGCGAGCCGCGCGGCGCCGAGCCAGGGGAACTCGACGCCCTCGCCGTGCGCGCTCGTCGTCAGCGCGTCCACGCGGGCCGGCGCGTCGAGCGCGGGCACCCCCGCGCGGCGTCGGATCGACGCGAGCCAGGCGTCGCCTTCACAGCGGCCCCACGCGGTCACGGCGAGCGCGCGCTCGACGTGGAGCGCGCGCGGCGCGCCCTTTGGATCGGGGCGACCCTCGGCGTCGTAGCGGCGGTTCCAATCCCAATAGCGATACGTCAGCCCACGACGGCCCGGCGTCACGCGCTGCGGCTCGACGAGCGTGAGGCCGGCGCCGATGGCGTGGGGCGTGCCCGCGTCGATGACGAAGAAGTCGCCGGGCTCGACCGGGACGAAGCGCAGGAGCCGCGAGACGTCGGCGCCCGTGGCGAGGGCGTCGCGCATCGTCGGCTCGTCGACGCCCTCGGCGAGGCCGAGGTAGAGGCCAGCGCCAGGCTCGGCGTGCAGGACGTACCAGCTCTCCGGCTTGCCGCTCTCGTCCGCGGCCAGCGCGGGGTCGTCGTCGCGCGGGTGGATCTGGACCGAGAGCGGCTCGGCCGTGTCGAGGAGCTTCACCAGCAGCGCCGTGCTCCCGCGCTCGTCACCCGTCAGCGAGGGCTCGCGGGCGAGGAGCGACGCGAGCGCTTCGCCATCGGTCGTCCACGAGGGGAAGTCGGGCTCGACGCTCAGCTCCCAGCTCTCGCCGACCGCTCCTTCGGGGAGCACGTCGAGCAACCCTGCCTTGTAATGCGTCGGGATGCGTCGGCCGCCCCAGGGCGTGCGAGTGGGCGGGGTGAAGTTGTTCGGGCGCAGGCGGATGGGCCGGTTTTTTGGTGCGTGGATGTAGGACATGTACGTTCGGCTTCGCGCGGAGCACCGCGCAGGAGGCATACGATGCGCTACGCAGGGAAAGAACGCCGCGTTCACCGGGTCTTCGTGACGCGAAACACGGAATACCACGTCCGGCGGGACACCTGTGTCGCGGTCCGCGACCGGCGAACGGGCGACTGGATCCGCGGCCACCTGGCGGTGAAGAGCCGCGTGTCGGGAGGCCTTCGCTTCACGGAGAGCGGCGGCATTCGCCCCAACGACGGCACCCCGGTGCTCGGCGAGTCGCTCTTCTTCATCACGGACGGTCGCGACCTCGTGACGAGCCCAATCGTCTCGATCGAGCGCCCCCCGCGCGACGTCGTCGCGGTCTACGGCCGCAGCTGAGATCTCGGGGCCCCGGTCCTGGACTCGGGCTCGGTCTCGGTCTCGGACTCGGACTCGGACTCGGACTCGGATACCGACGACGGATGGCCTCGAGAGGTCAGGTCCGCGGGACGTGCGCGTCGATGTCGAGGGGCTCGCCCTCCGCGTCGACGACCTCGTCCAGATAGACCGCGCCCTCGCCGCAGCGCACCGCCCAGCCGCGGGGGGCGCGCCAAGCCTCGCTCGGCGCGAGGCCGGGTGGGGGCGCGGCGTCGCAGCGCGAGGCGCGGATGAGATCGGCGTCGAGGGGACCGAGGCGGATCGACGCGCCGAGCGGGAACGTGGCGCGGACCAGCCGCAGCACCTCCTCCGCGGGCATCTTCCAGTCGATGGCCTGCTGCTCGGGGGTCGGGGACGGCGCCTCGGTGGCGCCCTCGTCGCGCTGCGGCGCCGCCGCGGGGCGCTCTCCGCGGGCGAGCGACTCCGCGAGCTCGAGCAGCAGCGCGAGCGCCGGGCGATCGAGCGCTCGCGCGAGGGCCCAGGCGTCCATCTCCGGCCCCACCGAGACGCGGGCCTGCTTGACGACGGGGCCGGTGTCGTAGCGCTCGTCCAGCTCGAAGAGGCTCACGCCCGCCTCGGTGTCGCCGCTGCGGATCGTCCAGAAGTAGGGGTCGGGGCCACGCCAGCGGGGCAGGAGGCTCGGGTGTGTGCCCCACGCGGGAGCGAGCGCGAGGACGGCGCTCGGGATCCGGCGGGGCCAGAAGAAGCTGACGATCGCGTCGAGCGCGAGGGTGCTCAGCACGGCTTGCACGGGGAGGGCCTCGAGGTCGGGGCGTCCCAAGAGGAGCGCGCGAGGGCCGAGGGCGCGTCGCGCCCAGCGGCGGCCGGGCAGGTCGAGCGGGGCGAAGGCCGCGGCGACGGGGGGATAACCGGCCCCAGTGAGCACGCGGGCGCCGAGCGGGACGCCGAGGTAGAGGTAACGGAAGGGGGGCATGAGGGTCGGGTGAGGCTCCGCGGGCGCCGCTCACGCCACCGGGACGTTCGCGCGCGTCGAAATTGCGGTATACCGCTGCATCGTGTCGGATCAGCCGCGAAAGACGATTCGGGTGGTCGCCGCCGTCGTGGAACGGGACGGGCGCTACCTCATCACGCAACGCCGCGACGGCGCGGTGCTCCCGAACCTCTGGGAGTTCCCAGGGGGACGGGTGGAGGAACGGGAGACCGACGGAGAAGCGCTCGAGCGCGAGATGGTCGAGCGCCTCGGCGCGCACGTGGAGGTCGGTGAGCTGATCTCGTTCGTCAGCCACCCCTACGAGAAGTACACAGTCGACCTCTACCTCTACCAATGCGAGCTCCGTGGGGACACCCCGCTCGAGAGCCGCGCGGTGAAGGACTTCCGCTGGGTCACGAGCGACGAGTTCGATCGCTACGCCTTCACGCCCGCCGACGAGGCGTCGATGAACAAGCTCCTCGGCGAGGAGTGAGCCGAGGCGAGACGTTGTCCGAGACGCCGAAGAACTGCTCGGTCTGCGGGACCGCCGTGGCCCCGGGCGCGGTGCGCTGCGTCGCGTGCGGCGCGGTCTTCGGCGAGGACAACCGTTGCCCGCACTGCCACGCGCTCGCGGCGGTCCAAGCGACGAGCGACGGTCGCTACGCCTGTTTGGCGTGCGGCAAGCCT
>JAHBWH010000084.1 GCA_019637115.1 Myxococcales bacterium | reverse complement strand
GCCCGCGCCGAGCCAGCTCGCGCCGCGGGGGCCGCCCGCGCGGAGGCCGAGCGCCGCGTCGTCCCCAGCCCGCAGGGGCAGCGCGAGCGCGCTCGCGGCGCCATCCGGGCCGTCGATCACGAGCGCCTCGATCGCCGAGTCCGGGTGCACGCGCGAGGCGACGAGCGTGGGCAGCTCGAGGCCGAGGGCCTCGGCGAGGGACGTGACCTCGAGCTCGGTGATGCCCTCCCCGAGCGCCGCGAGCGTCGCGCGTCCGCCCTCGACCCGCGCCTCCCAGGCCATGCTCGACGGCGCCGCGGCTGGCGTCCGATCCACGGCGGGCGGCATGTCGGGGGACTCGGCGGGACCGCCACACGCGCCACACGCGAGGAGCGAGACGAGGAGGAGGGAGCGCATCACGCGCTGACAGTACCTCGGACCCGGGCACCAGACCCGGTCCTCGAACGGTCCCGATCGTTGGTCGTCCGTGCCCATGTCCGTGTCCGTGTCCGTGTCCATGTCCGAGTCCGAGCCCGTGTCCGTGTCCGTGTCCCTGTCCGTGCCCGTGCCCGTGTCCGTGTCCGTGCCCCTGTCCGGGTCGTCATCATCATCAGACGCGGTCATCGGACTCGGTCATCGGACTCGGTCATCGGACTCGGTCATCGGACTCGGTCATCGGACTCGGTCGTCGGACTCGCTCACACGGTCTTCGGGGCCGTCGCGCGCCTGGCGACCTCTGCGACGAGGGCGCGGACGTGCTCGAGCTCGAAGGGTTTGTCGACGCGCCGGTCGGCCATGCGCTCCAAGAACGCTCGCGCCTCGGCGGTGAAGGCGCCGCCCGTGATGAAGATCATGCGATCCGCCTGGTCCGCTGCCGTCTCGATCAGCGCGGCGTGGAGCTGCATGCCGGTCATCGCGGGCATCATCAGGTCGCAGAAGATGACGTCGTAGCGCGCCCCCGACTCGATCGCCCGAAGCGCGACGCGCGCGTTCGACTCGAGCGTCACGTCATGCGCCTTCGAGAGCGTGCGCGAGAGGGCTCGGCCGACGAGAGGGTCGTCGTCGATCACGAGCACGCGCGCCCGCGTGGTGGTCGAAGGCGCAGGAGAACGGGCGACGGTGTCCGCGGTGTCCTCGGTCGCCTCGGCCTCGCGCGCGGCCGGCAGGATCACGCGAAAGAGGCTCCCCTCGCCGAGCTCGCTCTCGACCTCGAGCTCGCCGCCGAGCTCCGTCACGATGCGATGGCAGATCGCGAGCCCGAGCCCCGTGCCTTCGCCACGCGGCTTGGTGGTGAAGAAGGGCGTGAAGAGCTCGTCGAGGAGCTCCTCCGGGATCCCGTGACCCGTGTCCTCGACCTCCACGATCACCCGGCCGTCGTCCCCGCGAGCGCGCAGCCGGATCTCGTGAACCTCCGCGCGCCCTTCGTCGATCGCCTGCGCCGCGTTCATCATCAGGTTCAGAAAGACCTGTCCGAGCCGCGACCTGCTCCCGCGGACGAGGGGGAGGTCGGCATCGTAGTCGCGGACGAGCCGCGCGCGGTGGCGGATCGCGTTCGACGCCATGCGCGCGGTCGACTCGAGGACGTCCCGGACGTCGAGCGAAGTGTGCGCCTCGGTCTCCGCGCGTGAGAGCCCTCGGAGGTCGGAGACGATGTCTCGCACCCGATCGGTCGCCTCTCGCGCGTCGGTGAGCCCGGCGACGACCTCGCTCAGCGCGTCCATCCCGCCGAAGCGCTCGGCGACGTCTTCGAGCGCGAGGAGCGTCGCCTCGACGTTCACCGCGATCGCCGCGAGCGGGTTGTTGATCTCGTGCGCGACGCCCGCGGCGAGCATGCCGATCGTCGCCATGCGATCCGAGGCCATCCGCTGCGCGTGCTCACGCATGCGCTCGGTGACGTCGCGGCCGATCAGGAGCACGAGCACCTCGTCGTTCACGTCGACGGGGGTGCGCGAGAGCTCCATGAGCAGCGGCTCGCCGTTGGCGCGCGCGAGCTCGAACGTGGGCTCGGACTCCTCCCTCGGCGCGTCGCCGCGCACGAGCGCCTCGAGCCGCGCGTGCGCTTCCCGCGTCCTCCCGAGGTCGGCGAGCCTGCGTCCGACGAGCGCCTTCGAGGGGCTGTCCCCGGACTCGCCGCGTGGCGTGAAACCGCGCGGGGTTCCGTCGCTCGGGGCGCGCCTCGTCGTGGGTCGACGTGGCGCGTCGGCGGGGGCCGGCGACCCGACGAGCTCGCCGATGCGGCGGTTCGCCTCCCGGATCGTGCCGTCGCGGTCGAGCAGCAGGATCGCGTCGTTCGCGTTCTCCATCAGCAGGCGGAGCTGCTTCTGCGAGGCCGCGACGCGTCGGAACGAGCGCTCGAGCTCCAGCGATTTGACGAGCTGGTGCCCGATCGCGCGCGCGAACGAGATGAGATCCTCGCTCGTGACGTCTTGGCTCTCGGCGCCGAAGACGAGCGCCCCCATGCCGACGCCGTTCGAGAGCAGCGGGACGATCTCGAGCGACGTCACCCCCGCGGCGTCGAGGATCGCCTCGCCGTCGGCCGGGCTCACGGCGCTCGAGGGGACCGAGGTGGCCGCGCGGCCGCTGATGACCTCCTCGAGCCACGGGAGGTGGCCGAAGAACTCGGAGAGCGCCGCGCGCTCGCGCGCGCAGAAGCCGATGGCGTGCCGCAAGGTCGGCGCCTCGCCGGGCTCCGACAAGAAGAGCGCGCCCTTCGAGACCGCGGCGGCGTCGAGCGCGCCCGCGAGCACGTCTCGGAGGGCGACCTCGATGTCCCCGCGTCGAGTGAGCGCGTCCGCGATCCCGCCGAGCAGCGAGAGCTGGGCCGCCTGAATCGTGCAGCGTCGCGTGAGACCCGCGTTGACGGAGAGCTGCCGCTCGAACTGTCGGATGACCGCCCGCGCGTGGGCGAGCATCACGCCGTCGCTCGGGGTCTGCGCGGTGACGGGCGGAGGCTCGCCGATCGCCGCGATCACCGCGTCCGAGATCGGGGTGAGATCGGGCATGCGGGGCACGAGCGCGCTCGCGCCGACTCGGCGGGCCAGCTCCTCGTCACCTTCGGCTTGGTAGTACGCCGAGATCAGGACCACCGGGATCTTCGCGAGCGCGGGATCGCGGCGGATCGCGAGGCAGAGCTCGAAGCCATCGACCTCGGGCATCAGCACGTCGGAGACCACGAGGTCCGGCGGGTGTCGACGCGCGGCGTCGAGCGCGTCGTGGGGGTCGACCGCGTGGACCGAGAAGCCGAGCTGGGTGAGGTGGAGGCGGAGCAGCTTGCGGCTGACGGGCTCGTCGTCGACGAGGAGCACCGTCTTGCCCGTGTGGCTCGGCGGCTGCGTCGCGCGGCCCGGCAGGAAAGCGCGGATCGAGTCCGCGAGCGTCGTCGGCTCGATCGGCTTGACCAGGAGCGCGGTGAAGCCCGCCTCGGCGGTCGCGGGGTCGTCGAGGCGCGCGAGGAAGCCCGAGAGCGCGAGGATCGGGACGTCGGCGAGCGAGGGCTTCGCGCGCAGGCGCCGCACGAGGTCGACGCCGTCCATGTCGGGGAGGATGAGATCCTGCACGATCAGATCGGGGCGTCGATGGTCGACGAGCGCGAGCGCGTTGCGCGCGTCACCCGCCTCCGTGACCGCGTAGCCCTCGGTCTCGAGGACCACCCGCAGCATCTTCCGCGTCACCGGGTTGTCCTCGATGACGAGGATGGTCGGGCGCTCCGTCATGTCCGTCTCCGGGCCGCCAGGTGGCGCTCGAGCGTCGCGGGGAGCGCGCGGGTGTCGATGGGCTTGGTGATGTAGCCGTCGCAGCCGGCCTCGAGGGCGCGCTCCTCGTCGCCCTTCATGGCGTAGGCGGTCAGCGCGACGATGATCGTGTCTCGATGGCGGGGGGTCGCCTTGAGCTGGCGGGTCAGCGCGAGCCCATCCATGCCGGGGAGCTGAAGGTCCATCAAGATGAGGGCGGGCTCGACGCGCTCGAGCACCAAGAGCGCGTCCTCGGCGTCCACGGCGGTGTGGACGTCGTATCCCTCGCTCAGGAGGAGGACCCGCGCGAGCTTGAGGTTGTGGGGGTTGTCGTCCACGACCAGGATGATCTCACCCGCCATGCGAACCTCCGTCGGAGGACCGCCGAGGGAGGACCGCCGAGAACGTGCTGCCGCGCCCGTGGTCGCTCTGGACCTCGACGTGACCGCCCATCGCCTCGACGATCCGCTTGGTCAGCGCGAGGCCGAGGCCGGTGCCCTGGTACCGCTTCGCGGTGCTCGCGTCGAGCTGCTGGAACTCGACAAAGAGCTTCTCGAGGCTCTCGTCGGGGATGCCGATGCCGCTGTCCTGCACGTCGATGCGGAGCTTTCCCGCGCCCACCTCGCGCGCTCGGATGACGACGCGCCCGCGCTCCGGCGTGAACTTGATCGCGTTGGAGACGTAGTTGTAGAGGATCTGCTTCGTCCGGTTGGGATCGATCCAAGCGTCCAGCGAGGGCGGGACGTCGAGCTCGAGCTCGAGCTCCTTGTTCGCCGCGAGCCCGCGGACGATGTCCCGCACCTCCGACACGAGCGGGAGCAGCTCGACGTGCTCGGGTCGAAGCTCGATGCGACCGGACTCGACCTTCGCGAGATCCAAGATGTCGTTGATGAGCGCGAGGAGATGTCGAGAGCTCGTCAGGATGTCGCCGAGGTACTCGCGATGAGTCTCCGAGACTGGGCCGAGCTTCTCCCGATGCATGAGATCGGCGAAGCCGATGATCGCGTTCAGCGGCGTGCGCAGCTCGTGCGACATGTTTGCGAGGAACTCGCTCTTGCTGCGGCTCGCCTCGACCGTCCGCTGCTCGAGCCGCTTGCGCTCGGTCGTATCGCGGATCGCGCTGGACACCAGCACGCCGTCCTCGGTCTCGAGCGGGCTGAGGCTGATCTCGATGGGGAACTCGGTCCCGTCCTTCCGCAGGCCGAAGAGCTCGAGGTTCGAGCCCATGCCGCGGACGCGAGGCTCACCGAAGTAGTCGCGCCGATGCGCCGGGTGGGCGTCGCGGAAGCGCTCCGGGACGAGGATCTCGACGGGCTCGCCGAGCAGCTCCCCGCGCGCGTAGCCGAAGAGCTTCTCGGTCTGCGCGTTGATGAGGACGATGCGCCCAGTCCGATCGACGATCACCACCGCGTCCGGCGCGGATTCGAGCAGCCCTCGGAACTTGGCTTCCGCGCGCTTGCGCTCGGAGATGTCCCGAATGGCCGTGGATACCAGGCGCTCGCCGTGGACCTCGATGGGGCTGAGGCTGATCTCGACGGGGAACTCCGAGCCGTCCTTTCGGAGGCCGTGGAGCTCGAGGTTCGAGCCCATGGGGCGCACTCGCGGCTCCGCCGAGAAGCGCTGGCGGTGGCTGGGGTGACGCTCGCGGAAGCGGCTCGGGATGAGCACCTCGACGGGCTGTCCGAGGAGCTCTTCGCGCGCGTAGCCGAAGAGCTTCTCCGTCTGCGTGTTCAAGAGCTGGATGTGGCCCGCCTCGTCGACGACGACGATCGCGTCCGGCGCCGCCTCGAGGAGGAGCCGGTACTTGGCCTCGCTGGCCTGCAGATCTCGCTCATCCATGCGCCCCCTTCTCAGCCCCGGACAGAGTGACGTGTCGCGCCCACGATGCCAAGCGTCGATCGCACCCAGGAACGCGCCCGAGAGACGGCGAGGTGGGGCGTGGCAGCAGGTCCGACATGGTCATTTCTTCGTCGAGCAACGAGCACACCACGCGGTGTTTGAACGGCGCTCTAGTCGTTCGCTTCGGCGAGAGCGCTCGACGATCGAGCAGAGCCGTTACGCCGCTCTGCCGACTCAGCGACCGCGACGGCGCCGCGATCGTGCCTGCGTTCGACGGCCGCGTTCGACGGCCGCGCTCGACGAGCGAGCTCAACGACCTGGCGGCACCCAGCCGCCGAGCGCGCGCTCGGCCCACTCTGCGACCGCGACGGTGCGGTGATCGTGGCCGCGTAGCGCGGCGACCTGCACGCCGAGCGGGAGTCCGTCGTCATCCAGCCCGAGCGGGATCTGCGTGACCGGCAGCTCCATCACGTTGAAGACGGCCGTGTACACCCAGTCGAAGCGCGAGACGATGGGACGGTGGTGCTTCGGCGCCGTCCGCGTGTGCGAGGGGTAGAGCAGGACGCCGTCTCCGATGAGCGCGTCGAGCGTCGCGCGAAGCTTCTCGCCGCGGGAGCGCGCGCGCTGCGCGAGCCTCGGGGTGAGCGCGGGCAGCGACTCGCCGAAGGCCAACGCGAGCGCGGGGAGGGTGTGCGGCGACCGACCCGCGCACCAACGCGCGAGCTCCTCGAGCGCGTTCACCCGGCGTCCTTGGAAGAGCAGCTCGCGGAAGCTTGGGCCGCCCGCCGCGCTGAGCATCGAGGACCAGATCTGAAACGCCTCGGCCAGCTCGTCGACGCGCGCCTCGACCACGATCGCGCCCTCGGCGCGGAGGGCGTCCTCGACCCGCCGCTGCGCGCGCTGCAGCGACGTGGAGGGTGCCGCGCGGCCGTCGTCGGGGATGGTGACGACGCGCAGCCCGCGCATCGAGACCGAGCCCGGATCGCCGAGCGGCATCGCCTCGCAGCCGTCGTCGACGCCGTCGGGCCCCGCAAGGATCTTCAGGAGCGGCCAGAGGTCCGTCGCGCGCCGCGCGATGGGGCCGGTCGTGAGGTAGCGGCGCGCGACGCCGTGCGAGACCGGGTACTGGCCGCTCCCGGGCACGAGCCCGCCCGTGGGCTTGTGGCCGTAGACGCCGTTGAAGAAGGCGGGCATCCGGATCGAGCCGCCGATGTCCGAGCCGAGGCCAAAGGGAGACGCGCCCGCGCCGACGATGGCGCCCTCGCCGCCCGAGCTGCCGCCGACGATGCGTGACGGGTCGTAGGGGTTGTTGGTCCGGCCGTAGACGCGGTTGTTCGACTCCATCCACATGCAGAGCTCGGAGACGTTGGTCACCCCGAGCGGGATGGCCCCCGCGTCGCGGAGGCGCCGCACCGTCGTCGCGTCCTCGCGCGCGATCACGTCCTTGCGCGCGACGAGCCCCGAGGACTGCGGCATACCCTCGAGCGCGAAGCACTCCTTGATGGTGCAAGGGACGCCGTGGAGCGGGGGCAGCGCTTCGGGATCGTCGGCGCGCTCGAGCGCGACGTCCGCGGCGTCGGCTTCGCGACGCGCCGCCTCGAAGCGGTCGCGCACGATCGCGTTGAGGGAGCCGACCTCGCGGGCACGCGCGATGTGCGCCTCCACCACCTCACGCGAGGACACGCGGCCGCCGCGGATGGCGGCCGCGAGCGCGGTCGCCGACTCGAGGAGAAGTGGGTTCACGTCGGAGTTGAAGCACGGCGCGGGTCGCGCGCCAACCCGCGGTCAGCTCGCCCAGTCGATCAGCGCGACGACCGTCGACACCTGCCGACGACGGATCGCGGCGAAGCTGGGCACCCGCGGTCGCGGCTTTTGGTCTGAGCACGGCGCACCTCGGGGCCACGAGACCATCAGGTCTCGCCATCAGGTCATCGCGGACGGGAACGAGCTCAGGCGGGCGCCGCTGCATCGGCCGCAGTAGAGTTGGCCCGTCCGCCGGTGCATCCGGCCGCGGCTGCCCTCGAGCATCTCGTCGCCGCAGCCGTCGCAGACCATGTCCATGGGCAAGACCTCCTCGCTGTAGCCGTCGTGGAGGTGCTCGACGCCGTTGATGATCATGCCGCGCTGGACGCCCTTGACGAGGTCGCGTCGGAAGAGCTCGTGGAAGGCCATCCAGCGCCGGATCAGCTGCTCTTCGAGGCCGTGGCGCCGCACGACGGCTTCGAAGACCTCCTCGCGATGATCGAAGAGGTCGTCCGAGATGATCATCCAATGGTGCGCGTTGAAGGGCTTGAGCCCGAAGAACTCGATCTCGCCGCCGAAGACGTCCGCGAGGAACTCGTACTGCTTGGCGATCGCGCGCTCCTTCGTGACGTTGTGGAAGAAGGGCGCGAGCCGCGGATCCTCGTAGGCGAGGTCGTAGAACTCCGTGAGGATGCGGCGGAGCTTCGGGCCGCGCTCGAGCGCCTCCCAGAGCGCGGGCTCGACCGGCCACGCCTCGAGCTTCTGCTTGTCGCGCGGCCAGTAGGGGTAGGCGTCCTCGAAGGGATCCGAGATGACCTCGCGGCGGTCGACGCCGCTCTCGACCGCCCGCACGCGGGCCGCGTAGACCATCTCGGGGTTGCCGCAGAGGTAGAGCACGGTGCCCTTCAGGTCCGGCCGCGCGTCGAAGCACGCCGCGACCGCGTCGCCGCCGCCGACGAGCTGCTCGAAGCTCAGGTTCTCGTGTCGCTGACAGAGCCCCTCGAAGACCCCCTGCAGGTACGCCTCCTCGGGCGCCGACGCGGCGTGGATCACGTGGATCGCGCCGCGATGCCCGCGCTCGAGCGCGTCGCGCACGATGCCGATGATCGGCGCGATGCCCGTGCCGGTCGCCAGCATCAGCAGCTCGCGATCGCGCAGCTCGTCGCGGTAGGTGCAGTCGCCGAGGGGTCCTTGGATCTCGACGTAATCACCCGCCTTCAGCTCGTCGTGGATCCACCGGCTCATCGTCCCGTCGGGAACGAGGCCGACGTGGAGCTCCACGTAGTAGTCGTGGTGCGCGACGCTCGCGATCGAGTAGCTGCGCACGAGGCCGCTCGGGCCGCGCAGGTTGACGTATTGCCCGGGCCGCCAGTCGAGCGTCAGCTCGGGCTCGAGCGAGAGCTGCACCACCCGCGGCGAGCGGCTGATCTTCTCGGCGACGAGCGCGTTCAAGAAGAGCACCGAGCGCTCGGGGGGACCGATGACGAGGGGCTCGGTGGGGTGCGCGGCGCAGGGCAGGAAGTGCTTCGTGTCGACGAGCGCTTGGCGCAGCCCGCGCTGCGAGCCGGGCGGCGGCGTGCCCTCGACCGCCCTGACCAGACACGTCTGGCAAGAGCCCTTGCGGCACGAGAACGCGATGTTCGCGCCGCCACGAATCAGCGCCTCGAGCGCCGATTCGCCTGGTTGAACGCGGTAGACCGCGCCGTCGTACGTGATCCGCGTGCCAGTTCCTTCGTCCATCGCCAGCCATCATACCGGCACCAGCGGTGCATGTATGGGAGAAAATTCCGGACACACGAGAGATGTCACATGCAGGCGGACGGACTGCGGATGATGCCCTCGCACGAAGTCGTGGTGTCGTTGACGCAGACGCCGTCGCACCAGCCACAGAACCCGTTGGCGGCGCAGGAGCGGCAGTCGGCGTAGCCGTCGGACAATCGGCGGCTGCGGCTCGAGACGGCGCTCGGGTCGGCGTACGAGACGCGGACGGCGCTGCACATCATCGGGCGCTGGGGCTACGCGGACGGCGCGCAGGTCGAGCAAGCGCTCGAGCTGGTCGACCGGGTGGGCGCGACGACGTACCGGCTGCTTCATCCGCGGCGATAGGGTCGCGTCGGCGGCCACGTCGGCGTCGGCGCGTCGGCGCCTCGTGTGTCCGGGTCCGAGACCCGTGTCCGGGTCCGAGTCCGAGACCGAGACTGAGACCGAGACCGAGACCGAGACCGAGACCGAGACCGAGACCGCGTCCGAGTCCGAGTCGCGAGACGAAGCCGCGTTTCTCCATGGTGAGGGCTCTCGCGCCTCTACCCCTCGCGAAACGCCTGCGGACATTTGTGGTCGCGCACGCGCACGTGGACGCGCACGCGCACGTGGACGCGGACGGGCACGCGCGCGTACCTGCAGCGTTGCGGAGTCGGAGACGGAACCGAAGCCGGGACCAAGTCCGCGTCCTTTTACGTGCTCGCGTCCTGTCACCCGTCTGCCGAGCGAAGCGCCTCAGCGCGGAACGGGCAACCCCCATCCCCCTTCCGGAAGACCGCCGCACCCTCGACACGGGACGTCGCCACCTCGCGCACGTCGAACCCTGCGAGCGCTGTCGTGCGCGCAGCTCACGACGGCGCTCGCCTCCGACCCTACTTTCAATTTCTTGGCGTGATGTCCATCGAACGTCAGAAGGCACCGGGCGCGCTTCGCCGTCCCAGGTCGCTCGCACGAATCCGGGAGTGAAGCGCCGTCGTCCGAGCCTCGTGGCACCGGGAGCGCGAGCGCGCCCGTGTGGCGGGGCGTGTCCTCCCCGTCGATGAGGCTGTCACGAAGTTCACACGGAGAGGCCGGCGCGGCGGCGCAGAAGCCGCGAGGGGCGAGCGCTCAGAGGACGATCTCGGACGACGAGATCGTCTTGCGCTTGCGCTTGGCCGCGTACATCCGCTCGTCCGCGGCGCGGATGGCGGTGGAGAGCGCCTTCGCCCGCTTCGCGGTGGCCACCCCGATGGAGGCCCGGAGAGGTCGGGCGGCGACCTCGTTCTGCCGATCGAGATCTTCGAGGAAGCGATGCACTGCCTGATCGCGCTCCTTCGGCTCGACGCCGGGGAGGAGCACGACGAACTCGTCGCCTCCCGTGCGCGCGACGATGTCGTCGGCCCGGAAGGCGGTGCGTAGGACCGCGGCGAGCCGCCGGAGTTGCTGGTCGCCAGCGGCGTGGCCGTGCGTGTCGTTCGTCGTCTTGAGATCGTCGATGTCGATGACGACGACGCTCACTGGCTCGATACGGCCAGCCGCCAGCCGCGAGACCTCGGCCTCGAAGTGCGCGCGGTTGTAGAGGCCGGTCAGGCCATCGTGGGCGCTCAGCCAGCGGAGCCGCTCCTCCTCTTGGACGCGGGCGGTGACGTCACGGAGGATGGCGACCACGTAGGTGCGACCCGGCGTGCGGATGCTGTTGAGCGCGGCCTCGACGATCACCTCGGTGCCGTCTCGACGTAGCGCCGGCACCCGGGAGTCCGACCCCATGGAGCGCGCCTTCGGGCGCTGCATGAACGCTGCGCGATGCAGCGAGTGCTGCGCGCGGTAGGCCTCCGGGACGAGCTCGTCCACGCAGAGGCCAACCAGCTCCTCCTCGGACGCGCGGAAGAGCCGCGCCGCCGCCGCGTTGGCGAGAACGATCAGACCCTGCTCGTCCACCACGAAGATCGCGTCTGGCGCGTGCGCCACGATCCCCTCGAGGAGTGACCGGGAAACCTTGGGCTCATCTTCACTGCATCCCCACATGCTCTCGTTGCCAAGCATGCCGCGTGCCATGGGGGCTTTGCGTGACATGACCGTGTTTTCTTGCGCTCTCAGCGAACGCCGTTGCGCGATGTGCGCGCGCTCACGGGGGGCTGCGCGGAGATTGCGCGGCTCGCTCGCAACCTCCGCGGGAGGGGACTCGCGGGTCGTGGTCGGCTGTCCCGTTCACCTCCTTCCATTTGGGCATCTGGGACCCACACGGTCGACCGGAACTTGGACGTCCGCGACAAGACGGCGGACGAGCTCGCGCACTCGCAAATGATTGAGATCATTGGATCGCGGACCAACAATATCTCCAGAACGTGCCATGGTGTCGCGATCGCGGTCCGCAGATCCGCGCCTTTCGGTTGGTGCGGCGGTTGCAGTGAACGGCGCTCCATGCGCGCCCTCGGTCTTCGCCTCCTTGCCCTCGCCCTGACCCTCGTGGGATGCGCGGCGGACACCCCGCCCATCGAGTGGGAGGACGCGCCCGAAGGCGTCGGCGCCATCCACTCGATGCTGACCCCAGCGCAGCGCCGGGTTCGCGCTGGGCAAATCCGAGACGCCGCGGCGGCCAGCGGGATCACCCAAGGCTGGCTCCTCGCGGGCATCGCCGACGCCGAGACCCGCATGAGCCACTGCTGGTCGGAGCTGACGTGGGCCTGCCAGGGACCGAACAGCGCGGACTGTGGGGGCGGGCCGGTGGTCGCGGGCGCGGGGGATGGTCCGTGCCACCTGCGCCAGGGTGGGCTCGGGATGTTCCAGTTCGACGCTGGCACGTACGACGACACGCTGCGGCGCGAGGGCACGCGCATCCTCAGCATCGCGGGCAACGTCGAGGCGGCGGTCGACTTCGTGACCAACATGCTCGTGCGCTCGACCTACGTCCCGAGCGTCACCAACCGCGCCCAGGCCATCGCTTGGATGAACGGCGTCCGGATTGGCAACGACCGCTGGGACCCGTGGATGCGCACCGTCGTCCACTACTACAACGGCTGCCGGCCGACGTACTCGTGTTGGACGCAGCGCTACAACCACTACCGCGACAACACCGTGGGTGTGCACGGCGAGATGGGCGCGGACTTCTGGAACGTCGGACCGGGCGCGGGCTTCGCCGCCGCCTATGTGAGCCAGAGCTTCCCGCTCGCCCGTGATCCCTTCGAGCTGATGCCCGGCGAGGAGCGCGCGGGCTTCATCGAGATGCGCAACGCAGGCACCGAGACCTGGCGCCCGGGCGAGGTCTTCCTCGGCACCACGGAGCCGCGCGACGTCGCGAGCCCGCTCGCGGGGCCGGATTGGGTGTCGAGCAGCCGCGCGGCGACGGTCGACCAGGTCGTCGCCCCCGGGGGGACGGGGCGCTTCGCGTTCACCGTGCGCGCCCCCGCGGCGGCCGGCGACTACGCGCAATTCTTCAACCTCGTCCGCGAGGGCGTGACCTGGTTCTCGATGCCGGGCGACGCGCAGCTTCAGGTCCGTGTCACGGTGCTGGCCGCGAGCTGCCCGGCCGGCATCGGCGCCCCCTGGGCATGCGAGGGGGACGACCGACACCGCTGCGTCGACGGGCGCATCGAGCGCGAGGCCTGCCCGCAGACCTGTGCGGATGGCGAGTGCGTCGACGGCCCGACCGATCGCGATGGTGACGGCCACAACTCGAGCGTCGATTGCGACGACGACGACCCGCTCATCCATCCGGGCGCCGAGGACATCTGCGAAGATGGGATCGACCAGGACTGCGACGGCGTCGACCCCGTCTGCCCGCCCGCGGACGAGACGCTCACGCCCGCCCCGCCGAGCGACGACGCGGGCACCGAGCGGCCGAGTGTGGACGGCATGGCGGTCGGGGGCTGCGCGGCGGGGGGCGCGAGCCCGCTCGGGCTCGCGCCGATGCTGGCGCTGCTCGCGCTGCGCCGCCGGCGGCGCTGAGAGTTCGGCTCGCGACCGGTTCCGGTCCGAGTCCGGTCCGAGTCCAGTCCGAGTCCGAGTCCTGGGGGTGGCCGAGTCCGATGACCGTCGGAGGAGTACGACACGTCGGGCGCGAGTCGCACCTGCCGCGGAGTTGATGGTAGGCTCCGCCCGAGGAGCGCCCCCATGACTGATACGGTCCGTGACATCATGACCACGAAGCTCGCGGTCCTGCGGGAAGAGGACAACCTCGCCTCGATCCTGGAGGACATGGAGAGCCGGCACATCCGCCACCTGCCGGTGGTGGACGGTGACAAGCTCGTCGGCCTCATCACCCACCGCGACCTGCTGCGCCTCTCCGCGGCCGAGATCGACCCGTCCAAGATGGTCCAGGCGCGCATCGAGCAGCGCCTCCAGGACAAGTTCGTCGCGAGCGTGATGACGCGGGATGTGGCGACCATCTCGCCCGACACCACCATTCGCGAGGCCGCCACCAAGCTGGTCCGCAACCGCTTCGGCTGCTTCCCCGTGGTCGAGGCCGACGGCACGCTCGTCGGGATCGTGACCGAGCACGACCTCCTCGAGTACCTCGCGCGAAGCCTCTGAGTCGGCCGCGTCAGAACGTCATCGGCGTCTCGCGGAAAAGAAGCTCAGCCGTCTTCGCGCGAGCCGCCCTACTGGACGGCGCGCAGCGAGCGGAGGCTCGTGGGACAGTGGTGATGGGTCGACGACGGCCTCCCCCGTCTGGCGCGCAATCAGCCGGTAACCGCCGGCGAGGCGGTCGGCGTGCAACCCGGCCCAAGAAGCGGATACATCAGCCGCGCTTGCCGCGGCGGCCGCGGGAGCGCGGATCCTTCGCGCGGGTCGGGTCGCGCGGGGGCGGCCGCGACGCCGCGAGGGCGGACTCGAGCGCGGCGAGCTCGCTCGCGCCCAGCTTCGCCCCGCGCAGCCGGTCGAGCGCGCGCCCGACGGCCTCGCGGAGGTCCGGGTGCTGGAGGCGCTCGCAGCGGCCCGCGAACCAGGGCGCGGCGCCGCGGACGGCGGGGACGATCGCCTCGAGCGCGGGCGCAAGCGCGTTGAGCAAACGACGGCGCGCGGCGGAGCGCTCGGCGGCGCGGGGGGCGGTCTCCAGGGCTTCGACCGCGTGGTCGAGGAGCGCAAAGAGCGGGGCGGGGTCGTGCAGCGCGCTGAGCACGTTGCGGTCGGTGAGCACCTCGAGCGTCGTGGCGCAGGCGCCGAAGCGCAGCTCACGCGCGAAGCGCTCCTCGCCCCACTCGGACTCCATCCACGCTGCCGTGCGCGCGACGAGCAGGTCGGCGCGATTCCGGCTCGCGTCGTCGGTGAGCGCCTCGGTCACGCCGATGCGCACCACACGCCGCGGGTCGGCGGCGAGGCGCGCGAGGGTGTCGTCGAGCAGGCGCGCGTCGCGGGCGCGCAGATCGCCGCGCCGCTCGAGCGCGCACACGGCGAAGACGGCGGCGACTGCCAAGAAGGCCTCGCGCTCCTCTTCGTCGGCCTCGACCTCGGCGAGCCGCCGGGCGAGCGCGACGCCCGCGGCGCCGTGCGCGGCGAGCGCCTCCCCGAAGGCGGCGGCAAGGCGCGAGTTGGGCCGCGGCGCGGGCAGACCGCCGTGGCGCGAGAGGAGCATCTCGAGGCGCTCGGACGTGCCCCGGAGCGCCTCGTCGAGGGCGTCGCGGAGGTCTTCGCTGCGGAGGGTCTCTTCGCGTCTCATGCGCGCGGCGTAGTACACCCGGCCACGCCTTTCGAGCCGGCTCGCGTTCCGCGAGCTGCGATCGTTGATGGAGCTGACCGCCCACTCCATCGCGGGTCGTTCGAATGACCCCCGCCGGTCGCGTACTCCAGACCGTCCTCGACGGTGTCAGAGCTCCGCGCCGAAGAATACCCCCACGGGGAGCTCGACTTCCGCGAAAGGCTCGGCCCGCACGAGCTCGTCCCGCGTCGCCGTCAGGGCGAGCACGTAGCCGCTCCCTGCGTGGCGATAGACCGTGAGCACTTCTTCGTCGGGGTCGACGAGCCAATAGTGGGGCACGCCGGCGCGCAAGTAGGCGCGGAGCTTGTGGACGAGGTCGTTGCGGGCGTTGCTCGGCGCGAGGATCTCGCAGACCCAATCTGGCCGCACGCGGATGGGACGCCCCGTCGGCCGCGCGGGGACGTGACGCCGTCGCCAGCCGACCAGGTCGGGGACGAAGACCTCGTGCGCCTCGAGCTCGATCTCGCACTCCGAGACGATCCACCAACCGCCCGGACCACCTCCGCCACCGCCATGGTGGAAGCTCGCGCGGAGGAACGCGACGCCGCCCGCTTGAGCGTCGGAGTGCTCGAAGGAGGGCGCGACCTTCTCGACGAGGGCGCCGCCCAGCACCTCGAAGCGACCTTCGAGCTCGGCGAGGTCGGCCGTCGTGGCCAGCTTGGGCGCCGCATCCGCCATGCTCGCATCGTACCACGCGCGACCCGATGACGAGCTCCTAGCCGAGGTCGCGCGCGATGGCGCGGGCGACGCGGATGCCATCGAGCGCCGCGCTCATGATGCCGCCCGCGAAGCCCGCGCCCTCGCCGGACGGGTAGAGGCCCGCGAGGCCGAGCGCCTGCAAGCTCTCACGGTCGCGCTCGAAGCGTACGGGAGAGCTCGTGCGCGACTCGACGCCGAGGGCGACGCCAGCTTGGCTCGCGAAGCCACGCATGCGTCCGTCGATCTGCCGCATCGCGTCGCGGAGCGCCGGGGTGAGCGGGCCGAGCAGCTCGTCGAGGCGCGCGCTCGCGACGGGGCGCGGGTAGCTCGTCTCGGGCAGAGATGACGACAGCCGCCCGCTCACGAAGTCGTCGAGGCGCTGCGCGGGCGCGACGTAGTCGCCGCCGCCCGCGTCGTAGGCGTCGCGCTCGAGCCGCCGCTGGAAGGCGACGCCACAGAAGGGATCGTCCGGGTCGAGGCCGAGCGCCGCGATCTGCGCGGGCCCCACCTCCGTGACGAAGCCGCTGTTGGCGAAGCGGCCGTTGCGCTTGGACGGGCTCCAGCCGTTGACGACCTGGCCGCCGGGCTCCGTCGCGGCGGGCGCGATGAAGCCGCCGGGGCACATGCAGAACGAGAAGACGCCCGCGCCGTGCGCGCGCTCGACGAGGCGATAGGCCGCCGCGCCGAGCGCGGGGTGGCCCGCGAGCGACCCGAACTGGATGCGGTCGACGAAGCGCTGCGGGTGCTCGACGCGGACCCCGAGCGCGAAGGGCTTGAAGGTGACCTGCGCGCCCGCCTCCGCGACCCACGCCTGCACGTCGCGCGCGGAGTGGCCCGGCGCGACGACGACGGCGCGCCCCTCGAGCGTGCTCCCGTCGGCGAGGCGCACACCCCGAACGCGGCCGCCCTCGCGCTCGAGGCCGACCACGCGCGCGCCGAAGAGCACTTCCACGCCTGCGGAGGCGAGGTGCTCGCGCATCTGCGTGATCACGCCGGGCAGCTTGTTCGTGCCGATGTGCGGTCGCGCGTCGACGAGGATCTCGGGCGACGCGCCGTAGGCGACCAGCGCGCGCAGCACCTCCTCTACGTCGCCGCGTTTGCTCGAGCGCGTGTAGAGCTTGCCGTCACTGAAGGTGCCCGCGCCGCCCTCGCCGAAGCAGTAATTGCTGTCGGCATCGAGCACGCCGCGCTGCGTGAGGGCTGCGAGGTCGCGTCGCCGCGGCTGGACGCTCTTGCCGCGCTCGAGGATCACGGCGCGCACGCCAGCGCGCGCGAGCTCCCACGCGCAGAAGAGACCCGCAGGGCCCGCGCCGACGACGAGCACCGGCGGCGCGCCTCCGAGCGAACCGAGGTCGGGTGGGGCGGGCGCCTCGAGGTCGTCCGAGTCGTCGTGGTCGAGCGCGACGCGGAGCTGCATCCGCACGCGCCCCCGGCGCGCGTCGATCGCGCGGCGCAGCACCCGGACGCGCTTCACGTCGCCGGGGCGCGCGCGCGCCGCGCGCACGGCGGCGGCGAAGAGCGCGGCCTCGTCGAGGAGGACGTCCGGGTGCACCGCGAGCTCGATCTCGGTGGAGCGTGACTTCTTCATACGCCGCGTCGTCGGGACGCCCGCTTCGTAGCAGGCAACGCGCGGACGTCGCACGACAATCGTGCGTCGCCTCTCCGGGACGCCTCTCGCGGTGCGCTGCGATCGGGGCCGCGTCCGCGCACGCGCGTCGGGTCGCGCCTCCGATGTTCTTTCGCGGTGCGCTGCGATCGTGCGTCGAGCGGCCGCATCCTACGAGCGACCTCGTGCCGCACGCGCGTCAGGGGATCTCCTTCGCGCGCCGCTGCGATCGAGTATCGAGCGACCGCACCCTTCGAGAGACGTCGTGCCGTTTCTCGCTTGCGGTCCGCCGAACGCGACCCACCTTCTGCGCCTCGTCGGGGGGCATGTTTCGATTCTTGGACCACACCGGGGATTTCGCGCTCGAGGTCACGGGCGCGACGCCCGAGGCCGCGCTCGAGGAGACGGCGCGCGCGCTCGTCGCGCTCGTCGCGGGCGAAGCGCCGCTCGCGGAGCGCGAGACGCGCCCCATTGCGCTCGAAGCCTTCGACGGCGCAGACCTCGTCGTCGCGCTCGGCAACGAGCTGCTCTTCCTCTTCGAGACCGAGCGTTTCCTCCCCACCCGCCTCGTCGTCGATCACCTCGACCCCGACCACGCCTCCTTCGAAGGCCGCCTCTTCGGTGAGCGCGTGCCTCGTGATCTCCCCCTCGCTCGCCCCGCCAAAGCCGTGACCCACCACGACGCCACCTTCGACGTTCGCCCGGACCAGACCCTCGTCCATCTCGTCATCGATCTCTGAGGCGCCATGTCTCGCCAAGACCGCAAGAAGAAGCAGAAGAAGCTCGCCAAAGAAGAGGCGCGCGCCGCGCTCCGCGCGCACGTCCCCCACGCGCAGCGCCCGTGGCGCAGCCCCGTGCCCCTCGAGCCCATCGACGAAGTCCGCTGGCGCATCCCGCAACGCGGCGCGATGCGGACCCACGGCGTGGTCTACGCCGACGAGTCGCTCCTGCCGGACCTTCGGGAGGACGCGTCGCTCGAGCAGGTCGCCAACGTCGCGACGCTGCCGGGCATCGTGGGCCCCTCGATGGCGATGCCCGACATCCACTGGGGCTACGGCTTCCCGATCGGCGGCGTCGCTGCGTTCGACCTCGATGAGGGCGTCGTCAGCCCGGGCGGGGTTGGCTACGACATCAACTGCGGCGTCCGCCTCTTGGCGTCCGACGTGGACGTCGAGGGCGCGCGCCTCGAGAGCACCAGCAAGGGCCTCGAGCGGACGCGCAAGCTCGTCGACGACCTCTTCGCCGCGATCCCGAGCGGCGTCGGCGAGCGGAGCGACGAGCGCATCGGCGGCGACGTGCTGCGCGGCATCCTCGAGGGCGGGCTCCCCTTCGCGCGCACCCTCGGCTGGGCGACCGACGACGACGTCGCGCACGTCGAGGAGAACGGCGTGATCCGCGGCGCGCGCGCCGACGCCATCTCGTCGCGGGCGCGGATGCGCGGCGGCCCGCAGCTCGGCACGCTCGGCAGCGGCAACCACTTCGCGGAGATCGGCGTGGTGGACCAGGTCTATGACCCCGAGGCTGCGGAGGCCTTCGGCCTGCGCCTCGGCCAGATCACGCTGATGATCCACTCGGGCTCGCGCGGTCTGGGGCACCAGGTCTGCGTCGACGCGATCACGGAGATGCTCCGCGCGGCGGCGAAGTACGACATTCCGCTCGTCGATCGCCAGCTCTGCTGCGCGCCCGTGCGCAGCGTGGAGGGGCACGAGTACCTCGAGGCGATGGCGGCGGCGGCGAACTTCGCGTTCGCGAACCGGCAGCTGATGACCAACAAGGCGCGCGACGTCTTCGAGCGGCGCCTCGGCGCGGAGCTCCGCACCGTCTACGACGTCTGCCACAACATCGCGAAGATCGAAGAGCACGTCGTCGACGGCGCGCCGAAGGAGATCCTCGTGCACCGCAAGGGCGCGACGCGCGCGCTCCCGAAGGACCACCCGCTCGTCCCCGAGGCGTATCGCGCGGTGGGGCAGCCGGTGATCATCCCCGGCGACATGGGCCGCTACTCCTTCGTGCTCAAGGGCGAGGCGGGCAGCGCCGAGACCTTCGGCAGCGCGTGCCACGGCGCGGGCCGCGTGCTCAGCCGCGGCGAGGCGAAGCGACGCTTCGAGCGGAGCGACGTCTCGAAGGCGCTCGAGGACCGCGGCGTGATCGTCCGCGGCGCGTCGAAGGAGACGATCGTCGAAGAGATGCCGCAGGCCTACAAGGACGTCGCGGACGTGGTCGACGTCGTCGCCCGCGGCGGCATCGCGTCGAAGGTGGCGCGCATCCGGCCGATCGGCTGCGTGAAGGGTTGAGCACTCCCCGCCGGATCCCACGGGTCGCCGCCTCGATCCACGAGGCGCGCGGACGCTCTACCATCGTCCGATGCGTGCGGCCTGGATCACGGCGTCCGTCGCGCGCGGCGGCGAAGCGTCAAGACCACGACGAAGCCGAGAAGGGCGCTTGGACTCTACGGCTCGGCACGAGTATCCGTCGTCTCTCCCGGTGCGGCGTCGTCGAGACGACTCGTCACCCAACGAGTCTTCGTCGTGCGTGGTGCAGTCGGGACCCGTGAGCTCTCACTCGTCTTCGTCGTCGCCGAAGAGCACCCCGAGCGAGAGCTCGATCTCGTCGAACGGTTCGGCGTGGACACGCTCGCTGCGATCGGCGACGAGGACCTCGACGTATCCGTCGGCGTGCCAGCGGAGGACCGAGAGCGTCTCCTCGTCCGGATCGACGATCCAATAGTGGCCGACCTCGTGGCGATGGTAGACGCGCTTCTTCCGGACCAGGTCGTTGCGCCGGTTCTGCGAGAGGATCTCGCAGACCCAATCCGGTCGCAGCACGATCGGGATCTCGTCGGGTGGACCAGGGAGGCGATCCCGCCGCCACCCCGCGACGTCGGGCCTGAGGATCTGGTGGTCCTCGAACTGGATCTCGACTTCCGTCGCGAACCACCAACCCCCGGGAGAGCGCCCGCCTGGGCGACGGTCATAGGGCCCGAGCTGGCGGGAGAGGCGCAGCTGCGCGCGTCCATGTCGACCCGAGGCCGCGTCCTTCTGCACGAGGACGCCGTCGATGATCTCGTGGCGGCGCTCCTCGTCGGGGATCGCGAGCAGGTCCGCGATCGTCGCGCCGACGCGCTGGGCCGGGTCGTTCATCGCCACAGCATACGCGCGGACCCGTCGGCGCGCATCGGCGGGCCGGACGGCTCCCTCGACGCCGGTCGTCGTTCAGGCCCCGGTCGCGCGTGGTCGACGAGCCCTCTCACGAGCGACACTCCGGTCGGCCGCGCGCCTGTCGCCGCGTGCCGCCGCGTTCGGACCTCAGCTCCGCTGCATCGTCGCCTCGAGCGCGGGTCTGCAGACCTCAGGTCAGCTCCACGCCTCGTCGCCCCGAGCGCGAGTGGGCGCGCGCGCAGACCTCAGGTCAGCCCCATGTTGCCCCGAGCGCGGGGGACGCCCGCGCTCGGACCTCGGGTCAGCCGCACGCCTCGTCGCCGGTGTACTCGAGCGAGTAGGGTTGGCAGGACCACGACGGCGTCGCGCCGAGGCCGCGGACTCGCAGGTAGAACCAGTCGGAGTTGTCGGTGCTGCAGCCGATCCCGCTGCAGCACGCGGTGCGCCCGTTCAGGGTGAAGGTGCGGGTGGCCCCCGCCGCGACGCTGAAGCAGTTGGTCCAGCTGCTCGGGCAGGAGGTCGCTGCGCCGCAGATCTCGTAGCTGCCCGAGCCGCTCGGCGCGCGGAAGGTCACCTGCAGGGTGCTGCGTTCGCGCGTGAGCCCACAGTTCAAGATGCAGTCGGAGGCGCCGTCCTCGTCGACGCGGATCCGATAGAAGTCGACGTCGCCTTGGTAGTAGACCGTCCCGCTCGCGGAGGCGGTGCGGCTCGCCGAGGCGCCGTCGGTGGTGACGCGGGTCAAGGTCGCGAGCTCCGCGCACGAGCCGTTGGGCTCGTGCGCGTCGAACGCCGAGGCGATGTTGTTGTCCGCGACGCCGTCACAGTCGTCGTCGATGCCGTTGCACATCTCCGTCGAAGGCGAGCCGGGGGTGCAGGTGTTCGGCGACCCGCTGACGCAGACCGGCACCGTCCGTCGGCACGCGCCCGTCCCGCACGATTGGCTGCCGAGATCGAGGTTGGTGCACATCGGGGCCGTCGTGCCCGCGCACGTGCCGCCGTTCGGGCTCTGGCAGGTCGTGTTGCACGTCTGGCGGATGTTGCCGGGCCCTTGGGCGGGGCAGACCTGCGCCGCCGTCTGACAGGCTCCCGCGCCGTTGCAGCTGACCGCCGAGGACGGCGCGTCGGCGCGCTCGTAGCAGACGTTCGCCGACCAGCCCGCGAAGTAGCCGCCGCACGCGACGCCGCCACACTCCTCGGCGGGGTCTTGCCCCGCGGGGATCGGGCTGCACGTCCCTTCGTTCCCCGGAACGTTGCACGCGACGCAGGTGCCCGTGCAGCTCGACGTGCAGCAGACGCCGTCGACGCAGCTCAGCGCGCCCGAGCATTGGCTCGTGGAGGTGCAAGCGTCGCCGGGGCCCCCTTCGGACTGGCATTGCCCCATCGCGTTGCAGAACGCGCCCGGGTCGCAGTCGCCGTTGACGGTGCAGCTCGTCGCGCAGCGGCTCATCTGGTCCGAGGGTTGGTCCGGCTCGGAGGTGCAGGCCACGCTCGGGTAGAGCCCGCAGGTGTTCGAGACGAGCCCCGTGCAGCCGCGATCGTCGTCGATGGGGTCGCCGAGGATGCACTGCGAGCTTGGGGCGCAGACCGCGTCGCGGCGGACGCCCTGGCACGTCGCCGCCGCGAGGCAGGTCGAGGGGCGGCGGTAGGCGTCCGGGCAATCCGTCGCGCGGCTGCAGCAGTCGCCGCTGCCGCAGCAGAAGCCGTTCTGGCAATGCCGGCTCGTGCACTGCCGTCCGTCCGTGCAGGCGGCGCCGTCGGGCTGGTCGAGCACGCACATCCCCATGCGGCAGTGTGCGCCGGGATCGCAGTCGTCGTGGCCGAGGCAGCTCGTCCGGCAGACGGGCGCCATCTGATCGACGGCGCCCGTGCAGCGCACGGAGGGATAGAGGCCGCACTCGTCGGCGACGATGGCGCTCGTGCACGCGCTGTCGTCGGGGACCCCCGGCATGGTGCCGCACCGGCTGTCGATGCACGTCGCCGCGTCTCGCGTACCCTGGCAGGCGCGCGAGTCGAGGCAGACCGGCGCGCCCCGGTAGCTCGCGGGGCAGTGCACCGCCGTGCCGCAGCAGTCGCCGCCCGAGCAGCAGAAGCCGTTCTGGCAGTGTCCGCTCTCGCATTGAGCCGCCGCGGTGCAGGACTCGCCGTCGGGCCGGTTGGGTACACACGCGCCGAAGAAGCAGTGCGCGCCGTCATCGCACTCGGTGTGCGCGGTGCACGTGCGCCCGCACATCGGCTCCGTCTGCAGCGGCTCCCCCGTGCACCGAACGTCTCGGAAGAACCCGCAATCGTCGGCCACGATGGCCGCGGTGCACGCGCTGTCGTCGCGGACGCCCGACATCGTCTCGCACTGGAAGCGCTCCGGGTTGCACGTCACCGTGCCCCGCGTCCCGCGGCATTGGGAGGGCGTCGTACAGAGCGTGCCTTCTCCGGGGTAGCCAGGACAGTTCGCCGAGGTCTGGCAGCAGGTGCCGCCAGCCGCGCAGCAGAAGCCGTTCTCGCAGTGCCCCGAGGCGCACTGCGCGTCGCGCCCGCAGGCCTCTCCGTCGGGGCGGTCCGGCATGCACGTCCCGCCCTCGCAGTGCGCGCTCGATGCGCAGAGGCGGTCGTCGGAGGTGCCGAGCGCGTCACACGTCGTGGCGCAGCGGTCGCCGCGCTCTTCGCCGTCCTCGCAGGCGTAGAGGCCGCATGGCGCCGGCTCCGGATCGACACACGCGGCTTCGACGCAGGTGCCATCGGCGCGCTCGGCGTAGCCGCCCTCGCCGTCGGCCTCGCATCGCTGCGTCGCGCAGTCCGTCGCGTCCTCGTCGATCACGTCGTCGCAGTCTTGGTCGACGCCGTCGCAGCGCTCTGGGGCGCCGGGGTAGCGGTCGGCGTCCTCGTCGTCGCAGTCGCTGCCTTGGCACTGACCTCCGACGCCGTAGCCGTCGCCGTCCTCGTCGATGCAGCAGACCGTGCCGACCGGGAGACAGACCGCCTCGAAGTCGAGCGGCGCGTAGGCCGCACACTGGAACCCGCGCGGGCAGTCGAAGAACTCCGGGTTGCAGAGCTTCAAGCAGACGCGGCCGCCGTCGGCGAGCGGGCCGCAGCGCGCCAAGCGACCGCATTGGTCGTCGACCTCGCAGGCTTCGCACAAGCCGACCGTCTCGACCGGACCACCCGCGTCGTAGCCTGCGTCGAGGCCCGCGTCGGGTCGCGTCGTCGGCGCGTCGGGCGCGGCGTCGCTGAATCCTCCACCGGAGTCTGGTTCAGCCCGGCCTCCGCCGCCGCAAGCGGCGATCGCGAGCCCCCACAACAACCACACCCCGCGTTGGCGTTCGAACATCTGACACCTCGCCTGGCCGCGTCCCGCGGCCGCACCCGACACACCCAGACCGAAGAATCCGACGACGCAAGCCGGCGCACAAGAGGGAATGAATGCGGTTCGCGATGTCCCTTCGGCCGCGCGGAGGGCGGCGCGGGCCGGACCAAGGTCAGGCGGCCATAGTCCGGCCGGAGGCCGGGGCAGCGCCGTCGGGCGCGCGCAAGGCGGCGGGAGTCAGCAGCGCGCGACCGACGGTCAGGCGCGACGGTCGGGGTGGCCGACGGTGGGCGTGGCCGACGGTCACCGAGAGTCGGGCCGATGGTCGGGGGCGCACGTCGAGGGCGGCAGATGGTCAGGGGCGGACGTCGTCGAAGACGAACGCCGGGACGCTCCGGAAGGTGAGCGCGGCCGAGATGTGCGAGCAGATCCCGCGCTCGTCGGGGTAGAGGTCCGTCCACGTCGGGATGAGCAGGTTCAGGAGCGGCGAGACCTGCTCGCCCTGCATCGCGTCGGCCATCCGGCCGATCTCGAAGATCTGCTCTTTGTCGACGCCGCCGCCCATGAGGCCGACGAGGTTGCCGTCCATGTCGAGCTCGGCCTGGATCTGCGCGCCACGGAGCTGCAGGTCGAAGAAGACGTTGAAGAAGGCCATCGGCAGCTCGACGTCGATGGGCTCCGTGCGGAGGACGCCATCGCGGATGCTCCCGCGCGTGCGGGCGACCGGCGCGTCGCTGCGGATGTCGAAGGTCTGATCGCGGACGAGCGCGTTCTCGGTGTTGATGTTCGGCCGCCCATCGCCGAGGAAGATCGCGACCTCGACGTCGTCGTCGTTCTTCCAGTCGGTCACCTTGGAGATCTGGAACATCAGGAGCAGGCGCCCCTCGTTGATGCTGTTCTTGATGATCCCTTCGACCACGCCCTCTTGGAAGACGTCCTCGACGAGCTCGTAGAGGTGCGTGAACTGGTTGTCGATCCCGCGCGTCCCGTCGGGCGCGATGAAGTCACGACGGCGACAGCCCTGCAGGTCCTGGGCGTCCGAGTCCCGGCCGTCCAGGTTCAGCCCGATGGCCACGTCGCGGCCGTCGATCTGCTCGCCCGTCCGCGAGCCGAAGCCGATCTCGGACGCGACGAAGGCGCGGTGCTCGCCCGTCTCCGCCGCGCACCCGGCCAGCACGACGAGACCGGGGAGCGCGACGAGGCCACGCAGGGTGAGGGCGGTCTGGAGGAGCGTCTTCATGATCATCTCCTCAGCGCTCGATCGCGCTGACTCCGTCGGTGGTCCGGCCGTCCCCGTGGCCGAAGCTCCCGGCGTTGAGCCCGAGCCCGCGCAGGATCGAGAGGCTCACGCGCGAGGCGTTGTCGCCGTCGGAGCGGTAGTGCTGTCCGGTCCGCAGCGCGCCCGAGAGGCCGCCGAAGACGAGGATCGGGAAGTCCTCGAGCGAGTGCAGGCGCGGGTTCGAGCTGTCGGTCGTGCCGAGGATCGCCATGTGGTCGAGGAGCGTCTCGCTGCCCTCGGGGATCGCCTTGAACGCGCTCACGAAGTCGCCGATGCGGCCGACGATGTGCTTCACGATCTCGTTCACGCGCCACATCTGCACGTCGGCGTCGACGCCGAGGTTGCGGACCTCGTCGGCCGTGGGCGGCGGCTCGTTGTGCGTGAGGTCGTGGTGACCCTTCAGCACGCCCTGGCCCGACTCCATGATCTCGAGTCCGTCGACCGGGAAGACCACGTCGCCGACGGCGGGCGAGAGCGCGTGCGAGAAGACGCGCGTCTGGTCGCAGGCGAAGGCCATCGCCAAGAGCTCCGCCATCAGCGCGTTGCGCTCGACCACCGGCGGGCGGCCGCGCTCGTCCGACGCGAGCTCCATCGGCGGCGCGTTCGGGCGCATGCACGCCTCGAAGCTCGGCGGGTCGTCCTCGAGCCGCGCGATGCGCATCTCGAGCTCGCGGATCTGCGTGAAGTGCATGTCCACCCGCCGCTGGTCCTCGGAGCCGAGGTGGCGCCGGAGGTCACGCGAGTGGTCCATCACCGCGTCGAGCACGCTGCGCCTCAGCGCGAGGCGCGGGTCCGAGAAGGCCTCTTCGCCCGGGAGGCGGAAGCCGTCGACGAAGAGCCGCTGGTAGAGGTTCCACGGCGACGACTCGCTCGGGTTGCGGGTGTTGCTGCCGCTGTAGCTCACGCTGTAGCTGCTCGGGACACCCGAGGTCTCGAGCGAGCGGAAGCGCGTGTAGCTGCCGAGCTCGCGGGCGACGATCTGGTCGATCGTCGGGTGCTCCCAGATCTCGCGCTCGCCCTCGACGACGAGCGGCGCGCCCGTGAGCATCCCGCAGACCGCCGAGTTGTGCGGGATGCGTCCGCCGGTCTTCACGTCGAAGCCGCTGACGACGATCATGTCTTCTCGTAGCGACTCGAGGCTGGCGAGCTGCTCGCTCAGCGGCAGAGCGTACTCGCCCGTGAGCTCGTCGCGCTCGGCGAACGAGCCCGTCATCTGCGGCACCCAGCGCCACGGCAAGACGCCGTTGCCCCAGAAGAAGACGCCGAAGCGCTTGGGGAAGGCGGCGCCGTCGGCGTAGGCCGTGCCGCTCTCGTTCAGGAAGATCTGCAAGGCCGGGAGGCTGACGCCGACCGCGGCGCCGCCGAGCAGGCCACGGAGCACCGAGCGGCGGCCGAAACGGCCGGGCTTCTTCGTACGAATGATCATGGGCTCACCTCGCCCGAGGGGGTGGAGTCGACGGTGATGACGGGCGCGCCCACGCGGCGGAAGCCGTCCGAGAGCGCGATGCTGCGCAGGAGCGGGAGGACGCGGAAGCCGCTGCGCTCGAAGCGTCCGGTGATGTCCCGGAGGGTCGCGGCCTCACCAGGGACCTCCTTGTGGCCGGTCGCGTAGCGGTACGCCGTGCGCATCACGCATTGCGTGAAGTCGGGCGTCGCCGCGACCGTGTAGGCGAGCTCACTCGGCGTCGAGAAGGGGATCCCGTTTACGTCGCCGCTCGCGTCGATGGGCTCGCCGCTCTCGGTGTCGCGCCAGCGGCCGATGGCGTCGAAGTTCTCGAGCCCGAGGCCGAGCGGGTCCATCAGGCGATGGCAGCCCGCGCAGCTCGGATCCTGCAGGTGGCGGGCGACGCGGTCTCGCAGCGTGACGGAGCCGGGGAGGGGCTCGGGGATCGACGTGTCGACGTTGGCGGGAGGCGGCGGGATCGCACCACAGAGCAGGTTGCGGCGGACGAAGATGCCGCGAAGGGTCGGCGAGCTCACCGAGGCGTGCGCTTGCAGCGCGAGCACCGAGATGTGGCCGAGCAGGCCGACGCGCTCGGAGCTCTCGGGGAAGTCGTAGCGGCCGAAGCCCTCGCGCGCGGGCGCGGGCACGCCGTAGAGGGACGCGAGCCGACGGTCGATGAAGGTCGTCCGCGTCGTCATGAGCTCGCGGTAGTCGGCGTCGCGCTCGAAGACGAGGTGCTCGATGAGGCGCAGCGTCTCTTCGCGGGCGGACGCGCCGAGCTCGGGGGTGTAGTGCTCGAAGATCGTCGGGTCCTTGCGGAGCTCGTCGAGCTCGTCGAGCTCGAGCATCTCCGTGAAGAAGGCGCGCACGCCCTGCTTGGCGCGCGGGTCGGCGAGGAGCCGGTCGACGTGCTCGGCGTAGCGGGGGTGGTCGCCGAGCTCGCCCCGCGCGGCCGCGTCGAGGAGGGCGTCGTCGGGGATGGTGTTCCAGAGGAAGAAGGAGAGGCGCTCGGCCATCTCCCAGCCCGTGTGGCGGCGCGGGCCGTCCGTCTCGGCCCCCACCTCGCGACGGAAGAGGAAGTGCGGCGACTGCAGGAGGGTCGCGACCGAGAACTCCATGCCGGCGTAGAAGTCGCCGAGGCGTCGAGCGGCGTTCGCGCCGATCTCGACGAGCTGCGCGAGCTCGACCTCGCTCAGCGGTCGTCGCCACGTGCGGCGGCCGAGCACCCGCAGGCTCTGCTCGGCGCACGCGCGGTCGACGACGCCCGAGGGCGCGCAGAGGATCCAGCGATCGCGGTGCGCCTCGTCGACGGCTTGGCCGGCGATCTGGTACGCGGCGGCTTCGTAGAGCTCGGTGCCGCGCGCGCTGATGGTCGTGAGGTGGGCGCCGACCTGGTAGAGGCCGTCGACGCGCTCGTCGGGCTCGAGCCGCGCAGGGAGCACCACCTCACCGAAGAGGTCGGTGATCGCGTTGCGGTATTGCGGCTGGGTCAGGCGACGGAGCTGAGCGGGCGCGGGCTCGAAGGGCGGCGGCGGACGCGTGGCGACGGTGGGAGCTTCGATCTCTCCCTCGCACCCTACGAGACCCAGCGACGCGCCGAGGATGAGCGCCGCTCCCCAGCGAAGAATCCAAGACATCACACCTCCAACGCGCGGCGATCCCGACGTCGCGCTCGGCCGATTGGTATTACCACGTCCCGTTGATGGATCGCAAACGGCGCTCACTCTTCGGCGGGCTTGCTTGGGGGCTTGCGTGGGGGGGCCAGCGTCGTCGGGGCTTGCGTCGGGGGTCGGCTGCGTCGGCTGCGTCGGGCAAGGGCACGGGCAGGGGCAGGGGCACGGGGTGTTGACCTCTCTACTTGTGACGTTTCGCCACCAATGCTTGACCGGCTCGTGTCGAACGGCACACAACGAAGGCGTGATGGATGGTTCGGCTGAGCAGCTTCCGGAGACCGACGAGCCCGAGCGAGGAGAGGCCCCCGAGACGCCGTTGCCGCCACCCCCGCCGCAGGAGACCGCGCTCGATCGCCCCGAGCTCTTCATCAACCGCGAGCTGAGCTGGCTCGAGTTCAACCAGCGCGTGCTCGACGAGGCCCGCAACCCGAGCGTGCCCCTGCTCGAGCGGCTGAAGTTCCTCACCATCGTCCAGTCGAACCTCGACGAATTCTTCATGGTCCGCGTCGCCGGCCTGCTCGAGCAGCGCCGCGAGGGCGTGACCGACACGCCCGCGGACGGGATGACCCCCGCGGACCAGCTCTCCGCCATCGGCCGCCGCGTCGAACAGATGGTCGACGAGATGTCCGAGACCTTCGTCGGACAGCTCGTCCCGCTCTTCGAGCGCGAGGGCGTCGTCATCCGCAAGCCGCACGAGCTCGGCGACGAAGAGCAGTCGCGGCTGCGCACCTACTTCCAAGAGCAGGTCTACCCGATCCTCACGCCGCTCGCGCTCGATCCGGGTCACCCCTTCCCGCACGTGCCCAACAAGCGGCTGCACCTCATCGTCGTCCTGGCCGGCGAAGAGGCCGGCGAGCCCGCGTTCGCGGTCCTTCAGATCCCCGCCGTCCTCCCGCGCCTCATCCCGGCGCGCGGCGAGGCAGACGTCGCCACCTACGTGCTGCTCGACGACGTGATCGCCGAGTTCGCGGGCGAGCTCTTCCGCGGCTTCACGCGGCGCGGCGCGTGGCCCTTCCGCGTCATCCGCAACCACGACCTCTCGATCGACGAGGAGGAGGCCGAAGATCTGCTCGAGGTGATCCGCGCCGAGGTGCGACGCCGCGACCGCGGCAACGCCGTCGCGCTCGAGGTGAGCTCGTCGTGCCCGCCCGAGGCGGTCGAGGTCCTGCAGAACGCGCTCCACGTCGACCCGCAGTTCCTCTTCGCGGTCGACGCGCCGCTCTCGCTCCCCGACCTCGGTGAGCTCTCGAAGTCGCTGCGCCACCGCGCGGATCTACAAGACGTGCCCTTCACGCCCGCCGTCGCCCCGGCGTTCCACGGCGCGGAGGACGTCTTCGCGGTCATCCGCGAGGGGGACGTGCTCCTGCACCACCCCTACGAGGCGTTCGACCCCGTCGTCGACATGCTCGAGTCGGCGGCCGTCGACCCGGACGTGCTCGCCATCAAGCAGACGCTCTACCGCACGAGCGGCGACAGCCCGATCGTCAAGGCGCTCATCCGCGCCGCCGAGGCGGGCAAGCAGGTCGCGGCGCTCGTCGAGATCAAGGCGCGCTTCGACGAGGAGAACAACATCCACTGGGCCCGGCGCCTCGAAGAGGCCGGCGTGCACGTGGTCTACGGCCTCGTCGGCCTCAAGACGCACTGCAAGGTCTGCCTCATCGTCCGACGCGAGCAGGGCCACCTGCGGCGCTACGTCCACCTCGGCACGGGCAACTACAACCCGAAGACCGCGAAGCTCTACACCGACGTCTCGCTCTTCACCTGCCGCGAAGACTTCGGCCACGACGCGACGGCGCTCTTCAACCTGCTCACGAGCTGCACCGCGCCCGCGACCTGGCGCAAGCTCGTCGCGGCGCCGCTCGGCCTCCACGAGGCGACGCTCGGCATGATCGAGCGCGAGGCGGCCTACGCGCGCGCGGGCCGCCCGGCGCGCATCATCGCGAAGATGAACTCGCTGCAGGACGCCGACGTCGTGCAGGCCCTCTACCGCGCGTCGCAGGCGGGGGTGCAGATCGACCTCATCGTGCGCGGCATCTGCTGCCTGCGCCCCGGCATCCCCGGCGTGAGCGAGAACATCCGCGTGCGCTCGATCGTCGACCGCTTCCTCGAGCACCACCGCATCTACTACTTCGAGGCGGGCGGACGCCGGCAGGTCTACGCCTCGAGCGCCGACTGGATGCCACGCAACTTCCACCGCCGCGTCGAGATCATGTTCCCCTTCGACGACGAGGGGATCCGCAAGCGCATCATCCAGGAGATCCTGCAGATCGCGCTCGACGACAACGTGAAGGCCAGCACGCTCTCGGCCGACGGGAGCTACGAGCACGTCCCGACGCCGGAGGACGAGGCCGAGCAGCTCCGCAGCCAGTCTCGGTTCCTGCAGCTCGCCACCGACGCGCAGGCCCAGGCCGACGCGCGGGCGCGCGCCGAGCGGCCCTTCATCGTGCGCCCCGTGCGCCACCAGCCGACGAAGGCGTCGACGTCCGAGGTCTTGACGGCGGTGGTGGGGCCGACCGAGGCGCCGCCGCCGAACGACTCGAAGTCGGGCTGACGACCGGCTGGTCCTGGGCGGCGGTGGTGGTCGCTCCCCTGCTCATGCTGACGAGCTGCCACGTGGGACGGCGAAGACTGGCTCTGGGTGCGAAACGACGCGTTCTTCAGGGAGGACCGAGAGCGACCGCGCATCAGCGACGACGACGCGTACATCGCCGACGGCCAGCTCGTGATCCGGTTGCCCGATCGCGTCGAGATCGTCTTCGCGGCTGACGGGAAAGGGGTCCGCGTGCTCCTCACGGACGTCTACGCGGTGGGAAGGTTCGACGAGTCCTTCACGCACATGAGCCCGATGACGGTCGGGGGACGCTGGAGGGTCCTCGACTTGCTCGAGACGGCGCCCGCCATCGGCGTCTGCCCGGGCTCGATCAAATACGACGTCAATCACCCTTGCTTCTGGCGTGACTCGGCGTCGAGACGTGGGGCCGTGGTGTCGGCGGCGACGCGGCCGGCTTCGAGGGTGACCACGCGCGCGCCGAGGGACATCGCGTCGTCGCGGTGGTGGGTGACCAGCAGCGTGGGGATGTCGAGCTCGTCGACGAGCGCGCGGAGGTCTTCGCCGAGCGCGCGCCGTAGCGGCGCGTCGAGCGCGGAGAAGGGCTCGTCGAGGAGGAGCGCGCGTGGCTCGGAGGCGAGCGCGCGCGCGAGGGCGACGCGCTGCGCCTCGCCGCCGGAGAGCGTCGCCGGGGCGCGGTCCGCGAGGTGGCTCGCGCGGACACGCTCGAGCCAGTGGAGGGCGCGCTCGCGGCGCGCCCGCTTGTCGCCGGGGGCGCCGTACGCCGCGTTCTGCCAGACGCGCAGGTGCGGGAAGAGCGCGAGCGACTGGAAGACGAGCGCGATCTGGCGGCGGTGCGTGGGCACGAGCGCGCCGCGCGAGGCGTCGTAGAGTTGCGCGTCGTCGAGCGTGATCCGGCCGCTCGTCGGCGTCGCGAGGCCCGCGATCGTCACCAGCAGCGTCGTCTTGCCCGCGCCCGAGGGCCCGACGATCGAGGTGATCCCCGACGGGAACGCGAGGTCGACGTCGAGGCGCGGGCGCTCATGGTCGGCCCCGTCGACGCGCGCGCGGACGCGGAGGCGAGGCTCACCACGCATGGCGCCTCGCGCGGGTGAGGCGGGTGCCGAGGTAGAGCGCGGCGACGCCGAAGGCCGTCATCACCGCGGCCATGCCCGCGGCCTCGGCGTCGCGGTTCGCTTGGATCGCGTCGTAGATGGCGAGCGCGCCCGTCTGCGTGAGCCCGGGGATGTTGCCCGCGATCATCAGCGTCACGCCGAAGTCGCCGAGGGCGCGCGCGAAGCCGAGGGTCAGCCCCGCGAGCACGCCGCTCTTGCTCGTGGGGAGCACGACCGTGAAGAAGACCCTGAGCGGAGACGCCCCGAGCGTCGCCGCGGCGCCGATGAGCCGCGGGTCGACCTCCTCCATCGCGGCGCGCGACGACTTCACGACGAAGGGCAGCGCCGCGAGGGTGCCCGCGAGGACGGCGGCGGTCTTGGTGAAGACGATGGGTGAGCCAGTGAGCGCCTCGTACGCGCCGCCGACCGCGCTGTCGCGCCCGACGGCGAGCAGCAGGTAATAGCCGAGGACGGTCGGCGGGAGGATCATCGGCGCGGTGATCAGCACCTCGAGCAGGTCCCAGCCCGCGCGGTGGGCGCGCGCGGTCAGGCCCGCGAGGGCGACGCCGAGCGTCCCGGCGATGAGGGTCGACGCGACCGCGACCTGGAACGAGAGGAGGAGCGGATCCCAGCTCACGAGCCTTCTCGCGGCGCGTCGGACCGCGGGTGGACGTCCCACGAGCCGACGATGTTGGTGTGTCCGGCGACGACGGGTGCGCGGGGGAGCGAGCCCGGGCTCATGTGCCTCCTCGTCGCTCGTCAGCGCGCGCGTGGGTGGCCGAGGCACCCTCGGTGGCGGTGGCTTCTCGAGCGGCTCCCCCCCGCTGGGCCCAACTCGTGCCTTCTCCGTCGCCTCCTCGGACGGCCGCGCTCGCCTCGCGCTCGGGCAGCGTCTCGTTCGGCAGGAGGAAGCCATGGCGCCGCATCACGACGCGACCCTCCGGTGAGCTCACGAAGCGCGCGAAGGCCTCGCCGCCGTCGCGGTCCGCGCCCCGCGTGCAGACGACGAGCGCTTGGTCGATCGGCCGATGCAGCGCGTCGTCGACGAGCAGCCACGGGTGCGTGGCGTCGGCGGTCACGAGCGAGAGCGCCACGATCGCCGCCTCGACGTTGCCGCTCTCGGCGAGCTGGAGGGTCTGGCGGACGTTCTCGCCGTAGACGAGGCGTGGCTCGAGCGCGTCCCAGATACCGGCGGTGATCAGCGCTTGCTTGGCCGCCTGCCCGTAGGGCGCGTGCTCCGGATGCGCGATCGCGACGCGAGCGAAACGCGCGTCGGCGAGCTCTTCGACGCTCATCGGAGGGCGGACGCCGTCGCGGCGGGTCCAGACGACGACGCGGCCGCGCGCGTAGGCGGCCTTCGTCGCGCCGTCGCACGCGCCAGACGCGACGGCGGCGTCGACGAACGACTCGTTCGCGGCGGCGAAGAGATCGAAGGGGGCGCCCTGGGTGATCTGCCGCGCGAGCAGACCCGTCGAGCCGAAAGAGAAAGTGACCCGGCGCCCGCTCCGTCGCTCGAAGTCGGCGCCCAGCGCTTCGAACGCCAGCGCGAGGTCGGCGGCGGCCGCGACGCGAATCGGCGGCGGCGCTTGTGGCGCGGCGCGTCCGCACCCCAGCGCGAGGCCGAGCGCGAGCACGGCTGGAGGCGTCCACGAGCGCAGGAGCCACGTGAGCAGGCGGGAAGCGCGGGGGCGAGACATGGCGCTACGCCGCTCCGATCTCGGCGACGCGATCGCCGGCGTGCGTGACGTCGTAGCCGAGCGCGTCGAGCTCGATCCGGACCGCGCGCGAGGTGAGCGCGTCGAGCCAGCGCTCGACGCGCGGATCGTCGAGAGACGCGCGCGGGATGACGAGGTCGTAGCGCTCCTCCGAGAGCGGGACGAAGTGGAGCCCGAAGGCGAGGGCGGCGTCGCGCGTCGCGACGCCCGCGTCGC